>JAYVTU010000089.1:0-35389 GCA_043788485.1 Planctomycetota bacterium
TCGATCGTGAACTCGATGTCCTGCATGTCGCGGTAGTGGTTCTCGAGCGTCTTCTTGATGCCCATGAGCTGCTTGTAGACCGCGGGCTTCCACTTGGTCATCTCATCGGTGCTCATCGGCGTGCGGATGCCGGCGACGACGTCTTCGCCCTGCGCGTTGATGAGGAACTCGCCGTAGAACTTGTTCTCGCCGGTCGAGGGATTGCGGGTGAAGGCGACGCCCGTGCCGCAGTCCTCGCCCATGTTGCCGAACACCATCGACTGGACGTTGACGGCGGTGCCGAGCAGGCCCTGAATATTCTGGATCTGGCGGTAGCGGACCGCGCGGTGCTGGTTCCAGCTCTTGAACACCGCCTCGATCGCCAGCTCGAGCTGCTTCATCGGCTCCTGCGGGAAATCGACGCCGAGGTGTTGCTTGTACACAGCCTTGTACGCTTCACAGAGTTCGATCATGCCCTGCGTCGGCACATCGGTGTCGAGCTTCGCGTTGTACTTGAGCTTGATGGCAGCGAAGGCGACTTCGAAATGCTCATGGTCCACGTTCATCACCACGTCGCCGTACATGTTGATCAGGCGGCGGTAGCTGTCGTAGGCGAAGCGCTCGTTGCCCGTGGCGTTGGCGATGCCGACGACCGAGCCGTCGTTCAGGCCGAGGTTCAGGATCGTGTTCATCATGCCGGGCATGGAGAGGGCCGCGCCCGAGCGGACGGAGACGAGCAGGGGATTCTTGGAGTCGCCGAACTTCTTGCCGGTCTCCTTCTCGAGCGTGGCGACGTTCTTCTGCACCTCGGCCATGAGACCGTTGGGCAGCTTCTGGCCGGCCTTGTAGTAGTCAGCGCAGACCTGGGTGGTGATGGTGAAGCCGGGGGGAACGGGCAGGCCGATGCTGGTCATGTCGGCGAGGTTCGCGCCCTTGCCGCCCAGCAGTTCTTTCTGCGTGCGGTTGCCATCGGTGCGGGTCTTGCCGAAGTAGTAGCAGGCCTTGGCAGCCTTGCCGTTGCGGGTCACGGCGGGCTTGGATTTGAGCTTGAGTTTAGTCTTGGACTTGGGACGGCGGGCGGTCTTCGTGGCCATGATGCGGATACCTTCAATGAGAGGTTTGAGGGGCGAAACGGGGTCAACGGACCCTTGCGTTTCTCCCCGCAATTGACGGGTTTTCCTCGCGCAGCGCGAAGAGCGGTGAGTATAGTATCCGGCCATGTCCCGTCAACGTGCCGACAACCCTGATGTGCCCACGAATACCGGGGCTGACCCGGCACTCCAAGCCCTCGCCGCCGCCCCGCCCGGCTCCCTCCTCCTCCACTCCGGCCGCTCACACCCCCGCTGGTCCCGCCATTCCCTCCTCGCCACCCCCCAAGCCTGGTTCCGCTACACCGCCGACCACCAATCCCACCTCACCCATGCCCAGTCCGGGGAACCGCTTGCGCCTCCGCTTCCCCTCACCCACAACCTCTGGACCGACCTCCGCAACCTGCTCAACAGCCCCACCTTCCCCGGCCGCTGGTTCGGCTACCTCAGCTACGACCTCGCCCCCCTCATCGAACCCGGCAAGCTCCACCCCCCAGCTCCGAGCGACTGGCCCCTCGTCGAACTCGCGTGGTGCCCGGAAGTCACCGAATTCCCGACCTCAAATCTCGAATCTGAAATCTCAAATCTCAAATCTCCTCTCCCCGCTCCCCCAAGCCCGGGGATGAGTCCTCGAATCCCCGGGGTATCTTCCAACCTGACGCGCGATCAATACGAATCCGCCGTCCGCCGCGCCCTCGACTACATCGCCGCCGGTGACATCTTCCAGGTCAATCTCGCCCAGCAGTTCACCACCGATTACCACGCTGACCCGCGCACGCTCTTCACCCGCCTCGCCACCATCAGCCCCGCTTGGTACGGAGCCTTTCTCGAATTCCCCCCAAGCCCGGGGATGAGGTCCTCCGAATCCCCGGGGTATCCCCGTGCCATCTGCTCCACCTCCCCCGAACTCTTCCTCGAACTCCGCAACAGTCACGTCATCACGCGCCCCATCAAAGGCACCCGCCCCGCATCGCACCCCAATCCGAAGGACGCGAGGCATGGGCACTTTAGTGCCTATGAAGAATCCGACCCCAACCTCGCCGAACTCACCCACAGCGCCAAGGACCAAGCCGAACTCAACATGATCGTCGACCTCATGCGAAACGACCTCGGCCGAGTCTGCTCCTACGGCTCCGTCCGCGTCACCGCCCCGCGCGATATCGAATCCCATCCCACCGTCCACCACGGCGTCGCCACGATCCAAGGCGAACTCCACCCCTCCAAAGACCTCATCGACCTCCTCCGCGCCACCCTTCCCGGCGGTTCCGTCACCGGCGCCCCCAAAGTCCGCGCCATGCAGATCATCGCCGAACTCGAACCCACCCCACGCGGAACCTACTGCGGCGCAATCGGCTACCTCTCCAAAGACGAAGCCTGCCTCAGCATCGCGATCCGAACCATCCTCCTCACCCCCGAGCCCGGGGATGAGTCCGCGAATCCCCGGTGTAATTCCGTTCCCAACTACCTCGCACAATTCTCCGTCGGCGCCGGCATCGTCGCCGACTCCGACCCCGCCGCCGAGTACGACGAAACCCTCGCCAAAGCCCGCGCGATGATGCAAGCCCTCGCGGTTGCAGGTAACGTCTGAGACGATGGCGCCTCAGTCAATGTGTCCAATCATTTCATTTTTCGGAGTATCCCATGCAACAACGTGATTACGGATTTCTCGCGTCCCGCATCCTCGCACTTTACGTCGCAACCGAGGCGCTCCGGGGGCTGCCGGACGCCGTCGATCACTTTACACATATCCGTGTATACGGCGTGAACTTCGCCCTGCTTCACATCGCGCCCACGGCCATGAGCTGCATCGGCGCGCTGCTGCTCTGGAGCTTCGCCGACCTCATCTCCGCAAGCCTGATCCGAAATTCCGAGCCCGGCGTGGAGCCCGAAAAGATCGACGCCTCCGTCGCGCTATCCATCGCGCTCGTCGCGGTGGGCACGCTGACCTGCCTCCACGCCGCCCCATGGCTTGTGCATGACATCTACTCGGCGTCGGCTGCTTCATCGACCAATCCACACAGCAAAGCGACGATCCTCAGCCGCTTCATCGAACTCGCCGCCGGCGTCTGGCTCGTGCTCGGCTCACGCGGCATCGCCGAAACCCTGCGGAAGATCCGCGGCGATTCGGCCAACGCGGCCTGACCTCCGCCGTTAGAATCGCCCCATGGACCACCCGCTCTACGCCTGGATCATCTTCAATGCCGCGGTGTTCGCGATACTCGTCGCGGACCTGATGCTGTTTCACCGCAGGCCGCGCGTGATGCTCATCCGGGAGGCGCTGGCGTGGTCGGGCGCGTGGATCGGCCTCGCGCTCTTCTTCAATGTGCTCGTCTATTTCCTCTACGCCAAGCACCTGCTCGGCTTCGGCGTCGCCCATCCCCACGACATCTCCGGCCCCGATGCTGCACTGCAATTTCTCACCGGCTACGTCATCGAGCTCTCGCTGAGCGTGGACAACCTCTTCGTCTTCCTCGCCATCTTCCACTACTTCAAGGTTCACCGGCACCACCAGCACCACGTCCTCTTCTGGGGCATCATCGGGGCTGTCGTCCTCCGAGCGACGATGATCCTCGTCGGCGTCGCCGCGATCCACCGTTTCGAGTGGCTCCTCTACGTGCTGGGCGCGTTCCTCGTCTTCACCGGCGTCAAGCTCTGCTTCCAGGACTCCAGCGAGGTCGATCCCGAGCACAATTTCGTCCTGCGTTTTGCACGCAAGATCCTGCCCATCTCCAAGGCCCCGCACGAGGGCAAATTCTTCACACGCGAAAACGGCAAACGGATCGCCACGTCTCTCATCCTCGTCCTCATCGTCGTCGAGACGACCGACGTCGTCTTCGCACTCGATTCAATCCCCGCGGTCCTCGCCATCACCAAGGACCCGTTCATCGCCTACACCTCGAACATCATGGCGATCCTCGGCCTCCGCGCGATGTACTTCGCCTTGGCCGGACTGATGGGGCTCTTCGCCTATCTCCGCTTCGGTCTCGCCGCGGTGCTCGCATTCATCGGCGTCAAGATGCTCCTGCCGCTGATCAACGTGCCGGACATCCCGATCGGCGTGGCGCTGGGCGTCGTCGCGGGAACGCTCGCAGCCTCGGTGATCGCCTCGGTGATCTGGCCGCCGAAGCAGGCAGCGTCCGCATCTCCCCCACTGGACACTGACCACTGAACACCGGACACTTTCCTTCCCCCATGATCTACCTCGACGGCCAATTCCTCCCCGACTCCTCCTCCAAGCTCAGCGTCTTCGACGCCGCGGTGCAGCATGGCGTCGGCCTCTTCGAAACCATGCACGCCTACAACGGCCGCGTCTTCCGCCTCGAATCCCACATCGAACGCCTCATCCACAGCGCCAAGGAACTGGGCGTCACCGACCGTCTCCGCATGGACCCGCTCTGCGAAGCCGTCGAGCTCACGCTCAAGCAGAATCAGCTCGCCGATGCCCGCGTCCGTCTCACCGTCACCGGCGGAGACCTCTCGCTGCTCGCCCTGGCCAAGGGCGCGATCGCCGCGCCTGAGGGATCGCCCGCTCCCAAGGTCCCCGAGCACCGCCCCTCCATCTTCATCACCGCCACGCCCGCCACGGCGTATCCCGACACGTTTTTCACGCAGGGTGTCATGGCCGTGATCGCCGACGCGAAAGCCAATCCGCTCGATCCCCTCGCCGGTCACAAGACGATCAACTACTGGTCCCGCCTCCGCTCCCTCAGCCACGCCGCCGCCCTCAAGGCCGGCGAAGCCCTCTGGTTCACCGTGACGAATCACCTCTGCGGCGGAGCAGTCTCCAACGCCTTCCTCGTCAAAGACGGCCAGCTCCTCACCCCCATCGCCCGCGGCGAAGAGACCGAAGGAGCACTCGCCAGCCCCACACTCCCCGGCATCACCCGCGCCGCGATCTTCGAGCTCGCCGAGCAACTGGGCCTGACGGTCCAGCGGAAAATGCTGACCATCAACGATGTCCTCGGCTCCGACGAGTTGATGCTGACCAACAGCAGCTGGGGCGTCCTGCCCATCGTCGCCGTCGAACGCAAGCCAATCGCCGCCGGCCAACCGGGACCGATCACCCAGCAGCTCCGCGCGGAACTCAGCAAGATGATCGACCGCGAGTGCGGGATCCAGTGAAGCAGTGTCCAGTAAGACGCTGCCCCCACTGGACACTGGATACTGGACACCGGATACTGGTCCCGTCGAGCACACACCGAACGAGGAATTCAACCATGACCACTTTCACCAAGCTCACCGCGCTCCTCTCCCTCACCGCCGCCCTGCTGCTGACCGGTTGCCAGTCGGCGCAGCCTCTCGCCGCCGACGGCGGTCCCCCCAAGATGGAGAGCCAGACGCTCGTCCGTCCGCTCGGCGGGATGCTCGCCGAAGCCGTCCTCGCCCGCGCCGACGCCGGCAAGCCCCTGCCCGAAGACGCCAAAACCCCCGAGTTCATCAACTCCGTCGTCGACTCGATCCGCGCCCAGTTCCCCGATGCTCTGGCAGTGACCGAGGACCAGGAAAAAGCCCTCGCCGCCGGCACGTTCGACGACGCGGTCAACGCCGACAAGCTCAACGCCACCATCGCCGAGATCGACAAGCGCAAGCTCCCGCTCAGCACGCTCAACAGCTTCCTCGCCTCCCAGCAGAAGGAGGGCAAGCTCAAGGGCATCCAGCTCGAGATCGCCAACCGCCTCCTCGGCGCCCAGCTCGCCGCGGCGACCGAAGCGCCCAAGCAGTAAACGCCGCCGTACTCCGCTCGTCTACCCGAAAAATTTTCCAGCCCTCGGTGCCCCACACGCACCGAGGGTTTTTTTGTCCTTTCTCGGTTAAATCCCCGCAGGCCACTTCTGTGCGCACAACCCCGTCGTCCGGACATTTTTACCCCCCTCCCCCCACCCCATTTTCCACACCGCTCCCGCCGAACCTCCCGTTTTAACACCCCGCAGATTCCACCACTTAAGACTGTGAATCCAACTCAAGCCCATCGCGCCTCCGGGAACCCCCCCGGACGTCCGGTTTCCGTGCCACATCTGTGCGCGCCATTGCCCCTCAAGACCGCAGCGGCCGCAACAAAAACGCTCACGCCTATTTCGCAGGGTGATCGCCGGAGGGACAAGAAATGAGTCGGAATCAGGCCCTGCACTGCCGCGAGATCACTCTGGCGAGGCTCAGCAGCATCAGCCCACCGCGTCGTGTTTACTGCACAGTCGCCGGGCAGCGGATCAAATCGGGTAATAGATCTTCTGGTAGTAACGCAGGTCGGGGTTGTTGGGTGCCGGCGTGTTGAAGTCGCCGACGAATTGTGTGCTGGGGTCCTGAAACATATAGAAGCTGGCGTGGCCGTCGATGAAACTCGTCACGTTTCCGTTGCCGTAGTGCCAGGCCGACGGCCAGTCGATCCAGCGGTCCTGAGTCACGTACATGACCCACGAGCCCTGGTTGTAGCCGCGGTAGTCGGGCTCTTCGATCGTGAGCATGCAGATGCCGGGCTTGGGGACCACCGCCATGCGCGAGATCGGCAGCACGCCGTCCCAACCGTACTGCCCGCCGATGTAGTTGCTGACCGAGTAGCTTCGAAGATAACCGCGCGGATCGACCGGGCAGAGATAGACGCCCATGCTGCCCAGATAGGGCCAGAGCGTGCCCTGGGTGATGGCCGCCGCGGAGTTTCCGTCCTGAATCCACGAATGGGGCTGCGTCGAACCGAACGAGCCGGGCATCACGCCGGCGTTGTCGGCCGAGTAACTGACCCATGCCACGGAAATCTGCCGCTGATTCGAGACGCAGACCGCGACCTGGGCGCCGTCCGCCGCCCGCTTGATGCCCGGCAGCAATATCGCCACAAGGACGATGATGATCGTCACGACCACCAGCAGCTCGATGAGCGTGAAGGCGTTGCGGAGTGGGCGCGAAGTTCGGATTTGGGATCGCGGAGTGGAAGGCATTCGAAGCTCCATCAAGCCTGTTTGCGCCGGCGTGAGATCACGCCGATGATTGAGAGCAGCATCAGCCCGCCGGGCAGGGCGAGGGGTTCGGGGATGACGGCGAATTCGCTGTTGTGGTCGAGCACCGCCCAAGCGACGTTGTTTGCCGTGTCGATGCCGAAGTCGCCGAGCACATAGGTGTTGTTCCACGCGCCGAGGTGGAAGCCGCTGCCGAGGTTGGCGTCGTTTCCGGTGATGGCGTTTTCCCAGCGGTTGTGGGTGGGGTTGTACCATCCGAGGAAGTAGCTGCTTTCGCCGCCGCCGTTGGCGCCGTCGACATAGCTCATCTGCAGGACGAACGTGCCGGTGACGCCGACAAGTTCGACGACATCGCTGGCGAGCAGGTTCGTCTCGGTGTCGGTGCGCGTGCGCCAGGCCATCGTGACATCGTGCGAGCTGCCGCCGTTCGTGCCGGCCAGGATCGTGGCCGTGGTGTCAAGCGACGAGCCGGAGCCCGCGAGTTGGCTGTTGGTGATGGCGTTGACCGTCGAGGCGAGACCCGCGTAGCTGCCGCCGTTGGCGACGGTGGCGTGGAGCGCGGGGCCGTGGACGCCGATCACACCGCTGTCGTCGGCGGTGGCGAAGCCGACGGTGGTGGCGACGAAGTTCACGCCGACGTTGATCGGCGCTTCGCCGGTGAGTCCCTCGCCGATGGTTGTCAGCACGGTCGCCTGTGTCGTGACGCCGTTCGTGGTGAAGGTGTGGCTCACGGTCGGCGATGCAGTCGAGCCGTCGCCGTTGAAGAGATGGCCGGCGACGGTGACATTGGTGTACTGCGTGCTGTCGCCGGTGGTCGAGGAGAGCGTGGTGGTGCCGGAGACGGTGGCGTTGCGGAGGAGATTGCCGAGGCCGGTGATGGGCGTTGCGGAGACGACGCGATTATCGACGACCTGCACGGTGAAGGAGGAACTGGCGGCGGAGAGCGCCCCGTCGGTCTCGGTGACCTGGATGGATCGGTTGCCGAGTGTGTTGCCGGTGCTGAAATTCGCGGTGAAATTGGTCGATCCGCCATTGGCGGCGACAGGCGAGGTGAAGCCGGAGTAGCCGGAGACGCCGAGGTTGCCGGTGGCCGAGAGGTTGACGTTGAGCGAGTCGGAGTTGGCGGGCGCGGTGTTGGAGACGGTTCCGGTGATTCCGCCGGTGACAGTGGTGTTCTTCATCAATCGCGAGCCGGCGGAGGGGACGGCGATGGAGATGCCGGGCGTGGCGAGGTGGATAAGGTCGAGTTCGGTGCTGCTGTAAGCGAGACGGTAATTGGCGGGCGCGGAACCGGAGAAGTTGTTGGAGTTCAATCCGCTGGCGGCGGTGGCGAGGATGTATTTGCCGAGCCCGGTCGTGCCGCTGAAGGTGATCCCCGCCCCGCCTGAGATTATTGCCGCGCCGCTGATGTTGATGCGGTCGGCGGCGGTGGCATCGGTCTCAACCTGGTAGGTCGAGCCTGTGGCGAAGGTATAGTTGCCGGTGACGGTGAGCGTGCCGATGGAGTTGCCGGGTGCGAGGATGCCGCTGTTGATGACGGTCTTTCCCGCGCCGATGTTGACGGTGCCGATGCCCTTGAGGGTCTGGCCGCTGCCGAAGGTAAATGATGTTGTCTTGGCGGTGAGATCGAGGACGGTACCCGATGAGCCTGTGTCGCCGACGTCGATGATGGAACTGCTGGCGAACCCGCCGCCGGAGGCGAGTGCGACCGTGCCTTGATGGATGACGGTCGGGCCTGTGTAGGTGTTGTTGCCGGCGATGGTGACGGTGCCGGAGCCCTTGAAGAGCAGGCCGCCGTCGGCGGTCCCGCCAAGCGCCGGGTCGTGTTGCAGGAGGACGTTGCTGTTGAGTGTGAAGCTGAGGCTGTTGTTGTCGATGATGCCGCCGCCGGTGGTGATGTAGGCGTTGGTGATCGGGCTGAATTGATCGATCAGGTTGTCGGCAGGTGTGTTGCTGTTGCGCTGGAGCGTGCCGCCGTTGAAATAGAGTGTGGCGGTGCCGTTGGCACGGTTGATGGTGCCGGCGGTCAGGATGCCGCTGGTTCCGCCGTCGAGGATGCTGGTTCCGCCGGAGAAGTTCGTGCCGTCGCCGATGTTCAGGACGCTGATGGCGGTGCTGTCCACGTTGCCCAGAGAGACAAAATTGGTGACGAGCGAGCCTGAGTTGCTGACGGTCACGGTGGTCGTCCCGCTGCCGCGGACACCGAGCCAGAAGCGGTCGGCGGTGCCGGCCTGGGTGAACGAGCCGCCGCTGATGGTGAAGTTGGTCGATCCGCCGTTGTTGGCCAGGTAGACACCATTGGAGGTGGTCGAGACGGTCCCGCCGGTCTGGAGGTAGCTGCCGGTCGTGCCGGCGGTGTTGGTGGTGAAGTAGCTGCTGGTTGTGATGGTTCCGCCGGTGACCTGAAGCGTGCCCGTGGCGACATCCAGCCAGCCGACGGTGCTGCCGGTGCCGGAGAAGATCTGTGTGCCGGTGCCCGCCTTGGTGAGGGTGACACCACTGCCGGCGGTCAAGGTTCCGGAGTACGTGGAAGTGGTCGACGCCTGATTGTTGAGCGTGAGGTTCGTGACAGTGCCCGCCGCGAGGTTCTGAGCGCCCTTGAGGCCGCCCAGCGTAGCCGACGTCAGCGAACCGAAGCTGAAGGTTCCGCCCTGATTGTTGTAATTGAGCGGGCTGTTCTGCAGGGCGAGTGCGGTGGTCAATGTCAGTGTTCCGGCGCTGACGACGGTGTCGCCGGTGTAGGTGCTGGCGGCCGAGAGCGTGGTCGTGCCGGCTCCCTTGAAGTTCATTCCGCCGTCAATGCCGCTGACGGCGGGGTCGTGAGCCAAAATTTGATTGACGATGGTGGAGAAACCGCCGTTGTCGATGATGCCGCCTGAGGTGCTGACGTAGGCGTTGGTCAACGTCGCGCCGGGCTGGCCGATGACGTAACCGCCGCCGCCGCTGATGGCGGCGTTTCCGTTGTATCGCAGTGTGCCGCCGTTGAAGTACAAAGTTTCGGTCCCGGCGCCCATATTGACAACGCCGACGGTCAGCACACCGCTGGTCCCGCCATCGAAGATGCTCGCGCCTCCGCTGAATGTTCCGGCTCCGCCGCCGAGATTGATGATCCCGGTGCCGCCGCCGGCCGCCTGAATGTAAGTGCCGCTGAGCGCGCCGCTGCCGCTGAGATTGACGGTGGCTGTGGAACCGCCGCCACCGCGCGCGAGGTGGATACCCTCACTGGCGTTGTTCTGTGTGACGCTGCCGCCGCTGACGGTGAAGGTGGAACTGCCGCTTAAGTTGGCGATGTAGAGACCCAGATTGGTCTGCACAGTGCCGCCGGATTGGTTGTAGTTGCCACCCGTATTGGTCGTGAAATAGGAACTCATCGTGATGCTGCCGCCGGTTACGGCGAGCGTGCCGCCGAGGGAGTCCAAGCGTGCCAACGTGCTGCCGGTTCCCGAGAGCGTCAGCGTGCCGGTGCCGGCGGTTTGCAGCGTCGTGGACGCGCCGCTGAGGGCGGAAGTGATGGTGTCGCTGCTGTTGTTGACCGTGAAATTGATAGTGCTGGCCGGCAGTGAGATCGTGCCACCCGATAGGACGATGGCACCGGATTGCGAGCCGAAGGTGATGCTCCCGGCGCTGACGGTGCCCGAGATATTGATGGTGCCGGCGGCGAGGCCTCCGCCCGCTACGCCGGTGCCGAAGTTGAGCGAATCGCCTGTGCCGGTGGTCGCGCCGCCAGCCGCTCCGTTGCCGGTCGAATCGAGGTTCCAGTTGGCGGTCAGGCCGCTCCACGTGCCGCCAGCCGTTCCGAAGCCGGCGCCGGGATCGTTATCCCAGTAATACGTTGCCGCGGAGGCGTATTGGACTGGGGCAGCGGCGGCGAGGCCGAGTGTCGCCATCACCGCCGCGATGCGGCGGCGGGTTCGGCGTTTCAAGGCGCGGGCTGCGGACATGGAACGGGGATTTGAGTGAACGGTCATCTGCGGTCTCCTGTCTTTCTTCCTGTGGATTGCGGACGATCTCACGGCTTGTTCGTTGAACCAGCAGGGTCGGGCGTGAGGCTGACGTTGTCGATGAGCGGGCCGTATTCGTGGCATTTCTTGTTGGGCTGGAAACGGAGGACGATCTGCGAACTGTCTGCGGTGAAGCGGAGCGTCTGATGCGTCCAGCCTGGGTTCTTGAGTTGATCGAAATTGGCGGGGCGTGGGATATTCACGGTCTGATCTAGGAGCAGGCCGTGGTCGCCGCGAACCTGGACGTCGAGGTTGAATTGGATATCGCCGAGAACATCGAAACGAGCGGTCGTATCGAAACCGAGGACGTAAGCGCGGCCGGGGACGAGATCGATGGATTGCTCCGCTGTCGTTGTCAGGTCGTCACCATGCATGAGTTCAAGACAGTAATGCCCCTCCGATGCTTTCCAGAATTTGTCACCTAGGAGCCACCGGCCAGGTCCGATTATTGTCCAGCCGTCGATCTGATCTCCGGTGGCGAACCATGCGTCGGTTAGGTTGCTGCCAGGTGTGAGGGAGGGATGCTGTTCAAAACTGCCGTTGCGGATAAGATTGCCGGTCAGGTTCACAGCGGCGGCAACCGGCGGAGCGGTGAGTTCGATGTGGCCCAGGGTGTCGAGCCACGCGGTGTTGCCGGCGGCGACTTCCTGTTTCTTACCGCTGTCGCGTTCGATGCGGACCTTGCCTTCGGTCACGGCGATGTCGGTCCCGCCGCTGCGGGCTACGGTCATGGTGAACCGCGTGCCGAGGTCGATGACTGCGCAGTTGGGGCCGGCGACGGTGAAACCGTGGGCTTTTTGCGGGACGTAGGCGGTGATCTTGCCGAGCTTGAGGTAGCCGCGCATCTCGGAGTTGAGGCCGAATTTGCAGGGGCCTTGGAGCGTGACTTCGGCGCCGCTGAGGAAGACGACCTTTGCGGTGCCGGATTTGAGGTGCAGGAATCCCCCCGGAAGTTGGGCTCCTGGCTGCGGGTCGCTGAGGGCGGATTGCGGATGGTCGGCGTCGGGTTCCCATACGGCGTCAACGGATTCGGCGAGCGTGGCGACGGCGATCTGCACGCCGGGCTGCTGGGAGTTGCGGAGGCTGATCATGTTCATCACCGACGCGATGACGCCGACGCAGAGGATCAGCGACGCGGCGAGGGCGTAACGCATGGAGCGCCTGTGGAGGGAGAAGAAGGGGAGGGTTGCGGGGATCGCATCGTCGTGGTCATGCGGCGCGGGGCTGGTGTGAGCGGCGGCGGGGGCGAGCATGCATTCGAGGTGCGACTGGAGACGCATGAAGCTGATGTACTGGTCCTGCAGATCCTTGCTGGAGCGGAGGAGCTGTTCGAGTCGCTCGATCTGCGCGTCGGAGAGCTCGCCGTCGCGGGCCGCGCCGCAGAGCTCGAGGAGTTCGACGGATTCGGATGATTCGGAATTGGGGTGACTCATGGTTGCGTTCCCGCTTCCTTGCCGCGGATGCAGGCCAGGAGGGTTGAATAGATCTTGTTGAGCTTGCGGCCGATCGCCCACTCCGACTGGCCCGTCGTTGCCGCGAGGCTCCGGTTCGTCGCCCCCTCGTCGAAGCGGCGGCGGAGCACCTGGCGGTCCTCCTCGGGAAGCTTCGCGAGGCATTCCTGCAACGCATCGTGGTACTCGGCCATCTCGGGCACATCGTTGGCCGCGCGCGCGGAAATCAGCTCCAACACTGGCTCGCTTAGCTGCCGGGCGGCTGTGCGCTGACGACGGCGGTGATAGAGCACCTGGTGATAAGCAATCCGATAAGCCCAGCGATCGAAATGCGTCCCCTGCTCAAATTCCCCAAACCGACGCCAGAGCACCGAAGCGACTTCTTGAAGCAACTCCTCGGCATCCGACCGGTCAAGCACGAGCGAGCGGATGTAGCCGTAAATCCTTGATTGACAAGGAACATAGAGCTGCATGAACTCGTCGTGTCGATCGGCCTGGGGCATCGAAAATCGCCTTGGAAGGGATCCGGCTCCACCTCTATATAGCGCCGGGCACCCACGCTAGCGGCACTCGACCCTAAAAAGTCTAATAATCTCCGCCACGCCGCCCCTGCGTTGCGGTTCCAATCTGTTCGGCGAGAATCCAACGCCACACAAAGGCCCACCGTGAACCCCGCCCCCGGCTCCACACTCGTCTTCCACACCGGCGCGCTCGGCGACAGCGTCCTCATCTGGCCCATGCTGCGCGCCCTGGCGACCCGTGGCCCCGTCACGCTCATCGCCGCCCGCGACAAAGCACGCCTCGCCCAGCGATACATCCCCGGTGTCACCGCCGTCGACGGCGACTCGCCCGACTTCTCCCGCCTCTTCGCCGCCGGCGCGGAGCTGGAGATCTCCGAATCCGTGCGCGACCTGATCGGCAACGCCGCGCAAACCATCAGCTTCGTCAGCAACCGCGAAGACGCCTTTGCCGAAAACCTCAAGGCGATCGCGCCGATCACCCTGACGGGCTTCATCGTGCCGCATCAACTCCCCAAGCCGCTTCACATCACGACCAACCACTTCCTGCAGCTCCTCGTCCAGCATATCGCTGTCGCGCCCGTGGACCCCGAGCCGCGCCCGCGCACTCTCGACGGCCCCGTGCTCGTCCACCCCGGCAGCGGCGGCCGCGACAAATGCTGGCCCGCCGACCGTTTCGAAAAACTCCTCGAACACTTCCGCGCCATCGGCCGCCCGACGCTGCTCATCCTCGGCGAAGTCGAACTCGAGCGCATGCCCGCCGCGCAGATGCAGAGATGGCGCGACCGGAGCGAAACCGTCACCCCCGCCGACCTGCAGGAACTCGCCGAGCATATCGCCCGCGCCGCGCTCTACATCGGCAATGACTCGGGGCCCACGCACCTGGCCGCGCAGCTCGGCGTCCCGACCCTCGCGCTCTTCGGCCCGACCGACCCGCGCATCTGGGCCCCGCGCGGCCCGGCGGTCACCGTCCTCAGCCCGCCCGAAATTTCGCCGATGAATTGGTTGAGCACCGAGCGCGTCATCGAAGCCGCAGCGCGATGGTGAAGTAAATTCTTGCCTCGCCGCTTGTGGCATAGCGCTCCCCCTCCCCGTCTCGTTCGTACTCGTACTCGACCCTCGATGATCGAGTACGAGTACGAGCACGAAAAATGCGGGGGCGACCGGCCGCAAACATCGAAACCACGAACAAAAATATGGGTATTTGCCATCGCGGATATGTACCCGTTTTTCGCGTGCGGGTGCGATCGGAGCGCAGCGTGCGGTGTTTTATCGGGTGTCAAAAGTACGAGCCGCGCTAGAGTTTCGCTGTGATCAAGAGTTTATACGGATTGGTCGATTTAAATGGTGAGCAACGATCGCAGTCGATCATCTCCGTTGGCAAACGGGTGGATCAAAAACTGCCATGAACGCAGGAGCCTAAGTATGAGCGCCACTGAACCCAAAGACTTGATGGACGTGCTGGCCAAGCTCGAGCATCACCGCGCCGACCCGACGCCCGACAGCCCCGATGCGCAGCGGCGGTTCCGTCGATTCGTCGTGCGGGGCGATGCGCTGCTCGAGTCCATGGACCTGTCGATGACGCGCGAGCCGCTCAACGTCCTTCTCCGCGACGTCAGCCAGGGAGGCGTCGGTTTCCTCAGCGATCAGTTCATCGAGCCCTGCACCGAGTGGCGCGTCCGCTTCCAGGCCCAGGGCCGCATCGTCGGCTCCCAGCCCGTGATCATCCGCTTCTGCCGACTCGTGCAGGATGGCCTGTACCTCATCGGCGCCCAGTTCGTCATCGAACCCTATCTCATGGCCGCACTCGGCGTCAGCGAACAGGAACTGCGCGAACAGAACATCTGCTCCTACGGCAACCTCGACGTCAGCGAATTCGAAGCGCCCGACAACCGCGCGAGTTGAGAGATCGTTTCCCCGCTTGGGTGCCACGGCCAGCGAGTCTTCGAGTCGGCCGTGTCCCCGCGTCGGGCGTCAAGACACACGGCCGACTCCGCGGACTGCGCTGGCCGTGGCACCCGAATCCGCCGCACACACAATCCCTCACGCCTGCCTCTTAAGTTGCCCACCGCTCATCAGCCACTTCATCACGCCCCGCCCCGCCGCCGGCTCGCCCTCAAATTTAATCAGGCACGCCCCGCCTTTTTTCATCTCCACCACCGACTTCGCCGCACCGCCGAGCATGTACCCCGCGCATCGGCTCAGCCCCGGCTCGTGCCCCACCACCGCGACGACCTTCGCCTTGCCCCGCTCGCGCAGCCATCGCATCAGCAACTCCGGCTTCCGCCCGGGCTTCAGTTCGTCGCACACCACAATCTCCAATCCCCCGTAAGCGACGCCAACGATCTCCGCCGTCTGAATCGCGCGCGTCAGCGGACTGCTGGCCAGCACGTCAATCGTCTCCACCAATTCCGCCAGCCCCTCCGCCGCGTCGGCCATCTCGCGCTCGCCCTTGCGCGTCAGCGGGCGCTTCACATCCGTTGAATGCTCGCGCGCCCACTCCGCCGCATCCTCCGCCTTGCCGTGTCGGATCAAGATGACCTGCATCATGCAATCCCCTGTTCGACGTGTTCCACCGGTTCAACGTGCGGCGCCCCATCGTCCGAAATAGCCGGGCGGCTATCGCCAACCGAGGCTTCTGCTTTTTCTTCTTTCGCTTCATCGAGATTCACAAACCGCTGCTCAATAAACCCCCTGATCTCCGGCCCGCTCTCGCGCCAGATCCCCGCAAACTCCTCGATCCCACGCTCGCCCCGCTCGCCGATCCCGCGCGACAGATTCAGCAGCTGCCGGTAGAGCGTGCGGTCGTGATGGCCGATCTTCTCGTCGATCGCCCGCCGCATGATCTCCTGGCTGAGCACCAGGTCATCGTGCCATCGCCCCAGCGCATCCTGCATCCGCTTGAGCGATTCCTTCACGCCCGGCGGAACGTCGCGGCCCAGCGCATCGGCCAGTTCCAGCCGATATCGCAGCTTCTTGCCGGCGATCCGCAGCGCATGCGGGTCGTCCTTGCCGCCCGCGCTCACCGAGCCGTCCGGCCCGGCTGCCGCGGTGAGCCCCGCCGCGTGATCGGCGAACAATGCGAAGCGGTCGTGCAGCGATTGCGCGAGCAGCGCATCGAGTTCCTTCTCCGCGTCGCGCACACGGTCCCGAAGCACCGCCCAACCCCGCAGGCTCGCGATCGCCTCGTCGGCCGGGAGCTTCTGCGCCGCCCGCTTCCGTTCACACCGCCGCGTCTCACGCAGCCGCTCGCTGATCCACTCCGCCGCCGGGTCCGTCGCGCCTGCGCCCACAAATTCCTTGAGATGATCGAGCATCACATCCAAGTCGCGCAGCGAACCGAGACGCCGGCGGATCTCGCGCAGCGCATCGGCAAACCGCTTGCGGTTCTTGCCCGGGATCACCGGGTCCAGCAGGTCCAGCGCCGCTGCGAGCCGGCGCGTCGCCACACGCGCATCGTGAATCGCATCGGCGTCCCACCCGCCGATCGCGCGCGGTATTTTCCGGCGGAGCGTCGAGAGCAGCCCGTCCATATAGCGGTCGATCGATACCGGGTTACGTGATGAACGTCGCATGACAATTCGCTCAATTCTATCACGTACGCGCCACCCCAAATCCCGCGCATGTTAAAAATGCCCGGACCACCGCGGCGGTGAGAGCCTTATTTCAGCCTGTTTTTCAGGATGTAATCGACGATCGGTGTCGGATCGGCCAGCGAGTGCGGATGGTGGCCCACGCCCTTCTTGATGATCAGCTCCACGTGACCGCCGAGCTTCTCGTAACGCTCCTTGATAATCATCGTGTTCTCGGGCAGCGGCACGACGTCGTCGGCGTCACCGGCAACATGAATGATCGGAATGCCCGCCTTGGCGATCGGCTCGAGCTCATCGATCGGACTGACCTTCGCGGCGATCGCTTCGTCGTCGCTCTTGAAGCCGTAGATCTGCTTGTAGAGCTTCCAGTCGCCGGGGCTGCCCTTCCCCTTGCCCTTGCCGCCGGGCCAGCTCTTGGCGTCGCAGACCGCGGCGTCGCCGTAGATCATGCCCACCGCCTCGGGGTGCAGTGCCGCCCAGTTGTAGACGTACATACCGCCCCGGCTCATGCCCAGCAGCACCGGCTTCTTCGACAGGCCGTGCTTCTCGGTCAGCTCCTTGTAGAAAACCTCCCAGTGCTTCATCGTCTCGGGGCTGCCAAACGTGTTGCTGCATCCGAGGTACGCGACATGCCAGCCCTGCTTGACCAGCGCCTCGTCGACCGTGGCGAACGCGCCGAAGAACTCGCCGCGCCACAGCCAGGGGTTGCCCTCCGCCGCCTTCTTGGGCACGACGACCGTCGCGGCCTTCCCATCGCAAGTGAAGCTGTAGAGATCCCCGCCGCCCCAGGGCTTGCTCGCGCCGGTGAACTTCGCATCCTCGGCCATCGCCGCGCCGCACACCGTGAACACCACCATCATCATCGCAATCATCCGCATGGCCGGTCTCCTGGTTATGAGCGTGGCAGTTGGCAGAACTCGATCGCGTGCCCATCGGGGTCGCGGATGAAAATCTGAAGCGCGCCGTCCGATCGCGTCTGCGGCCCCTCGACCGCCGCCCCGCGCGATTCGAGCGCCGCCTTCGCATCCATCACCGATTCAACCTGCATGGCAAAGTGCGTCCCGCGCCGGTCCGAGACGACCGGCTCCTTCCGCCAGCCAAGGATATGCAGCGTCTGCTCACTGGCCGAATCGGTCGCGGCCCCGATGCGGAACCACGCCCCGGGAAACGGAAACGTCGCCCGCGGGATCTGCACCAGCCCGACGACATCCCGGTAGAAAGCGACGCTGCGCTCGACGTCCGCGACGTGCAGGCCGACGTGGTTGAGCTGCGTGACTTTCATGGGTCGCCCATTGTAATACGCGATGACCGGGGCGGCGTAGCCGCCCGGCTATCGGTTGAGCTATAATCAACGCATGAAATTCGTCGTCACACTCGATCGCGATGAAACCGGCATGATCGTAGCCGAATGCCCCTCGATCCCCGGCTGCGTGTCGCAGGGCCGAACCGAGAGCGAAGCGATGGACAACATCCGCGAGGCGATCACCGTGTGCCTCGAAGCGCGGGCCGAGGCGGGGATGCCGCTGACCGTTTCAGTTCGCTAAATCGAGGTTGCGGTCTGATGCCGAGTTTGCCCGTCGTTTCCGGTGCCGACGCCGTGAAGGCTTTTGGTCGTGACGGCTGGAGCGTCGCAAGGCAACGCGGAAGTCACGTCGTCATGCTCAAACCGGGCCACATCGCCAGCCTTTCAATCCCTCAACATCGCGAAGTCGCGCCGGGCACATGACGCAGCCTGATCCACGCGTCTGGACTGACCGTCGAAGAATTTATCGAGCTGCTGTGATTCACCCCAGCAGCTTCGCGCGGAGCTTTTCCTGCACGACTTTCGGGTTCGCCTTGCCTTTGGAGAGCTTCATCACGCCGCCCATCAGGGCGGTGATCGCCTGCTCCTTGCCGGCCTTGATCTGGGCGACGGCTTTATCGTTCTGCGCGATCACCTGATCGATCCACGCGTCGAGCGCGCCGTCGTCGGAGACCTGCAGCAGGCCCTTCTCCTCGGCGAGCCGCGAAGGATCAACGGTCGGGCCTCCAGTCACGCAGTGCGTGTAGAGCTCGCCGGCGCCGCTGGACGAGATCTTGCTCGTGGCCTGAAGCTGCTCGATGGCCGCGACCTGAGACGGCGTGATGCCCAAGTCGCTGGCCAGAACGCCACGCTCGTTGGCGAGTTTCGCGAGGTTGTTGAGCATGATCGCCGCGGCTCGCTTCGGCGGAACTCCCGCCTCGACGATCGCCTCGAAGTAGAGGCACACGTCGCGCTCCTCGGTCAGGAAATGCGCATCGACGTGCGACAGGCCCCACTCCTTCACATAGCGCGTCCCGCGCTGCAGCGGCAGCTCGGGCAGAGCATCGCGCACGGTGTTGAGCCAATCCTTCGTCACGGTGACCGGCAGCAGGTCGGGGTCGGGGAAGTAGCGGTAGTCCTGCGCCTCCTCCTTCTCGCGCTGCAGGAAGGTCTCGTTGCGCACATCATCCCAGCCACGCGTCGACTTCGAGCCGGGCTTGAGGACCTTGCCGTCCTTGAGCCACTGCTCGACCTGGCGGTGATGCTCGTGGCGGATCGCGGAGTCCACCGCTTTGAAGCTGTTGAGATTCTTGATCTCAACAATCGGCGTGGCGAATTCCTTGCCGTCCTTCTCGATGATCACGTTGATGTTGGGCTCGAAGCGCATGTGGCCGCGCTGCATGATGCCCTCGGTGACGCCGAGGAAGCGGCAGATGTTTCGGAGCGTTCGGCAGAACGAAACCACCACATCGGGCGAATCGAAATCGGGGTATGTCACGATCTCGAGCAGCGGCGTTCCGGCGCGGTTGAGATCGACGATCGAGCCGTCGATTGCCGCGCCGCCCGGGGCTTCGTGCATGAGCTTCCCGGCGTCCTCTTCAAGGTGCGCGCGGATGATGCGGATCGCCGTCAGCTCCGCCGCCGGATCCTCGCTGACGGGCACCTCGATCACGCCCTCGTAGCAGAGCGGCAGATCGTACTGGCTGATCTGATAATTCTTCGGCAGGTCGGGGTAGTAGTAGCTCTTGCGGTCCCACTTGGACCAGTGCGCGATCTGGCACCCGAGCGCCAGGCCGACCTTCATCGACATCTCGACGGCGGCGCGGTTCATCACCGGCAGCGTCCCGGGCATGCCGATGACAATCGGATCGATGAGGCTGTTCGGCGGGGCCTCGTAATTGTCGGGATGCGCGACGTTCGGTGCGCTGGTCCACATCTTGGTGCGCGTGGCGAGCTCGACGTGGATCTCCATGCCGATCTTCAATCGCGTGGCGAGGCCTTCAATCGTGGTGGTGGTCATGCGGGCATTTTACTGCGTTTTGTGGTGTGCGGGGATGGGGTCAATCATGCTTCCGCATGGGCTTCTTATCGAGGTCCTCATCGGTGAGATGGAAGTGGTGCAGAAGGCGGTGCGCGATCGGGCCGAGGATGAGGGCGACGAGTGTGAGGAAGACGACGCCGCTGAACAGGGCGTAGGCTGTGGCGAAGAGCTTGGCGATGGTGGTGCGCATCGGGTCGATCGGACCCATCCCGGTGAGGATCATCGAGGCGTTGAGCAGGGCGTCGATCCATGGCAGGTCCGCAAAGTAGTGATAGCCCACCGTGCCGATCGCCAGTGAGGCCGCGACGACAATCGCGCCGGCACCCAACCCGCGCAGCAGTCGCAGTGCAAACTGCGTGCGGGTCAGCAGGGGTTCGTGATGATGTTCAAACATGCGAAGTACTCCTTGATGAGGATTATACTTCGGATGTTAGTATTCACATCATGCTCCACGTCGCGCTCTATCAGCCGCTGATCCCGCCCAACACCGGCAACGTCGCGCGGCAGTGCGTGGGGATGAACGCGGCGCTGCATCTCATCGGCCCGCTGGGATTCGAGCTTTCCGACACGCAGCTCAAGCGGGCCGGCCTTGACTACTGGCCGCACCTGAAGCTCACGGTGCACGAGTCGCCGGAGATTTTTCTGGAGTGGCTGGGTGAACGGAAGCCGTGGGTCGTCACGAAATTCGGCACGCAGCGTTACGATTCGCCGCGCTACGCGGACGGCGATGTGCTGCTATTGGGCCGCGAGACGACGGGCCTGCCGCCGGAGTGGCTGAAGCGGTGGCCGGACCGGACGATCAGCATCCCGATCCTCGGCCCGGTGCGCAGCTACAACCTCTCCAACGCCGCGGCGATCGTGCTGGCACAGGCGACGCTCGCGGCGGGGCTGTATTCGGAGCGCTAAGCCGCGAGCGGCGAGACCGATTTACGGATTCGGAGCGGGTGCCGGCGCGGGAGCGGGCTGGGCCGGCTGCGGCTGGTCGGGCGCGGGGGCCGGAACGGCGGCGGGTTTAGGTATCGCATTCGGATCGAAGTAGGTCCGAGTGGCGCGTGTGAGGAAGAGCATGTAGAAAGATGTCGAAACGGTTGTGCCCCACTCGCTGGCCCAGCTGCCGTCGGGGTTCTGAAGTTTGCAGGCCTTGGGCGCGATCGTTTCAAACCAGTTCTTGCCGCCGACCTGCGTGGTGCCCGTGAACCCGCAAGCGCGTTCCAGCGCCCAGAGGTTGTAGGGCGTGACGTCATTCATGCCGTTTTCAGCGTACCAGGCGAAACCGCGCTCGATGGCCTTTTCGAGTTCGCTGTTGGGCACATAGGCGAGCGGGAGCGGCGCGGCGGCATCGGGGGCGGCATCGGCCTGGCGCTTCATCAGGTGACCGTTGTGCGTCAGCGCGTAGATCAGGCTCAGGTCCGCCAGACCCGCGCTGGTCATCGTCGGCGTGGTGTCCAGGTCGGGCGTGAAGGCCCATCCGCCAGACGCGGCCTGCAGTCGGAGGAGATAGCGGGTCTGCTCGGCCCAGAAGGTGTCGCCGACGCGGGTGCCGCCGCGTGTCGCCGACCAGATGCCCAGCAGGGCGACTTGGTGGATCGACATGTCGTGGCCGGGCTTGTCGGCGCCGCCGCCGTAAGAGAAGCCCGCGCCGGATTTGTGGTTGCGGTTGAGACCGGCGAGCAGCAGGCCGATCGCGGAGGTGTAGCGGTTGATGTCGGCCTTGGCGTTGGACTGGGCCTGCGGCGTGTTGAGCGCATTGGCGCGGGCCTGCGAGGCGTCACGCAGCGCATCGAGCGCGATCATCACGGCTCCGCAGTTGTACGTGCCATATTCATCGGCGCCGGGGCGGCTCGCCGAGTAACGGATCAGCCGCGGAATGCTCTCGGCGATCGGACGTTCGGTCAGCGGCATGCCGGCCTTGACCAGAGCGTAGACGCACAGCGCGGTGTGCGCCGGCTGATCCTTGTACTTGCCGTTGAAGACACCGTCGCCGCGATACTGGCTGACGAGGTAGGCGGTGGCGCGCGAGACGGATTGCTCGACGATCGCCTGCGTGTTGGCCTGTGTATTGTCGGGCGGCGCGACGGGTGTGACGGGCACGACAGGAACGACGGGCGGAGGCGGTGTCACGGTGGCGACGGGGTTGGCGGGGTCGACGGGCGCGGGCGTGGGAACTGGCGCCGGTGTCGGCGTGGGTGTCGGCACGATGGGTTTGACGGGCGGCGCAACAACCACGGGGGCCGGCGGCGGCACCGGCGGCGGAGGAGGCTTTGGCATGACCCGCGGCGGCTCAACGACATTCGTCGCTGTCCCGCCGCCGGTCATCGACGGCAGGTACTGCACCACCATGTAGACGGCGACGATCGCGACGATCACGCCGACGCCCGCACCGACCTTGAAGGCCATCGATCCGCCCTGCGTGCCGCGCGTTGTCATGCGCATGCCGCTGTGCAGGTCCAGGCCGCAGTGGATGCAGATGATCGCATCGGGGTCGATGGGCTTGTTGCAGCGCGGGCAGGGCCGGCTGGCGTGAACGGATTTGTGCGTGAGCTCCGAGAGCAGGTCGAACTTCTCGCCGCCCTTGGCCGGCGCCGCGGCCTTCGGTGCCTCACTCGCCTCGGGCACCTTGATCGTGCCGCCGCACCCCGGGCACTGGAGCGTGTGGCGTGCCATCTCGTCTTTGACGCGCAGCTTCCGCTGACACGACGGGCATGCGAAATCGATCGGCACAGCGATCTCCGTTCTGCGTTTGTCCGTTGGCGTTCCAGTCCGCTACAGCATACCCGCGCCCCGCCAATAAAAAACCCGGAGGCCAGTGGACCTCCGGGCTTCATTCATCTTTGCGGTTCAGCGGCGATCAGTCGATCTTCGTCGCGGTCAGGATCTTCTTGCCGTCCTTCTCTTCGACGGTGCCGGTGACGCTGGCGCCTTCCTTGGGCTTCTTGCAGACGCCGCCCTCGTGGGCTTCCTTGGCGACCTTGTTGTCCTTGAGGTAGTAGCGGACTTCCTTGTCGCCGTCCTTGACGATCAGGACGTTGCAGCACTTCTTGGTTTCCTTGAGCTCACACTTGGCGCACTCGAGCGTGCCCTTGAGCGTGACTTCCTTGGCGTCTTCGGCGCGGGCCGAGACGGTCATCATCAGACCCGCGAGAACGAATGCGGCGAGAATCGAACGGAGAGCGATGCGGCGATCCATGGGGGAGGCTCCTGAAAAGTGGGTTGAGGGTTCCAATCAATCAAACGCCCAACCTACGGGTTTATTTCGCGCCGGCCTTTTTGGCCTTGTATTCCGCCAGCACCTTTTCAGCGTCGGCCTTTTCCTCTTCATCGCCCTGGGACATGGCGACCGACTTGGTCTGCAGCTCAATGGCCTTGTCCACATCGCCGCGGTTGAAGTAGATACGGGCCAGCGTGTCGAGCACAGCGGGGTTGTCGCCCTTCTCGAGTTCGCTTGCGCGCGTCGCCGCCTTGAGTGCGAGGTCCAGGTCCGCCTTCTCGAAGGGGGCTTCGGGGTCCACCATCGTCCAGGCAATCTCATTGAGCAGCTCCGCGTTGTCCTTCTGGCTCTCGCAGAGCTCCTTGGCCAGGGCAATCGCCGCCGCGGGGTCCTTGTCGGTCAGCATGTGGAACTTGCTGGTCTGCAGTTCCACTAGCTTGTCGGGATAATCCTTGATGAGCTTGTCGATCGCCGCGATGTTGCCCGCATCGGTCGCCTGCGTCTGCAGCACATCGAACTTCAGATCCTTCAGTTCGTCGGCGAGCTTCGGGTGATCCTTGATGAGCTGATCGAGCTTCACCAGGGCCTCGCCGAGCTTCTCATCCTGGGCCGCCTGCTCAACCATCTCCTGGGCGTCTGTGAGCACGGATTCATCGGCAGCCTTCTCCGCGGCGAACTTCTTGCCGTCGAAGGTCCCCGCGACAACCTGCTTGAGCACATCTTCCATCTCCATCGGGTGGCCGATCCACGCGATCTTCGAATCCTTGCCGATGATGAACGCGGTAGGGATGCCGTCCTGTCCCGCTGCTTCCATCCAAGCCTTGCTCATCCGATTATCCGCGTCGTCCATTGCCACGCGGTAGTTCATCTTGTCGCCCATCTTCTCGACGAACGCGGGCACGCCCTTCTGATCCTCTTCCATCACGTTCATGCCGATGATCGTGACGTCGGGATTCTTCTTCTGCATCTCCGTCAGGTGCGGGATGCTCTGCTTGCACGGGCCGCACCAGGTGGCCCAGAATTCGACAATGTAAATCTTGCCCGGCTCAAACTTCTCGACCGCCTCGCCCTTGAGCCACTTCGACGGAGCCAGCACCGGGGCGGCATCGCCGACCTTCAGCTTGGGCTCGTCCGCCGCGTCGGCAGCCTCGGCGGTGACCGCCGTGGTCGGGGCTTCGACCGTCTGGCCCTTGAGCACCACGCCGATCTCCGCGGCGCTCGTCCACGCGTGGCCGTTGACTTCCGACAGCGCCTTGAGCTTGATGAACTGGCAGTTCACCACGTCGAACGTCGCGATCTTCTTGTCCTTGCTCTTCTCGAACGTGCCCTTGGCCACGGGCTTGCCGAAGTCATTGCCGTCGGCGCTGACGTAGATTTCGTATTCCTTGATCATGCCGTTCTCGCCGCCGTCCTGACGCGGGAGGTAGCTGAGGCCGTGGATCTCGCGGGCCTTGTCCATCGAGATGACGATCTCGTGCGGGCATTCGGGGCTCTGATCGCTCCACTGCGTGTGCCAGTGCGTCGCCGGATCGCCGTCGACCGCGTTCTCGGCCTTGCCGTCCTCGCTGTCGGTTTCATTGCTGTCGAAAGACACGACCTTGAGCGTGATCTTTTCGCTGGGAGCTGGTGCGGCGTCCTTCGCCTCTTCAGCCTTGGCAACCTGCATCCCGCCCACCAGCCCCGCCGCGATCAGCGCCGCCGCGGCCATGCCCCACACCGACCGCTGACCTAGCGACCGACGATTCTCAGAAGACTCGAGCACCATGGCGATTCTCCGTGATAGGAAGGACACAAACGGCATGGACGGCGTGGTCCAACCGATCGGGGAATCCGCGCGGGACATCCGCGCAGCCATCTGCACCATGCACTCGGCGTAGGCCGTGGCCCGGACGCCGGAGGTCACGACCTGATTGTCACACGCGAACTCCGCTTTGCAGCTCATCCGCCGGCTCATCCACCACGCCGCGGGATTGAACCAATACACCGCGAGCATGATCTGACCCGCCAGCTGCGCCAGCCAATCCAATCGTCGCACGTGCGCCAGCTCGTGCTTGATCACCAGCCGAACCTCCGCCTCGGGCCAGCCCAGCGCATCCTTCGGCAGCGCGATGCAGGTCCAGCGGCCGAACCCGAACGTCGCCGGGGCCAGACCCATCTCGGGCAGCACGTACAAACGCACGGGGTGACGAAGCCCGAGATTCGCGACCTCTTCCTTGAGCCAGCGCGTCCAGGCGAACTGCGTCACTTTGCGAGCGCGGGACACCTGATCGGCGAGGCGCGCGTAAGCCATCCCCAGCGGCAGCAGAACGATGACCGCCCCGGCAAGCCAGAGCCAGAGCACCGATTGCGCCAGCGAAAACGTCGGGAGCCAGGAAAGCGAAGCGGCTGCGGCGTGCGCGTGCGTCGGCGTCGCGGGCTTGAGCGCAGGCGTGGTCGCCGCTTTGGCCTTCGCATCCGCGGGAGTGATGCCCAGTGCGTGGAAGTCCACTCCGGACGGCGTCTCGAGCGAGGCCGTCGCAATCGCGGGCTTGGGCGCCGCGACGGTGACCCGCAGGCCCGGCATGTTGGCTGTCGAGAGCAACGGCATCGCCAAAGCCGCGATGCAGCCGGCCAGGAGCAGCGCGTGGCGCGCCGCGGCGTTCATGCGGAAGCGGCAGGTGGCGATGAACAGCAGGCCCGTGGCGATCAGGAGGATCGAGCCCTTGGCCAGCGCGAGAAGCCAGGGGTGATCCGAGAGCAGCAGCAGCGTCGCGTGAAGCGTATTCATGCCCGCTCCTTCTTCTTGGCTTCCTGAACCATGCGCGACAGTGCGGAAAGTTCCTCGGACGACAGCTCGCCGTCGGACGCTTCGAGGATCCCCTGCATGGCCCGCGACACCGACCCGCCGAAAAACGTGGCGAGCATGCGCTTAGCCGCGACCGCCGCCGCAGAGGTGCGTGACCGGGCCGGGGCGTAGACGTATTTCCGAGAGACCTTGGCGTAGGTGAGCACGCCCTCATCGACCATCGTGTTCATCGTCGCGCGCACCGCCGAGTAGGACGGCGCATCGGGCATCTTGTCGAGCACCGCCTGCACATCGCCCTTGCCCAGCGTGTAGAGGATGTCGAGAATCTGCCGCTGCCTCCGGCTCAGATCACCAGAAGGATCGCGATTGGGCGTGACGGATGGGGTCATGAGAGGCACCGTGATAGGAGAGTTGAAGGGAACCGGAGAGCCGAGCGTGATCGATGTGCTGCAAAATCAGCATTTGAAGTGCTGGAAATTTAGCAACTCATGGGTCGATGTCAAGTCATATTTCTAAAAAATGATTGGGAGCCCCGCCGCGGCGTGCCGGATGGGGCTTATCACAGCTGGCGGGAGTTTATGGCGTGTTCACATCGGCGTGACGGTGATGTTGCGGAACGCGGCGGGGCCTTCGCTGCCTTGGAGGATGAGGGGACCGGTGGGGTGCTCTTTTTCGGTCAGGCCGCCGGGGGTGGGGCCGGCGACGTCGAGGTCGCGCTGGACGACGCCGCCGTTGAGCGTGATGCGGACGATGCGCAGGTTCGCGGTTTTTCTCCCGGCGGCGTCGAAGCGCGGGGCGCGGTATTCGATGGAGTAATGGTTCCAATCTCCGGGCGTGATGTTCACCTGCGTCAGCGGCGGCGCGGTGCGGACGATGGCACCGAGCTTCATGTCCGGCGGATCGCCGGGGGCATCGTGCGAGGTCTGCAATTCGTACTCGCCCATGAGAAAGATGCCGCTGTTGGAATCGCGCGGGAGCATGAAGTCGAGTTCGATGATCGCGTCGCCGAACGTGCGCTCGGTGCGGAGATCGGCGCCGACGATTCCGGCGGTGACCAGGTCGGAGCCGCCGGGGGTGACGATGAGCTTTTTGGGATTCGCGGGATCGACGGCTGCGGTGCCCACCTTCCAGAAGTTACGCTTCACGCGCCCCTCGGGGACCCAGCCGCTGAGGTCGCGGCCGTTGAACAGCGACACGGCCTGGGGCGATGTGGCGGTCGGCTGCGAGGCCGTGCAGCCGATGAGAGCGACGAGGCACGTGGCGAGAATGAGAATCGCGTTTCGCATGGCAACCATCATACAAACGCCACCGGGACGGAAACATTCACCACATCGCCGACGCCCTGCGACACCGGTATCATGTGCGGATGAACAGACACGCGAAATCGTGCTCGGCAGCCCTGCTGCTGCTCGGGCTGGTCGGCTGCTCCACGCCCCCCTCGGTCGGCGCCGATTCACGCACCGCCGCCCCGAGCGCCAGTGTGAAGCCCACGCTCTTCCCCGTTTCCACCGACACGCCCAACGCCCAGCCCGCCGCGCGCCCCGCCACCTCCGGCGACACCTTCTTCACCCTCGGCGGCGGCTACAACCCCTCCGGCAACCAGGTCTCGCTCGAACGCAACGTCCTCTACTTCCAGCGCGTCCTCAAGCAGCTCGGCGAAAATCAGCGTCCCAACACCATCCTCTTCGCCGATGGCAACGACCCGACGCGCGACCTGCAATTCATCGACCCGCAGCACATGCCCCCGCCTGTCAACCTGCTGCTCTCACGCATCCTCGGCGGCAACGCCAACGGTCTGGCCAACAGCTACCGCAACCACGACATCCCCGGCGTCTCCGGCCCGGCACTCATCAACACCGTCGATCAGTGGTTCAACGGCTGCGCCGCGCAGCTCAAGAGCAGCGACCGCGTCTTCCTCTACTTCACCGGCCACGGCGGCCACGGCGATGGCAGCAACGGCAACACCATCATGCACCTCTGGGCGGGACAGAACCTGACCGTCCGCGATTTCACGCAGCGGCTCGACAAGATCCCCGGCGACGTTCCGATCGTGATGGTCATGGTGCAGTGCTACAGCGGCGGATTTGCCAACACGATCTTCGAGGGCGGCGACCCATCCAAGGGACCGACCACGCACCCCCGCGCCGGTTTTTTCGCCACCGTGCACGACCGCACCGCCGCGGGGTGCACGCCGGACATCAATGAAGCGAATTACCAGGAATACTCCAGCGAATTCTTTGCGGCGCTCTGCGGCACGGATCGCATGGGCCACAGCGTCGAGAAGCCCGACTACAACCACGACGGCGTGATCAGTTTCAACGAGGCCCACGCCTACGCCATCATCCACGAGATCACGATCGACATCCCCGTCAAAACCTCCGACGCCCTGCTCCGCAAATACTCGGCGTTCACCGCGCCGTCGGGCAAGACCGTTGAGGGCCTGCTGACGCCGCAGGCGCCCTACACGCAGCTTCTCAAGGCCGCGGCTCCCTGCGAGCGCGCGATTCTCGAAGGGATCAGCGAGCAGCTTAAGATCACCGGTGAAGACCGCTACGCCGCCGTGCAGAAGGCGGCCAACGAGATTTCGCGCCAGCGCAACGAGCAACAGGCGACCAAGATGAAGGCGCAGAAGGAACTCGACACGATCCGCCCGCAGCTCTCCGGAATGCTGATGACGCGCTGGCCGGAGTTGAGCAACCCCTGGCACCCGCGCATCCCCGAGATCGAGCGCGAAGACACGACCGAAATCCTGCAGACGCTCAAGCATCACCCGCAATTCGGCCGCTTCTCGCAGCTGGCCCAGGACATGGAAAACGCGGAGCAGAAGTCGCTGGAGCTCGAGAAGAGCTGGGCGAAGCATCAGCGTTTCCTGCGCGCCGCCGAGAACGTCGCGCTGCAGGCGAATCTCCCCAAGATCGCGACGCCCGAGATCCAGAAACGCTACGCGGAGCTGCTTGCACTCGAAGCCGGGACCCTGGGCAAGAGCTGAAGGCATCGTTGAAATAAATTAAGTGAGGAATCCTCCTATGCGGACTCTCTGTGCGATCCTCGTGACGTGCGCCCTCGCGCTGTCCGCCTGTGACACGGCCTCCGAAAAGCAGACGCCCTCGGCGCCGCCGAAGCCCGCCCCCGCTCCCGTCACCGCGGCTCCGGCACCTGCTCCCCAACCCACTACCCCTGCTCCCGTTCCGGCTCCGGCCGCGCCCGTCGACCCCGAAGGTTTTTACATGGGCCGGCGCATGGCGCAGACCATGCACTGGACCGGCGCAGAGTGGCTCACCCGTGAAACGCGCGACTCGGAAGAGAACACGACGCTCGTCCTCAAGCAGCTCGGCGTCACGCCCGGCATGACCGTCTGCGATCTGGGCGCGGGCAACGGCTACTACACGCTCAAGCTCGCCGCGCTCGTCGGTGACACCGGCAAGGTCATCGCGCAGGAAGTTCAGCCCGAGATGCTCACCATGCTGCGCGACCGCGCGGACAAGGCTGGCGTGAAAAACATCGAGTACGTGCTGGGCACCTTCACCGATCCGAAGCTCGCGCCCGGCTCCTGCGACCTGATTATGCTCGTCGACGTGTATCACGAATTCGACCACCCGCATGAGATGCTGCAGCAGATCCGCGCCGCGCTGAAGCCGACCGGCCGCATCGCGCTCGTCGAATTCCGCGGCGAAGACCCGAAGGTCCCCATCAAGACCGAACACAAGATGTCCAAAGCCCAGATCAACAAGGAATTTCCTGCCAACGGCTTCAAACTCACCGGCGAGTTCGACGGTTTGCCGTGGCAGCACCTGATGTTCTTCGGCCGGGACGACGCGCCGGCGAAGTGAAATTGGAATTGTCTTGGGTGCCACGGCCAGCGAGTCTTCGAGTCGGCCGTGTTCTTCGCGCCATGCGCCAAGGCACACGGCCGACTCCGCAAAGCCTGCGCTGGCCGTGGCACCCGGGAAACAACCCTAGATCACACGAATCAGGAAGTCCTCATCGGGCAGCGGGCCTCGGACGATTTTCTTTCCGGTGACCGGGTCGATCGAGGTGACGGCGCCCAGCGTGTGGGCGGCGAGGCCGAGGGGGACGCCGGCGTTCTGCGTGTCGATGCGGCCGAGGCTCGCGGCGCTGATCGTGCGCGAGGCGACGATGGAATTGACGAAGTCGGGGTCAGTCGAGCTTTTGATGCCCTTGAGCGTCAGGCTCTTGATCGACGCGAGAAGATCGGTGTCGTCGAGGTCGGCGGCGGTGGCGGGCAGGCCGGTGACGCCGGCGTCGATGCCGACGTGAATGACGCTGTCGATGAGGCGCGCGGCGGCGATCGCGCCGACGGGGCCATGCACGCTCCACGTCGCGCCGCTGATCAGGCCCGCAGCGGTGACGGCCCCGAGCGTCTGTTTGATCGCGGCGTTGGCGGTGCCGGTCAGCGAGAGCGCGGCGTCGAAGTCGCCGCGCACGGCGTTCTTCACGTCACCGGCGATCTTCACGCTCTTCACCGAGCCCGCGGCGATCGTGCCGGCGAGCCACTCGATCGCACTGACCGCACCGATGTCGGCGGTTCCGCTGATGGACGCCGAGGCGACGCGGCCGAGTTTGAGCGTGGCCAGCGCGGTGAGATTCGTGATCGACAGGCCGCTGGTCGCGCCGCCGGTGATGCTCTTGACGGCTCCGGTGATGTTCCAGACATCGGGATTCTGCGCATCGCCGGAGCCGAGCGAACCGGCGACGGTGACGGTGCCGAGCGTTGTCGGAACACCCGCGGCGCCGGCGAGTGTCAGGCCCGCCTGGAAATCGCCGGCGGTCAGCGACTTCTTGTCACCGGCGATCTTGAGCGAGCCGAGCGAGGGCGCGGTGATCGTGTCGGCGGTCGCATCGTCATCAAGCCAGTTGACGGCGGTGATGCTCTTGAGCGGCATCGCGGAGTTGAGCGACGTGTTTTTCACGGTGCCGATCGTCACGGCGAGCGTGCCTTTCGGATCGGCGGCGGCGCCGATGTTGATCGTCGCGCCGTCAGCGGCGAAGAGCGTCAGCGCCTTGAGACCCGCGGGGGCATCGAATGTGCCGGTGAGCACCGCGGTCTTGGCGATGAAACTGCTGAGCGGCGGGACGGCGGCTGCCGCGGCGGCGAGTGAGGCGGCGAGGTTCTGCACGACGCCGTTGACGGTGACCTTGTTGAAGAGGATCTCGTTGGACCCGCCGAGCGTCGTGTTCTTGCTGGTGATGGTGATCGATGCGCCGGTCCCGGTGATGTTGAGGTCCATCGCACCGGTGTTCGGATCGACGGTGACGAGGGCGCTGCCCTTGGTGACTGCGAACGTGACGAGATTGCCGTTGGCCTGCTGCAAAATGAGCTTGACATTGCGTGTGCCGAGCTGGCCGGCCTGCAGGATCACCGGCAGCACGTGGCCGGCGACGGCGGTGTTGTTGTTTTCGTTGGACTCGGCGACGACGCCGGATGAATCAAGATTGCCGAGGAAGAAGACATCACCGGCGGGCATGTCTTTGGGGAGCGTGACCTTGAGGACGACGTCGGCGTGGCCGCCGCCGATGATGGCCGGGAGTTTGACGGGCAGCGTCTGAATCAGTTTGTCACCGGCACTCAGCGACTGATCCGCGGAGGCGGAAACGGCGACGTTGATGGTGCCCCCGGCGAAATTGCCGGCGCCGCTGTTGAACACGCGGAGATTGAGGGTCACGCTGTCACCGGGCACGGCCTGCGCGCCGGCGGTGACGGAAACGTTGTTGACGAGCACATCCTGGATCTCACCGGTGAGATCGGGCGGGAAGATGGGGGCGGTGATGACGGATCCGGTGACGGGGATGGAGAAGATATTGTTCACGCCGTCGGAGTTGTTGGTGAAGGTGATGTTGCCGGGGAAGACGCCGAGCGCGTTGTCCTTGAGCTTGACGATGAGGGTGTCTGCGGTGCTGGGCGCGATGACGGTGGCCGGTGCTTTGACGAGCGTGTAACCGGCGGGGATGGTGGGTGTGCCGACGGAGAGCGCCTGGGTTCCGGTGTTGGTGATGACGAAGATGATCTGCGGGGCGGGGTCCTGGTTGAGCGTGGCGACACCGTAGTTGATGGCCAGAGCCTGGCCGGAGGTGATGGTGATGAGACCGGCCTTGACGGCCATCACGGCGGTGGTGACAGCGGGCGCGGGTATTTCTTCGACCTTGCCGTGGACGGGGAGATGGAAATTGGGTGTGCCTGCGTCATCGCTGGGGATGACGATGTCGCCTGCGAATGTGCCGACGGTGTCGGTGAGCATCTTGAATGAGACGGTGTCGGAATCGCCGGGGGCGAGTGTGGTGGCCAGCGCATTGTCGGCCAGCGCGAAGCCGGTGGGGAACGTGATGGAACCGAGGTTGAGCGTGGACAGGCCATCGTTGCGGACGCGGAAGGTGAGATGCGTATCGGTTGTGGTGCGGATGACATCGCCGAATTCGATGGCGGCGGCCTGTCCGCTGGTGATGGTGGCATCGTCGTGATGGACGCTGATCTGCGGGCCTGCGGCGGGGAAATTGATGACGAGGCGGTAGTTGGTGTCGGCTCCGGCGCCTTTTTCGACGTCGATGAAATAGGTGCCGGGATCGAGTGTGGCGTTCATGACGGCGGGATCGAGGAAGGAATTGACGATAGTTCCCTGCGAGGAATTGCGCAGGGAAGTGAAGACGCTGCCGCTGCCGCCTTTGGCGGTGATGCGGATGGTGCTGGTTTGCGTGAGTGTGAACTTGTAGAAGTCGAAACGGTCGCGTTGGTCGGCACCGATGGGGGAATTGACGAACTCGGTGAGGGCGACGGGGCCGGTGAGCGTGCCGAGGTCGCGGGCGGTGGCGGCATCTCCGCCGGCGGTGTCGGTGGGGGAGGTCTGGCTGTTGATGAGAATGTAGAGGCCGTGGGTACCGTTGGCCGTGCTGGCGTAGAAGAGGTCGGGCTTGCCATCGTTGTTGAAGTCGCCGACGTGCGGGGCTTCGTCGATGTCAGAGCCGGTGGTGACGGCGGGGGTGAGGGCGGCGAGCGCGCCGGTGTTGTCGGCGGAGACGATGGATAGTCCCAGCGCATCTCCGAGCGACGGGCCGTTGTTGTTGTAGGCGATGAGGTCCGCGGCCCCGTCGCCGGTGAAGTCGAGCAGCGGGTCGGGTGCGTGCTGGAAGGGGTTGAGATTGATGAGGAATCCGGTGGTCAAAACGCTCGGGGCGAAGGCTTCGTTGGCGGTGCCGGAGAAGACCTCGGTGGTGTTGGATCCGAGCGTGGCGGAGAAGCCGAAGTAGATGACATCGAGCTTCCCATCGCCGGTGATGTCGGCGAGGCTCGGAGCCTGCGAGCTGCTGATGCTCGGATCGGCCTCAACGCCGGGGCTGCCGAAGGCTGCGGCGCCGTGGTTGAAGAAGACGGTGGCCTGGATGCCGGACGCGATGGTCTGGCGGGGAACGAAGACATCGGTCAGGCCATCGCCGTCGACATCGCCGACGCTGACAGCCATGGACCCGGCGGCAATGCTCGGGACAACCATCTTCTGTGTCTCGGTGAATGCGCCGTTGCCGGTGTTTTTCTCGATATGGACGGTGACGTTGGTCGAGAGCCCCGAGCCCTCGACGAGGACGAGGTCGTTGGCTCCGTCGTTGTTGAGGTCGGTGGTGATGAGGGGTTGGGTGGCGGGCGTGTCGCCGGCGAACTGGCTGGCGAACCCGTCGGTGAAGGTCGCGGTGGTGAAGGTGATGGCGAAGCCGGCGCTGCCGTTGTTGCGGAGGACGGAAACGGTGGCGGCGCCGCCAAGTGAAAAGGCCGGGGCGCTGTACGCGACGATGTCCAGCTTGTTGTCGGTCGAGAGCTGGCGGAGGTCAAGGAGCGTCAAGTTGTTCGTGAAGTCGTGGAAGGTGTCGGTGGCGTTGAAACTGCCGTCGGACTTTCCGGTGAAGACCTGGAGGAATGAGATAAAGGTGAAGTTCACGGGGTCGATCCCGCCCAGGGAGCTGATCGCCACGTCCTTGATTCCGTCGCCGTTGAGGTCTTGGTTGAAGATGACGTTGGTGACTTTCGCGGTGGCGAAGGTGGTGACCTTGGGCGCGGCCATGGAGCCGTCGGCCAGGCCCCGGAAGACGGTGAACTTGCCGTTGTCGTGGAGGACGACGTCGGCGTTGCCGTCGCCGGACATATCGAAGGTCGACATGTGCAGCGTGGTGCTGGTGGCACCTAAGTCGATGTCGGCGTTGGGGTGGATGAATCGGCCGTCGGGCTCGCCGAGGTAGATGCCCAGGTGCTGGTGCGAGGCGGCGAGACCGCCATCGTTGTAGACGACGGCGACGTCGGGCTGGCCGTCGCCGTTGAAATCGGCGACGGCGGCTTGATCGATGACCGGCAGCGCGGCGCCGTTGACGGGGTAACTGGCGATGTTGTAGACAGTCGATGAGCCGTCGGCGTTGACCCAGAGCGCAGCGACGGTGGCCTTGGTCGACGTGCCGAGATCGGTGCCGTTGAGGAATTGGACGACGAGGTCGCCGATGCCATCGTGGTTGAGGTCCATGAGGGGCGCGCCCCCGACGCCGCCGGGACCGGCGACGACGGTGGGCTGACCGACGAGTGGCGTGAACGCGGCGAGGTCGAAGGGGGAGGCGGTGAGCAGGAGGCGCGACTCAAGGGATTCGAGCACCGGAGCCGATGCAGTGCGACGGCGGCGCTGGGCAGCTCGGCTTGAGTCGCGCTTTTGGCCGTTTTTGGACCTCGAGGTAAAGCTGAACATAGACAATCTCCGCCGATCGCTCGGGATGCCGGCGCTGCGACCGGCGCAGCGCGGAGCCGGAGCGATGAGCTTAAAAGGAATCTGCTGTAGCGGGCATCTCCGTCCCCGTTCCCCGAATGCGTGACACAGGGAATCAGTCTAACGATTCGCGGGAACCAATTAAAGATGGAATTTGGGGGTTAACGGGGTGATCGCTTAAGTGGATGTGGGGTGATGTGGATTTGAGATGGAATTGAGCGCGCGAAGGCTTCCAAGGCACCGGGGCATTGAAGTTCCCCGGCCTCACCCGTTAACCCGTCAACCCATTCACCCGTAAACCCAAGTACCAAGTCGGTACCATAATGGTACTGTCGGTACCATAATGGTACTGCGCGGCTTAACTAGCTGTTATTGACATGACTTGCGTCGTAAAATGGCGAATTTTCGGTCCCAGAGTGGTACACAACCGGTACAGAGCGGTTTGGGGATCTGAAATAATTCTTTCGCCGGAAGATGTGCAAATGGCATGGCTTACGTCATCCGAAAAACGCCGGTACCACAATGGCACACCTTTCGTTTTAAGAAGGGCAGCGGAAAACACCCCCCGCGTGGAGCCTCACCATGATCATGCCCAACACCCGTGCATCCCTCCCCGTCGCCGTCGTCCACGGCTATTTCGCCTCCAAGACCGCCAACAACGGCCACACGACCGGCGAAGGCACCGATACCTCGGGCCAGTTCCAGGTCCCGGCTCAGACCGCGATGAAGGAATTCTTCGCCGGTCGCC
>JAYVTU010000090.1:0-2672 GCA_043788485.1 Planctomycetota bacterium
GGCGAGGCCACGTTACCGAAGAGCGTACCGTCAAGATAGACGTCATAGCTGGAGGCTCCGTTGGCGGGTTGCCAAATCAAGGTCGGAGGAGACGCCGACAGTGCTGCGCCATTTGACGGGGTCGGGTCAGTTGGGGCCGAGGGCGCTCCGATATCGAAAGTCCATCGCGGGCCGGCTGTGAACGAAGCTGCCGTGAGCGCGACAACCTGCCAGGCGTGTGGCCCGGAAGCTAACGCATGGTCTACCGTCCAATGGCTGCTTGCGACATGGGCGACGAACGCATCGTCAAGGTAAACGTCATAGCCGGTTGCTTCGGGAGAGGCGTCCCAAGTCAGCGTCGGCTTCGTGGATGCCGTGCCGCCTTGGGTCGCCGGTGAAGGGTTGGCGGGTTCGGTGATCGCGCTGGGAACGAACAAGTCCACGCCTTTGGTTGCGGCGAAAAGGAGTTGCCCATCGGTGGACGTTGCGCCGGTGCCCAGGCGGTATTCGCCGAGGGCCGTTGAGAACCATTCGCCGGTGAGATCATTGTAGACGTCGACGTCGTTCGTTGGTGCGCCGTAAAACGATCCGTGTCCGGGACCAAAAACGGCCAATGGTCCCTCGGTAAACGCCGCTACATCGGAGCGGGCTTCGGAGAGTGAAACAGGCGACTGGGACCACTGGTCGGTTGCGGCATCGTAAATTTTGATGCCACTGTTGTAGGTGGAAAATCCCTTGAAGCTCGGGCTGCGACCCCCGGCAAAGATCGCCTTTGTTCCCACAGTCGTGACGCTGGGATCGTTAATGCCGTTGACTGCCAGATGGGTCCAGATTCCAGTCACCACGTCAAAGACGGCGTCATCGTAAGGGACGTTTAAATCTGCGGTGCCGCCGTCGAAGACGACTTTATTGCCCACGACGGCATGAGGCCGCGAAAGGAAGCTCGTGCTGGCAATTGCCGTGGTCGACCATTTGCCCGTGGCCGGATCGAACAGATCCACCGCGGTGGAACTGAAAAACGCCAGCTTACCCGCGACGGCGACGATGGCGGGAATGCCGGACCCCGAGAGTGGAGCATGGGAAGACGCACCGGTGGAGACATCGAATAAGTCAATATCGCCTCCATCAAATCCAGAGAAAGCCACCGTTGTTCCGGCGACGGCGGTCATCAAGCTGGCGCTTGCCCTTGCCAGCATAGTAGACGTCCACTGGCCCGTGGTCGTGTGATAGATGTCGACTTGATTGCTCGGCGTGTATTGCCCGCCGACCTGCACGGTACCGCCGGCGAACACCACCTGATCACCCACTGCAACCGCCGTCGCATTGTCGCGCGGGTGCGGCAGGGCGATGGTGGTCCAGAGATTTGTCGCGGCATCAAAGACGTCGATCACATTCACAGGCGGGAGATTGTAGCTGACTCCCGAGCGACCACCGATGAACAGAGCCCGCGTTCCGGCGACGACGACTTGAAAAATCCCGGTGCGCGCCTGCGAAAGTTTTGCGGCGGACCACTGGCCGCTCGTCGCATGATAGATGTCGACCGCGTCGCTCACGAGGGGATTGTTTTTGGCATCCGTGAAATCGCCGCCGGCAAAGAGAACATCGTCGCCCACCTTGGCTGTTGCGAAGGATTCGCGGGGCTGGGAGAAGGGGGCGAAGGTGTGATAGAGGCCCGCGAGCGCGGGAGCGGCGAGAAGTCGCCGGGGCTCCAGTTCTTCCAGCGAGAAGGGTTCCGCGATGCACACCGATCTACGCCGAACCAAGCAACGTGACACATGATCCTTCCAATAGAGTTGCGATGAGTGTATCAGGTCCGGTCAGTAGCCATGCAATAATTCCGGGAACGAGCAGATGGTATGCTTTGGATAAGGTGGCACGGGCGAAACGCCCACGCCACCGATGCGCATCATAAAAATCCCATCTCACCGAATCACTTTCCCCTCAATCCCCAGCACTTGACTCGCCGCCGTTGAATCCCCGAAATTCTTGAAATCCTTAAATGTCCACACCACTTTTTTCTCACGGGTCACTTCGATCAACTGTGGGTTTTCCTTACCGGCGTGGCAGTTGCCGATGATGATGTTTCCGTTGGGGAGCACTTCGAGCATCGTCACCCAGGCGAGGGTGATGCCGGGGAGTTCGGTGTGCTCGATGGCCCAGACGGTCTGGCCTTCTGGGGTGACTTCGATGACGCGGTTGCCGTTGCCGCAGCCGATGAGGGTGTTGCCGTTGGGGAGGCGATAGGCGCTGAAGACGTGGTCGCCGTGGCCTTCGACACCGTGCCCACCGGCGGCGGGGCGACCGGCTAATCCCAGTTTGTAGGTCCAGACCACTTTGCCGTTCTCATCGTATTCGCGGACGGCTCCGTCATTTTCGTGGGCGATGAGATAGTGGCCGTTGTCGAGTTGGCGAACCAGTCGGGTGTCGCTGTGGGTGCTCGGCTTTTCGACGGTGAGCGGAAATTCTTTGACGATCTTATCGTCCTGGTCGACCTCGATGATGCGGGCGTTGCCGGACTCACTGATCATGGTGTGACCGTTGGCGAGGCGCTGGAAGGCGTGGATCTGCAGGCCGCGTTTGGCGTCGGTGGGTTTGGAGATGTGGGTCCAGACGACTTTTTTATCCGGGGAAATTTCCTCGATCTTCGAGTCGCTCATGTGCGCGAGAATGTTGCCGTTCGGCAGCATCACGAT
>JAYVTU010000091.1:0-14573 GCA_043788485.1 Planctomycetota bacterium
GGCCTCGGGCTCCGGCGTCACCGGCGACCTGCTCGCCCACTGCATCGACACCGCGCAGTGGCTCAACGGCGGCATCTCCCGCGTCGTCGCACGCACCGAAACCTTCGTCAAGGAACGCAAGCACACACTCACCGGCAAGGTCGAGAAGGTCAACATCGACGACGCCTGCGAATTCCTCTGCGACTTCACCAACGGCTCACTGGGCAACTTCGAATCGACCCGCTACGCCCGCGGCCACAAGGCCAAATACTTCTTCGAGATCAATGGCGAAAATGCGTCCATCGCCTGGGACCTGCACGACCTGCACCGTCTCCAATACTTCGATTACAAGGACCAGGGCAATCTCCGCGGCTGGCGCTCGATCCACGTCACCGATGGCGATCACCCCTACATGAAGAACTGGTGGGTGCCGGGGCTGGCGATCGGTTACGAGCACAGCTTCATCCACCACGTCGCCGACTTCCTCAAGGCGCTCGAGACCGGCACGCCGACGCACCCAACGTTCCGCGATGCGCTGGAGACGGGCAAGGTCTGCGATGCGGTGCTCAAGAGCGCCAAGACCGGCAAGTGGGAGAAGACCGGCGTGAAGTGGCAGGAGAAGTGAGCCGCTCCGCTCTTCAAGCCCGGGGATGAGGTCCTCCGAATCCCCGGGGTAATCCGAGACCTTCAAAAGCACCGCAGCCCCCTGCGGTGCTTTTCTTTTGGGGCCCGGTCGGTAACATCATGGGATATGTTTTTTCCACATCTTCATCAGGCGGTGCGTATATGAAGCTTTGGGCGAGATTTTGCATTGCATTCATCGTGCTCTGCATCAGCGCGGCTGTGACCTACGCCGACGATGCCAAGGCCGTTTTCGATTCCCTCTACGGCGGCAAGTACAAGCTCGCGCAGCAGACACCCAGCACCGCCGACGATGTCGCGCTGGCCAAGGAGCTTCTCGAAGCCGCGAAGTCCGCCGGCTCGACGCCCGAGTTTCAGCAGTTGCTCTGCGACCGCGCCTACGACCTGGCCTGGAAGGATCCCGCCGGCTACGACACCGCGATCGCCGCCAAGCAGCTCGATGCCCAGGTGCATCCCGACCACGCCCCGGCGGCGCTCGAAGCCGTCGCCGCGGTGCAGCAGCACCGCTACAACTCGGCTCGCGGCGCCGACAAGAATCAGGCGGGCGAAACGCTGATTGATGCGCTGCTGGCCGTCGCCGCGGCCAAAGCCGGCGAACCCGATGGCGGGGCGGCGGCGCTGCGGAAAGCGCAGGGCATTGCGACGTCGATCAAATCTCCGCGCGCTGCGCAGATTAAAGCCACGCTCGACGGCGCCGCCGACCGCAAGAAAACCGCCGATCGCATCGCCGAGCTCAAGGCGAAGCTCAAGGCCGATCCGGCCGACAAGGCCGCGGGCCGCGAGCTCGTGACGATCTACGCGCTATCGCTCGACCGCCCCGAAGAAGCCCGGCAGTACACGTTCCTCTGCGACGATGCGGACCTGACAAGCCACGTCGCGCTCGCATCGACCGATCCCGCGTCGCTGCAGGAAGCGCAGTGCCTCGACCTTGCCGAGTGGTACAAGAAGCAGGCCGATGCCGCCGCCTCGTCCGTGCGTCCCGCACTGCTGATCCGCACGCACGGCTATTACACCCGCTATCTCGAACACCACACCACCGAGGATCTCGCCCGCACCAAGGCGACGCTGACGCTCAAGACCATCAAGCAGTCAATGGACGCGATGAAGATCGACGTCAAAGCAATGCCGACGCCGACCGTCACCGCCCGTCCGCCCACGACGCTGCCCAAGGCGCAGAGCGTCACCGCAACGTGGACCGCGCCTGACAAGGATGAGGGCATCGCCTTCTTCCGCCATGGCGACAGCAACTACACGAACGTGAAAGTCGGCGGCAAGGACGCGGTGAAGACCAGCATGTACCTCTACTTCAACATCGACGACAAATTCGTCTTCGATCTGCCGCGCGACGCCGAGGAGCGCGTCTTCCTGCGGCTCAGCGCGTGGGACGAGATACCCACGAATACCAGCATCATCTACGACGGTTATGCCCCTCCGCTCCCCGCGGATCAGACCCGTTGGCGACATCCGGCGATGGGCATGTCGCTCACGGGCACCGGCCAGTGGGTCGAACGCACGATCGAACTGACGAATCCACGCCTCGCCGGCGGGCTCCATCTCAAGACCGACATCCGTCTCGATCCCAACAGCGCCAACGGCGTCCCGCCGATCGGCAAGATCACCATCGAGCGCATGAAGCTCCGCCCACTCCTCGAACGGACGCTCCGCACCGCCAATGTCGTCGACCTGCTTCCACTCGTCGACCTCGACCACGACGTGATGAGCGGCGAGTGGAAGCGAGACGGCGCCGCGCTGGTCAGCGATTCAAACAGGGGGCCTCGCCTCATGCTCCCGATCGCCACCGCCGACGAATATCAGCTCGACGTGCGTCTCACCCGCATCACCGGCAACGGCGGGTTCTACCTGACCCTCCCTACCGGTACGACGCGCGTGACGCTGTGCCTCGATGGCTATGCCAGCGTTTTCTGCGGCCTCAACGCGATCGGCGGCGCCGACTATAAGGCGAACGTGACCACCCAGCCCGGTCACCGGCTGACCAACGGCACGCCCGCGAATCTGCACATCATCGTCACGCCGCACGGCTCCGATGTCACGATCAAAACCGAACTCGACGGCAAGCCGTTCATCCAGTGGACCGGTGCGCAGTCCCTGCTTAGTTCGAGTTCCGCCCCGATCACCGCAGCCATTCACCTCTCGACGCCCGACAGCTCCTACCGTTATGACGCCATCAAATTCAAGGTTCTCGGCGGCACCGCCGTGCTGCTGCACTGAATTTCCTGTGCAGACTTTTCGCGACGAGCTTGCCAATTCCCCGCAGTCTGCGGGTATCATGTCGCGTTCTACATTCCAAACATCGAGGCAAACACCATGAAATGCTTCCTGCTCGCCATTCTCGCGCTGGGGCTCGGCAACTCGATCGCGCAGGCCGAGACGCACATCTACGCTTCCGATCACAACACCGGCAAGCTGATCAAGATCAAGGAAGACGGCACGCTGCTCTGGGATTTCCCCAACAGCAACGGCCACGATGTCCAGGTCCTCAAGAGCGGCAACGTGCTCATCACGCCCGGCACGGTGCAGGAAGTGTCGCCCGACAAGAAGATCGTGTGGGAGGTCGGCAAGCCGACCGTGCAGCACGCCGAGGCGGTCCAGCGCCTCGCCGATGGCAACACGATGATCGCCGACAACGGGAACCACACCGTCATCGACGTGACGCCCGACAAGAAGGTCGTGTGGAAGTACGACGTCCCGAAGGGTGCGCAGATGCGGCAGGTCCGCCGGCTTGAAAACGGCAACACGCTGATCTGCGCTTCGAGCACGCACGTCGTGCTCGAAGTGAATCCCGCGAAGGAGATCGTGTGGAAGTACGAACTGCCGTTCCCGTATCTGGCGCAGCGACTGGAGAACGGCCACACGCTGATTTCCAGCGGCGAGGGCGCGGGCAAGCAGGGTTACTATCTCATCGAAGTCGATGCCGAGGGCAAGACGATCTGGAAGTACGGCGGCGACGATGCCCCCGCGGATCAGAAACTGCAGTGGCCCGCCGGTTTCGTGCGCATGGCTGACGGCACGATCTACGTCTCCGAAGCCCACGCCGCCCAGATCCGTGTCATCGGCCCGGACCACAAATCGGTGAAGGTGATCAAGAGCCCGGCCCTCAAGCACGCGGCGACGATTGTGGTTGTGGACGAGTAAGTGGCTCCGGCTCCCTCTCCCTCCCAGGGAGAGGGCTGGGGTGAGGGGCTAATCGTAAAGTCACGCCGTGCATCTCGTGCGGCGCACATTGGTAAACGTGACGTCTCACCCTCACCCGGCTCGCGGACTCGCCGACCTCTCCCTGGGAGGGAGAGGTGGGAAAGGGACGATCCCGGATCGGTTGTGTGCGTATTAACCGTGCCGGTACAATAAACGGCCCGTCGCTATCGTTGACACAAGAGACTACCCCAGAGGAGCGGTGACATGAAACGCGTTTGCATGATGATTCTGGTGGCCCTGATCGCCGCCCTGTGCTCAACTCAGTTCAGCGTCGCCGCCGATGAGCCCGCCGCGGTCGTCAAGAAGAAGATCGTCCTTGTCGCCGGCGGCCCGAGCCACGGCTACGGCGCCCACGATCACAAGGCCGGCTGCAATCTCTTCGCCAAACTGCTCAACGAATCCGGCCTGCCGGTCGAATGCGTCGTCACGTATCCCGGCTGGCCCAAAGACAACAGCATCTTCAAGGATGCCAGCGCGATCATCGTCTACGCCGACGGCGGAGGCGGTCAGCCGATCAATGGCCACCTCAAGGAAGTCTCCGAGTGGACGAAGAAGGGCCTGGGCATCGGGTTCATCCACTACGCCGTCGAGACGCCCAAGGGCGAGCCCGGCGATGCGTTCCTCGATTGGACCGGCGCGTATTTCGAGGCCAACTGGTCGGTCAATCCGCACTGGACTCCCAAGGAAGTCACGCTCGCCAAGGATCATCCGATCACGCGCGGCGTCAAGCCGTTCTACCTCAACGATGAGTGGTACTTCCACATGCGGATGCGCAGCGATGGCGATGTGACGCCGATCCTCTCCGCCGTGCCGACTCCCGACACGATGAGCCGCAAGGATGGCCCGCACGAGGGGAATCCGGCGGTGCGTGAAGAGGTCAAGAAGGGCACACCGCAGGCGCTGATGTGGGCGCGGCAGCGCACCGATGGCGGCCGCGGCTTCGGCTTCACGGGCGGCCACGTGCACTGGAACTGGGGCAACCCCGACCAGCGCAAGATCATCCTCAACGCGATCGTCTGGGCCGCGGGCGTCGATGTGCCCGAGGGCGGCGTGCCGGTCAAGCCGCTTTCGTTCGAGGACCTCAACACGAACCACGATGAGCAGCCGCCCAAGGGCTTCAACGCCGACGCGATCCGCAAGCAACTCGAAGAATGGAACGCGGGCAAGTGAGCCGCCGGTTTACGATGTCGCGGCGTTTCATCGCCAAAATGAGCATCGCCATCACCGTGGCGGTGCTTATTTCATTGACTGGGCTGCGGGCTTCGCTCGCCGCGGATGCCGATGCGGAGGGCTTCGTTTCGCTTTTCGACGGCAAGACGCTCGACGGATGGAAGGCGCCGGACCCGAGCTACTGGTCCGTCGAGGACGGCGCGATCACGGCGAAATCGACCGCGGAGCATCCCTGCAAGGTCAATCAGTTCATCGTCTGGCAGCCCGAGAAGCCCGGTGATTTCGAGCTGCGCGTGAAGTTCCGCATCGAGGGCCCCGACGTCTCCAACTCCGGCGTCCAGATCCGCAGCAAGCTGCGCGAGGACGGCCACGTCGTCGGCTATCAGGTGGACATCGACCGGGCCGGGAAGTGGCTCGCGTCGATCTACGGTGAAGCCACGCCTCGCGGTCAGCTCGCCAAGTGCGGCGAGAAGGTGACGATCGCCGCGGATGGCAAGCGCACCGCCACGCCGATCGGCGACGCCAAGGAACTGCTCAAGGCATTCCACAAGGACGACTGGAACGAATACCACATCATCGCCCAGGGCACGCACATCACCGTCCAGCTCAACGGCCAGACGACCGCGGAGCTCGTCGATGACGACGCCAAGCAGCACGACCTTTCGGGCGTGATTGCGCTCCAGCTGCACTCGGGCCCGCCGATGCGCGTGCAGTTCAAAGACATCCGGCTCAAGCATCTGACCGCCGACTCTACTCGCTGATTCACACCACCCGCCGATTCTTCAGGAGCTCGCAGATGAAGCGTTTTTCACTTGGCTTGGCCGTCGTTGCGCTCGCGGTATCGCCGTGTCTGGCCGCCCCGAAGGATGGTGCGAAACCGGGCGGAAAAGTGCCCACCAAGAAGCTCTTTGAAAGCCCGCTGGTCAGCGCCAAAACGCCGGGTCACGCGGTTGATATCGACATCGACATCACCGGTGAGAAGCAGCTCGTGCTCGTCGTGTCCGACGGCGGCGACGGCTATGGAGCCGACTGGTCCGATTGGGCCGAGCCGCGCCTCATCGGCCCCGCCGGGGAGAAGAAGCTGACGGAACTGCAGTGGAACATGGCCGAGACGGGCTGGGGCAAAGTCGAGATCAACAAGAACGCCAAGGGCGATGAGATGAAGATCGACGGCAAGGCCGTGGCGTACGGCCTTGGCGTTCATGCGGTCTCCGTCGTGGGCTTCGAACTGCCCCCGGGCTACACGCGCTTCAAGGCGCATGCCGGTCTGGACGATGGCGGCGTCGCCCAGGGGATCGGCAGCACCGTTGTGTTCAAGGTGTTCAACGGCAAGGTTCCGCGCGGCGCAGAACTCGGCCAGGTCGCAGACGCCTCGCACAATCCGGCCGACGCCGTGGAGAGCCTCGACGTCGCCGACGGCCTTGCGGCGCAGCTCTTCGCCTCGGAGCCGATGATCACTAACCCGTCGAACATCGCCGTCGATTCCCGCGGGCGCGTCTGGGTCTGCGACGTCAAGAACTACCGCAAGCACGCCGGCTCGCGGCCCGAGGGCGACCGGATCCTGATCCTCGAGGACACCGACGGCGACGGCAAGGCCGACAAGTGCACGACCTTCTACCAGGGCACCGACATCAATTCGCCGCACGGCGTCTGCGTGATCGACACGCCCGATGGCAAGGGGACGCGCGTCATTGTCTCGGCCGACGGCCAGATCCAGGTCTTCACCGACACCGACGGCGACGGCAAGAGCGACAAGAAGGTGTCGCTCTTCACGGGCATCTCCGGCGCTCAGCACGACCACGGCATCCACCAGGCGATGTTCGGCCCCGACGGCAAGCTCTACTTCAACATGGGCAACGCCGCCGGGCAGATCAACGACAAGAACGGCAAGCCCATCACCGACCTTGAGGGCAACAACGTCAGCGAGAAGGGCGGGGCCTACCGCGGCGGCATGGTCATCCGCTGCAACCTCGACGGCAGCGAGGTCGAGGTGCTCGGCAACAATTTCCGCAACAACTGGATGGTCACCGTCGATTCCTTCGGAACGATCTGGCAGTCGGACAACGATGACGACGGCAACCGCGCGGTCCGCATCAACTACGTGATGCAGCACGGCAACTACGGCTACACCGATGAGGTGGCCGGCACCGCGTGGCAGTCGCCCCGTGTGAACATCGAGAAGGAGATCCCGCAACGCCACTGGCACCAGAACGATCCGGGCGTCGTGCCGAACCTGCTGATCACCGGGGCCGGAGCGCCGTGCGGCATCATGGTCTACGAGGGTGATCTGCTTCCGGCGGCGTTCCGAGGGCAGATGATCCACGCCGACGCCGGCGCCAATATCATCCGCGCGTATCCGACGGAAAAGGACGGTGCCGGTTACAAGGCGACGATGCTCCCGATCCTCACCGGCACGCGTGACAAGTGGTTCCGGCCCGATGATGTGAAGGCCGCGCCGGACGGTTCGCTGATCGTCGCCGATTGGTACGACCCGGGCGTCGGCGGTCACGGCCAGGCCGACACCGAGCGCGGCCGGATCTTCCGCGTTGCGCCGACGACAGCGGCAAAGTACACGTCGCCGAAGATCAATGTCTCCACCGCTGACGGCGCGATCGAGGCGCTCAAGAGCCCCAACAACGCGGCTCGCCAGATCGGGTGGATGGCGCTCCACGAGATGGGCGACAAGGCGGAGCCCGCGCTGATCAAGCTTTTCGCTTCGGAGAATCCGCGCTTTCGCGCCCGCGCACTCTGGCTGCTCAGCAAGCTTGAGGGCAGCGGCCTCAAGCACATCATCGCTGCGCTGGGCGACGCCGATGCCGACGTCCGCATCACCGCCCTTCGCGCCACGCTCGAAACCAAATTTGACGTCACGCCGGTGATCAAGCAGTTGCTGCGCGATCCCTCCGCGGCGGTCCGCCGGGAGTGCGCCCTGTCGCTGCGCCACGGCAAATCGCCGGACGCGGCGGCGATGTGGGCTGAGCTCGCGGTCCAGCACGATGGCAAGGATCGCTGGTACCTCGAAGCCCTGGGCATCGGCGCCGACAAGCAGTGGGACGTCTTTCTCGCGGCATACATGGCCAAGGTGGGTTCATCCTCCTGCCCCGGGGCCAACGATGTGATCTGGCGCAGCCGCGCGAAAGCCACTTCCGCCGCGCTGGCGAAGATCATCGCCGACCCGCAGACGCCCGCCGCCGACCTTCCGCATTATTTCCGCGCGTTCAATTTCCAGGACTCTTTCCACGCAAGGCCCGCGCTCGTCACGCTCCTGGGCAACACCGGCCCGGCCCGCGAACAGATCGCCCTCATGGCGATCAACATGCTCGGCAACGTGGACATTCACAAAGATCCCGCGATGAAGTCCGCCGTCCTGGCCGCGATGGACGCCGCCAGGGGCACCGGCGATTTCGTCGGGCTCGCCGACCGATTCAACATCCGCGACAAGAACGATGAACTGCTGAGCATCGCCCTTGCCCACCCCGATGAGCCCGCCGGCGGCGAGGCGGCGAAGCTGCTCTCGAAGTTCGGCGCGCTCAATGTGTTCAAACCCGCGCTCGACGGCGCCGACGATAAAGCCGCCACCGCCGCGATGGCCTCGCTCGTCCGCAGCAACGATCCCGCCGCCACGCAGCTCGTCGGCGACATCGCCGCCGACGCCGCTCGCCCAATTCCCCGCGCCTCGCTCGCCGTCTCTTCGCTGCGTCACACGGAACGCAGCCAGGCATTGCTGCTCCAACTCGTGAAGGACAAGAAGATCCGCACCGAGCTTCAGGCCGGCGCCGGTGACGTGCTGCTGACGAGCTTCCGCGCCGACATCCGCGATGAAGCCGGCAAGCTGCTGCCGCGCCGCACCGCCGGCGGCGGCAAGCCCCTGCCCCCGATCGCCGAACTGGCCAAGCGCACCGGCGACGCGAAGAACGGCGAGGCCGTCTTCAGCCGCTCCTGCATCGCCTGCCATCGCGCCGTCGGCACTGTCGGCATCGATTTCGGCCCCGCGCTGACCGAGATCGGCGACAAGTTCCCCAAGGAAGGCCTCTACACCTCCATCCTCGAACCCTCCGCCGCGATCAGCTTCGGCTTCGAGGGCTACCTCTTCAAGCTCAAGGACGGCAACGAATACCTCGGCTACATCGTCAGTCAGACCGGCGATGAGGTCACCGCCAGACTCATGGGCGGCATCACCGCCAAGTACAAGCGCTCCGACATCAAATCGATGACGAAGCAGCCGCTTTCGCTGATGACCCCGGGCCTCGCCGCGGCGATGAGCGAGCAGGAACTTGTGGACCTCGTCGAATTCCTCTCGACACTCAAGAAAAAGAAATGACGCAGCGCGGCTTCGAAAAAATCACGGCTGCTCCATCCAGCGCACGGAATTGCTGAACCCGAAGACCGGCGGCGTCGGTGAAGATGTCGCGCCGGTGCCGGTGTAGATCGAGATCTGCCCGGTGGGGGAGCTGCTGGAAGCGCCCCAGGGATTGATGAATCCGCTCGTGATGGCGTTGTTGGTGCGGATGCGCTCCTTGGCGCTGGCGCTGCTATCTTTGTAGTAGTAGGAGTTGGTACTGTCGTAGCCGATTGCGAACCAGTAGTTCCCGGCATTGAGCACGGTGGAGGGGACTGCGATGGTATGCCAGTGTGCGGTGCCGGTGCCAAAGGTGACGACGGCGGATTGGCACAGCAGCGCCCCGGGATTGCCGCCGCTGTCGGCATAGATGGCGAAGCGCAGGTTTTTGCTCGCCGCGCCCTTGACGTACGCAGTGAGGCTCGTCACGGTCTGCGTCGAGCCCACGGTCACCTGGAATGCGACCTGCTTGCCGCTGAGGCTTCTGGTCGCGGTGCTCATGATGGTGTTGACGCCGACTATCGCGCTGACCGCGGGCGTGCCGGCCCAATCGATGGATCGCTGCAGGATTGTCAGGCCCGTGGCATTGAGTTGCGTGAAATCCATGGCTCCGCCCCAGGGCAGGAAGACGCGCTGCCCCGGTGACGACGTGCCGCCCGAGAGTTTCGCACCGCGGTCGATGGTGATCAGGCTCGGGCCCGCCGTCAGCGAGGTGACGCCCGTGCCCAGCGTCCCGCCGTATGTCCAGATCGGCTGGGCGGACGTCGCGATCGTCTTGCTGCCGGTCGTCAGCGTGTTGGTGATGTAGTGCGAATTATTGGTGATGTTCACGCTCGTGCCGGTCGCGGTGGTGCCGGCGGCGCTGCTCATGAGCATCGTGCCAGCCAGCAGTCCCTGCTCGCAGACGATGCCGCACGTCTTGGCGTTGATCTTCGTGCTCACACTCGCAGAAGCGCACGGGGCGGTGACGTAGAAGATGCTGTTGGCCGTCGCCGCCGCGTCATAAACCGCCTGGGCCGCCCCGGCATCGACGAGGTTGACAATGTATCCCCAGTTCTGAAGCTGATTCTTGCGTGCGGTGTCCTGCGCCGTCAGGTTCGCCGAGTCGGGCACGACCATCGCCACGCTCGTGTCGCTGGTCAGCGTGAAGAGCATCGCCGTGGTGATTGAGTGAGTCACGCCCTGGTACGTGCCCTTGGCCGTGATTGTGATCGAGTCCGTCAAGTTGTTGGACAAGCTGTGGTCGCCGTCGATCACGCCGTCGTTGTTGGTGTCGATCCCGTCGGTGACCGTCACGGTCGCCGTCCCGCCGTGGATGCTCAGAGCGTTGATCCAGTTGCCCTCGGTGTGCGTGGTGCGCCAGTTGTCGTTGTTGTTGACCTCGGCGATGACCAGCCCCATCGCGGTCTCGGCGATGAGCCGGGCCTGGGCTTCATTGGACAGGTTGCGGGAGATCGCCGTCGAGGTCGCCTGGGCATTGACGAACGACATCGTCAGCACGACCGCCATGGCGACCGCGACCATGACAAGGATCGTCGCAAAGCCGCGGCGGCGCTGCGCCGAGAGGCGGCTCATCGGCAGCGGGGCGGGCGAAACAATATTTTTGACCGAGTGGTTACGTGACACGGTTTCCTCGCTTGAGATCGGTCACTGCGTCCGCAGCGACATCGCGCCGATCTCGGTGGTCGTCTGCGTCCCGCCGTTGGGGATCGTCATGCGGTAGCTGACAAAGGTGGAACTCTGCACCGTCGCGTTGTTCGGCGTGAAGGTCAGCGCCGTCACGCCCGTGCCCCAAAGCGTCCCGGTCAGCTTGCCGTTGTTCTTGTTCGTCGTCATCTGCGTCGCGAAGTTGTCGGCGAACGTGAACGTCACGTCGCTGGCGTTGATCGTCGCCTGCGTCGTCCCCGACGCGATCGCGACCTTGTAGCACGTCACCGTGTTGGTCGCCGAGTTCCGCTCGATGTACGTGATCTCCGAGAGATCGGGCACGCCGTTGGCATGCGTGTCGTCGTTCCAGAGCACGATGTAATTGCTGCCGCTGGCCAGCACCATGCGGGCGTTGCGCAGTGCGGCATCGATCCGGCCCGTCATCATCTTCAGGCGCACCATGTTGTCGCGCAGACCCGTGTGGGTCGTCGTGCCGTACGTCACCGCCAGCATCATCGACGCCACGCCCATCGCCACCAGCGACGTGATCACGATCGCCAGCATCAGCTCGGCGAACGTCAGCCCGGCGCAGCGGCGGCGCACGCCGCGTCCCACACCGCGCGCGGCGGCCCGCGTCCCGGTGGCCGGGCTCAAGGCGCCGCGACGAATCGTGTCAGTATCCACGTGCGTCCCTTCGTGTCAGTGACTGTGACCGTCACGGTGATCCCGGGGATCGCCGCGGCGAACCCGGTGACGGTCTGGCTGCCGTACACGCACGTCACCGAGCGGCGGAACGTCGCGAAGTCGGAGCTGTAGGCCGCGCCCGCCGCGTCCTTGCAGTTGCCCGTCGTCTCGGTGAAGCCGTGGTAGTCGTCGATGTTGTCATAAACGCCCGCGCTCTCGGGCCCAGGCGTCACGACGCCGTTGGGGTCGTTGTAATCCAGCGCCACGATGCGCTCCATCATCGATTCGGCGAGCGTCATCCCGCAGCGGCTGTGCAGCGCATCGTTCATCTGCTGCTGTCCCGAAAGCACCGCCTGCGTGATCCCCGCCACAGCCATGCTGAGGATCATCACCGCCATCATGCTCTCGACCATCGAGAACCCGCGTGATTTCGTTGTCCTGCGCATCGTCGTTCCTCGAATCGGCGGCGATGCGCAATTGCGCAGCATCGCCTTCTCCCCCATCGGCGTTCCGACGCCCCGTCTTAATCGATATAAACCGCACGGACCCACATTCCCCCGCAAGATGCGCCCTCAACCGGCCGATATCCGAAGCATGCATCTCTCCGCACCTCACATCGATCGCGGTCCCGCACATCGCCGCGCCTTCTCCATCATCGAGATGCTCATCGTCATCTCCATCATCAGCATCATCGCAGCCGTCGCCGTCCCGACGATCGGCTCCCTCAACACGACGCGCCTCTCCTGCGCCGCCAATCTCGTCGCCGCCGACCTCAGCTACGCCCAGGTCGAATCCCTCGCGCACGGCGACGACCTCCGGCTCTTTATCATCAACGCCACCTCGACCGGCTACTCCATCGCTCCCGCCAGCAACACCGCTGCGCCCATCACCGATCCGATCTCCAATCAGCCCTACAACGTCACCTTCGGACAGGGCCGCGCCAGGAAAGCGACCGGCGTCAGCTTCTCCGCCTTCTCCCTCGGCGGCGACCGACAGCTCAAGTTCCTCGCCTTCGGCCAGACCGATCAGCCCGCCAACACCAACGCCACACTCACCCTCGCCGCCTCCGGCAAATCCGTCACCATCACCGTCGACGCGAATACCGGCCAGGTCACGGTCGGCGCGGTGCAGTAAACCCTGCGGGGTGTCACTGGTCGGCGGTTCGTCCGCAGACCAGTGCTCTTCAGCGCACAAGATAACAAGACAACAAGGCACACTGGTCTGCGGAGGAACCGCCGACCAGTGGCACCCGAATATCGTGCCGTCTTCAGATTTTCTGCAGCTTCGTCAATCGCCCGACGTCGACCCACTCAGAGATGAAAATGCTGCCGTCGCGGTCGAAGGCGGCATCGTGCGGGCAGACGAATTTGCCGCTGGTGAATTGCGAGCGCGGCTTGGTGCGCAGGGATCGCACCTGCTCGAATGTCGTGAATCCGTCGCCGAGCTGCGTGATGATCTTGTTGTCCTCATCGATGAGCGTGACGACCGCATCGAGGTCGGGGATCACGACAAGGTTCCCCTGGCGGTCGAAGTGGCGCGGCGAACGGACGTGCGTTGAGAAATCGCTGTGGTGTTCGCAATCGAGATTGAACGCGTGCAACTTGCCGGGCTTGCGGCCGTTCGGATCGTTCTCAGCGACGACGAGCAGCGGCTCTTTGCCGCGGTTGTCCACGTACAGGCCATGCGGATGGATCGTCGAGCCCTTGCCGGCGCTCGGCCCGCCGAAGGTTTTCTTGTAGTTGCCGAGCTTGTCGTAGTGGTGGATGAACCACGACCCGTAGCCGTCGGCGAAGTAGACATCGCCATTGGGGGCGACGGCGACATTGCTGGGCGTGTATTTGAGATTCTTGCCGCTGTAGAAGGGCGGCTTGTCGACGTGCCAGATCACCTTGCCGTCGAGCGTGGTTTTGAAGAGCCCGCGGGCCATGTCGGTGAGGTAGAAGATTTCCTGGCCGTCTTCGTTGATGAGATCGAACCCGTGCGCCGTGCCGATGAACTGTTCGCCCCACGAGCGGACGAATTTCCCCGTGGGATCGAAGACAACAACAGTGTCCTTGCACGCATTGGAGCCGCGTGACGTGTGGAACACATAAACAAACCCGTGCGCATCGACCGCGACGCCGTGCGTGATGCCCCAGGTGATGGTGGCCGGCAGCGTGCCCCAGTCGTGGATGCATCGGTAACGGTGCTCGCCTTCGCCGAGGGTCAGCGGCTCGGCGGTATTTGCTGCGGCTGGGTCGGCGGCACGGAGCGACGGCGCGATCCACACCGCTGCGGCGACGCCCGCGGCGGCTTTGAGGAATCGACGGCGCTGATTATCGGGGGACTTGGTGCGTGTCATGGTGCGCGTCTCGGCGGTATTTGGTTAAGCATTTGGGCGACTAATAAGCAGCGGCTTCAACTGCTCGATTTGTGGGAGAGTTGATGGCGTGGACTTCCCGTCTACCGACCAGACTTCCAGTCCCGCAAGCAAATCGGCACGCTCGAATACGAAAACGCCGAACAGGTCGCCAGTTGAGGACTGGTACTGATAGTCGGCCAAAATATTGATGCCATTGCCCGCAGGTGGAACCACGCCCCCGATGGCGAAGTCGATGCTTGCACACCCGCAGTAGCAGCGTGTTGCTACGCTTGCTGTTTCCAACTGCGTCAGGAACTTTTCTGCTGTCGGAGTGCCATGCGTGAGTAACCACTGGATGAGCGATCGTTCTTCGGTCGTCAATGGGCGGTTGTCGGGAATAGACTTTATATCGACCATGCGTCTCTTTACCGCGACTGTCGGGAAAAGGGTATTTGAGAATAATGGCATTAAGTTAGACGGATTTTCTCTGTAATTTAAGGGCTTTTCGCAGCACGTGGCGTGGCCTGTTCAGTAGCTTGTGGGGCTTGGGGCGTCGCT
>JAYVTU010000092.1:0-9376 GCA_043788485.1 Planctomycetota bacterium
AGCGACGCCCCAAGCCCCACAAGCTACTGAACAGGCCACGCCACGTGCTGCGAAAAGCCCTTAAATTACAGAGAAAATCCGTCTAACTTAATGCCATTACTTCCTGGCCCGTTTGCATGCCGAAACCAAGGAACCGGCCTTCGCAACGGCATTCCACAAGGGACTTGATTACATCCTGCAGGCACAGTACCCCAGCGGCGGGTGGCCCCAGTTCTTCCCGCCTCCGACCAACACCTACCACCGCCGCATCACCTTCAATGACAACGCCATGACGCGGCTGCTTGTCTTACTCCGCGAAGTTACCGAGGACGAACGTTACGCTTTCGTGGGCCCCGATCGCAGGGAGAAATCCCGCGCCGCCTTTGGCCGGGGCGTCGAGTGCATCCTCAAGTGCCAGATCAAGGTCGATGGGAAAATTACCGCTTGGTGCGCGCAGCACGACGAGGTCACGTTCGAGCCTCGACCGGGTCGAAAGTTCGAACTGGTGTCGCTCAGCGCCGCTGAATCTGTGGGGATTGTCCGATTGCTGATGAGCATCAAGTCGCCGACGCCGGAGGTTGTCGCGGCTGTGGAAGGCGCGGTCATGTGGCTGGGCGAAGTACGGATCCGAGGGGTCCGGGTGGAGGTCCGGGACGATGCGTCGTCGCCGACCGGCAAGAACAAGGTGATGGTTGCCGACGCGGACGCGCCGCCGCTGTGGGCGCGGTTCTACGAGGTCGGCACCAACAGGCCGATATTCAGCGACCGCGATGCGGTAAAGGCCTATGACATCGCGAAGATCGGCGAAGAACGCCGCAACGGTTATGCATGGTATGGAACGTGGCCGCAGCATCTCATTGAGGTTGAATACGCTGCGTGGAAAAAGAAATTGGCTAAGCCGGATCAAAAACTCAAAAACGGCCGTATCGTGCGAAGCACTTGAACAGGACCGGCCTTTCACCGCTGCGATTTGATGCGCGGTTGCAGAGAGCTGGGAATTTGTCCCGACGGAGCGCCGGAGCCTCCCGACGTTCCCGAACACTGCATGCCGCGGCGCTGGTCGGTGAGGTTTTGGACGGTGCGCCCCAGGATCGTCCCAGAGCGGATGACGCGGTTGGCGTGCTGCACGAGTTGCTCAGCTTCCCCCTCGTTGATTGCGCGGTCACGGGTCGCGTCGAGGATTGCGGTCATCGATTGGCCCGCAGAGCGGAGGGATTCGAGAGCGGACTCAAGGGCATCGCGGACATCAACCGCGCCTTCGGGGGTGATGCTCAGCTCGGCGTCGGCGGTGTAGAAACGCCAGGGCGTCGAGGCGGTGAAGGCGGCGAGGAGCGCGGCCTGGGCCTCGCGATTGCGGAGATGGCGCATGAGGAGGCGGATGGTGTCGAAGCTCGGCTGGGCTTCGCCGCGGATCCAGCGGTAGACGGTGGAGGGCGCGGTGCCGGTGAGCTCGCCGATCTCGCGAGCGGTGGTGAGCTTCTGGTCGATCAGTCGGCGGAGTGTGACGGAGAGCATGGTTTTGGCCCCGTCCAAGGGCGGGAGTTCGGTCACGCGGGTCGCGGAAGGCGTGGCCCGCCGCAGCCTGGAACCTCAATGAATACTAGGCGCGTGGATTTGGATTAACTGCAAAAGGGTAAATAAGGTTCAGGCACTTTGCCTGATTTTGGCTCTGATTTTACCGGTCGGAACGGCGGTACGGCGGCGGGCGGGGGCGATCGGGGGGATGGTGATCGGGGGAGCGGCGGTGATTTTGGGGGAGGAATTCATAGGCACTAAAGTGCTCATGCCTCGCGTTTTTTCGCGATGGGGCTGCGCTTCGCGGAGGAGTTCTTCGGCCTGGCGGTGGGTGGTGGGCGAGGCGCTGGAGCCGGTGAGCATCTCGGCGAGTTCGGCGACGCGGCGGGTGTCACCGGTCATCGAATCGACGCGCGTGCGCGTCTGACCCGCCTCGACGCTCTTGCTGATCCGCAGGTGATGGTCGGCGTACGCGGCGATCTGCGGCAGGTGCGTGATGCAGAGCACCTGGTGATGCGCGGCCAGACGGCGGAGCTTGTCACCGATCACGCTGCCCATGCGACCGCCGACGTTCGCATCGATCTCGTCGAAGACGAGGACGCTGACGCGATCGGACTCGGCGAAGATGCCCTTGAGGGCGAGCATGACGCGCGAGAGTTCGCCGCCGGAGGCGACCTTGCGGAGCGGACGCGGGGGCTGGCCGGGGTTGGGCTGGACGAGGATTTCGATGGTGTCGTAGCCGGTGGGCGAAGAATCAGGGGCTGGGGATTGGGGGTTAGGGGTCAGGGAGGAAGGAACGGGAAGCGTGGCGGCGCTTTGGAATTCGACTTCGAGTTTGGCTTCGGCCATGCCGAGTTCGGCGAGCTGGGCTTCGACGAGCGGGGCCAATTTTTTCGCGGCAGCACGGCGGGCGGTGCTGAGCTGTTTGCCGATCTGTTCGAGTTGTTTCTGCAAGGGTTCGATCTGCTTGTCGATGCTCACCATGTCCTGGCTTTCGCCGCGGAGGCGGAGGATTTCGACCTCGATCTGCTGGCGGTAGGCGATGGCGTCTTCGAGGCCGCCGCCGACGGAGGGTGAGCCGGGGGTGGCATTCGCGTATTTGTGGATGATGCGGTTGAGCGTGTTGAGGCGCTCGGTGACTTCCTCAAGCTCCGCGGGATCGAGGTCCACGCGATTGAGGTATCGGCCGAGGTCGAACGCGGCGTCCTGCAGAAGCGCGGCGGCTTCCTTGATCGACTTGGAGACATTGGCCAGATCGGCGTCGATCTCGCTGAGGTCGCGGACGACGGCGACGATCGTGTGCAGCCGCTCGAGCACGGCCCCATCGGCCTCTTGCAACGCGGCATGAGCGCCCCCCGCTTCCCGCTTCACGCGCTCCAGGTTCGCCAGCAGGCGGTGCCGCGCGGTGATCTCGTCGTATTCACCGGAGACGGGCGCCGCTTTGTCGATCTCGTCGGCCTGGAATTCGTAGAGCTCCAGTTGCTGACGCCGCAGCGCCTGCGACGCTGTGAGCTGCGCCCGCCGCTGATGCAGCTCGCGCACCTGCGCATGGATCGCGGTGAACTGCATACGCAGCGTCTCGCAACCGGCGAAGCGGTCGAGCAAGAGCAATTGATTGGCGGGCTTGAGGAGGTATTGGTGGTCGTGCTGACCGTGCACATCGACGAGGAGCTCGCCGAGGGCGCGGACCATGGACGCGGTGGCGGGCTGGCCGGAGATGGTGAAGGAGGTGCGGCCGGAGCTGAAGAGCTTGCGGGTGATGAGCAGTTGCTCGCCGCCCTTCGCGTCGGGGTTGAGCGAGAGGTCGGCCAGCTCATTGATGCGGCGGATCACATCGGGGTGACGCAGTTCGAAGATCCCGCTGACCCGGCCCTCGTCGGCCCCCTGCCGCAGGAGGTCCGCGGCGGGCCGCAGGCCCAGCAGCGCCTCGAACGCCCCGATGACCAGGCTCTTGCCCGCGCCGGTCTGGCCGGTGAAGCAATTGAGCCCCTCACGCAGCTCGATGGCGGCGTCCTCGATTACGGCGAAGTTGCTGATGTGCAGCTCGCGAAGCATCCGTGCCCCTTGAAGAACCGAAAAGTGGAATATGCGGATACCAAACGGAGTACGAACAACATACCGACCAATGCCCTAACGCGTCAAGCATAAATTTTGAACCTCGCCTCACGCCGTCGGCTGATGCCATCGCACATCTTCGCGCACGAATGTGTAACCATCCAGGGACGCACCGGCGGCTTCGAGAAACGCGTCGATCCCTGCCGCCGTGTCGATCACTTCGACGATGATCGGCAAATCGCTGGCGAGTTCGACGAAATGGGCGTGATGGATGTGGCGGTGCCGGCCGAAGCCGACGAGGCCGCGGATCGCCGTCGCCCCGCGCATCTTCCGCTGCATAGCCAGAGTGACGAGCCACTCGAAGAGCGGCTTGCCGCCGTGTTTCGCGGACTCGGTGCAGTAGATGGTCAGCCGCTGCGCTTCGATGACCTGATGGCTCATGTGATGTGCTCCACGATTCAGCCGACGAGCAGGGCTCTGGCCAGCGCGATCCCGGCGAACGCCGCGACCAATCCGATCACGACGCTGCCCACGACATTCAATGCCGCCAGACCGTACAAATCCTTTTCCATCAGCGCGGCGGTCTCGATGGTAAAGCTGCTGAACGTCGTGAACCCGCCGAGGATGCCGACCTGGATCAGCGTCTTGGCTTCGGTGGAGACGCTCCGCTGCGCGAACCAGATGTAGCAGATGCCGATGACGAAGCAGCCGATCACGTTGACCGCAAGGGTGCCGAGAGGGAACGTCGTCACGTGCTGCTGCACCACCGTGACCAAGAGGTAGCGGGCGACCGAGCCGATCGCGCCGCCGAGCGCCACCGCCAAGATGAGCTGGATTCCGGGCATCGGACAGCACTGTACGGCACCGCGCCCCGCGTGCCAAGCTGCGGCCGATATAATGGTGGCATGCGTAAAAGCCTTCACTATGTGCTTCTCGCTTCGCTGCTCCTGTTCGCCGCGCTGTCCGCGCGGGGTGTCGATGAACCCGCGCCACCCGCTGCGCCGACGCAGCAGACCGTCACGCGCCGCCCCGCCCCGTCGCCGGCCGATGTGCTGACCGACAAGCCCCCCACCGCTCCCGGCCGCGGCGACCGTGTCTACGTGATCCCCGTCCACGGCGAGATCAACGACATCACCGCCGGCTTCGTCAAACGCTGCATCGATCAGGCCGCGGCGGAAGGCGCGACGACGATCGTCATCGATCTCGAAACGCCCGGCGGCGGTCTCAAAGCCGCGATGGACATCTGCACCACAATCAAATCCCGCCCGATCCACACCGTCGCCTGGGTCCACCACCACGCCTACTCCGCCGGCGCTCTCATCTCGATGGCGTGCAAACAGATCGTCGTCGCGCCCAATTCCGCCATCGGCGATTGCGCCCCGATCGCGATCAGCACCACCGGCGAGCTCGTGCCGCTGCCCGACACCGAGCGTGACAAGCTCGTTTCCCCCATCCGCGCCGAGTTCCGCGACAGCGCCGAGGCCAACGGCTACCCGGTGAGCCTTTCCCTCGCGATGGTCTCGCTCGGCCCCGCCGTCTACCGCATCAAAGACACGACCAGCGGCGCCGTCCGATACGCCACCGCCACCGAGCTGGTCGGTTACGGCCTTTCGACAACATCCGTGGCGCAGCCCGCTGGCGCGACCGCCGCATCTTCAGCCCCGCCCGCGGCGCACTGGGTCATCGACAAAAAGGTTCACGACGATCGACAGCTCCTGACTATGAGCGCCGCCGAGGCGATCGACTTCGGCTTCGCCAAAGCCTACGTCGCCGATGACGCCGAATTGATGCGCTATCTGCAGGGCGACCCGGCGCACCTCCGCCGATTCGAGCCCACGTGGTCCGAACAGTTGGTCCCATGGCTCACTTCGATGCCCGTGCGTGCGCTTCTGATCGTCGTCTTCCTCATCGCGCTCTTCGTCGAGATGTCGGCGCCGGGGCTCAGCCTCTCGGGCGGCATCGCCGTCGCGGCACTGGCGATCTTGCTGGGGGCACCCTATCTGACGGGGCTCGCGGATGTCATGGACATCCTGCTGGTCATCGTCGGCCTCATGCTGATCGCCGGGGAGATTTTCGTTCTGCCCGGGCACCTGGTCCTCGGCATCACGGGGATTGTCATGGTCTTCGTCGGGCTCGTCATGACTTTCGTTCCCAAAGAGGCCGGCCCGAATTGGATCCCGCAGACGCCCGGCGCGTGGACGGCGATGCAGAGCGGCATCGCGATCGTGCTCGGTTCCACTGCCGTCGCCGCGGTCGGCATGATCATCCTCTCACGCTTCCTGCCACGCATCCCGCTCTTCGGCGGGCTCGTGCTTCAGGCCACTCTGCCCGGCGGAGCCGCGCTCGCCGGCGCCGGTGGCGGCACGGTCACCGCGCCCGCTGCAACGGAAGAGCCCGCCGTGGGCACACCGCTTCGCATCGGCGCGCTGGGCCGCGTGACGGCCGGTCTCCGCCCCGTGGGCCGCGCCGAGTTTGAGGATCAGCTGACCGACGTCGTGACGCGCGGGGAGTGGATCGACGCCGGTCGGCGCGTCCGCATCATTGCCATCGAAGGCAATAACATCATCGTGACCGAGGGCTGAAATCCAATGATGTGGTGGGCCATCATCCTGCTTCTTCTCGCGGCCGGTCTCTTCATCGCCGAGGCCCTGCTGCCGACCGCCGGTTCGCTGGGGATCGTCGCGGTGATCGTGGCGATCGCGGGGCTCGGGTTCATGTTCGCCTTCGACCGGATGGCGGGACTGATCACGACGATCATCGTGCTGATCATCGGACCGATCGTGTTTGCGGGATTTCTGCGGATCTGGCCGCGCACGCCGGTCGGCCGAGCGCTGACATTGACCGATGCGACGCCGCGCCCCAATTCGACGCCGCTCACGGCGTCGGGCGCAAGTCTCGTCGGCGAGACCGGCGAGGTCGTGACGCCCCTGCGGCCCGTCGGCATCTGCAAAATCGGCGAGCAGCGCATCGAATGCATGACCGTCGGCGAGATGCTTCCCACCGGCGCCAAGGTGCGCGTTGTCGCGGTTTCGGGAATGACTGTCAGCGTGCGGGCGGTCTGACCGGGGCGGCGTAGCCGCCCGGCTGTTTCGGAAACGTGCACATCGCGTTTGACCGATAATTTCCAGCGCTTTTTAATTTCGACGTGTAAATGGTCGATAAGGTCTTTACCGATCCATGCCTGCACGTGGGCGGCTATACTTGACTCACCGTTTTCCGGGTCGGTCAAAAGAACCCTCAGACAGCGATCAACCAAGCAAGGGCAGAAACATGGCTAACAAGTGGACTCTCGTGGCGGGCGGCGGCGGCTTCATCGGCGGACACCTCGTTGCGACGCTCCGCGCACGCGGCGTGAAAAACATCCGCTCCGTTGACATCAAACCTCAGAGCGAGTGGTACCAGGTGTTCCCGGACGTTGAGAACATTGTCGCTGATCTCAAGGACAAGACCGCCTGCGAACGCGCCTGCGCCGGGGCTTCGGAGGTCTACAACCTCGCCGCCGACATGGGCGGCATGGGCTTCATCGAGAACAACAAGGCCCTGTGCATGCTCTCGGTGCTCATCAACACGCACCTCCTGCTCGCCGCCAAGAACGCCGGCGTCAGCCGCTTCTTCTACGCCTCCTCCGCCTGCGTCTACAACGCCGACAAGCAGAAGGACCCGAAGGTCACCGCGCTCAAGGAAGAAGACGCCTACCCCGGCATGCCCGAAGACGGCTACGGCTGGGAGAAGCTCTTCAGCGAACGCATGTGCCGCCACTTCCGCGAGGACTACGGCCTGACGACGCGCGTCGCCCGTTTCCACAACGTCTACGGCCCGTTCGGCACCTGGGAAGGCGGCCGCGAGAAGGCCCCCGCCGCCGTCTGCCGCAAGGTCCTCGAAGCCAAGGCCTCCGGCAAACACGAGATCGAGATCTGGGGCGACGGCAACCAGACCCGCTCCTTCATGTACATCGACGACTGCATCTACGGCATCGACCGCATCACCCACTCCGACATCCTTGAGCCCCTGAACCTCGGCTCCAGCGAACTGGTGTCGATCAATCAGCTCGTCGACATCGTCGAGGTCATCGCCGGCATCAAGCTCAAGCGCAAGTACAAGCTCGATGCCCCCAAGGGCGTCGCCGGCCGCAACTCCGACAACACGCTCATCCAGCAGAAGCTCGGCTGGGAACCCAGCACGAAACTGCGCGACGGCATGGCCAAGACGTACGCCTGGATCCTCGAGGAATACACGGCCAAGTACGGCGCCGTCGCCGGCGCTCGCTGAAAACCTTTTAACCGCGAAGGCGCGAAGGACGCGAAGAAGAAAAGACGTTCAACGCAGAGGCCGCAGAGATCGCAGAGAGCTGAAGAATTTGTATTTCGATTCATCTCTCTCATTTCTCTGCGGCCTCCGCGGCCTCTGCGTTAAAACTTCTTCTCCCTCTTCTTCGCGTCCTTCGCGCCTTCGCGGTTCATCACTCCCCATGCCTACTCCACCCACACTGCTGATCCTCAGTCAGGTGTACGTGCCCGACCCGGCGAGTCTGGGTCAGCACATGCACGATGCCGCCGCGGAGATGGCGAGGCGCGGGTTCCGCGTCGTCGTCTACACCTCGGCCCGTGGCTACGACGATTCGTCGATGAAATACCCGAAGCGCGAGACGCTCGACGGTGTCGAGATTCGTCGTCTCCCGCTCTCATCCTTCGGCAAGAAGTCGATCGCGATCCGCCTGCTGGGCGGCATCCTGTTCCTCATTCAGGCGATGCTCCGCGCCGTCTGGACGCGGAATCTGGCGTGCATTCTTGTCAGCACGTCCCCGCCGATGTGCTCGTTTGCGGGTGTGACAATCGCCCGCATCCGGCGTGTGCCGGTGAAGTATTGGGCGATGGACCTCAACCCCGATCAGATGATCGCGATGGGCAAGACGAAGCCCACCGACTTCGCCGCCCGCGTTTTCGACTGGCTCAACCGCCAGATCCTGCGTCGTGCCGCATCGGTCGTGGCACTGGACCGTTTCATGGCTCAGCGCCTCGAAGCCAAGACGCCCGTCGGCTCGCGCATGGCCGTGATCCCGCCCTGGCCGCATATCGATCAGAGCGACGAGCCGATCGCGCACGAGGTGAATCCCTTCCGCCGCGATCAGAAGCTCGACGGCAAGTTCGTCATCATGTACTCCGGCAACATCAGCCCGGCGCACCCGGTCACCGCGGTCCTCGAAGCCGCGGTGAACCTGCGCGACGATCCACGCCTGCTCCTGCTCTTCATCGGCGGGGGCCTGGGCAAGCGCGAGATCGAAGAGGCGATCGCCAAGCACAAGCTGACCAACATCCGCCTGCTGCCCTATCAACCCCTGGAAACGCTGCATTTCTCGCTCTCCGCCGGCGACGTGCACCTGGTCACGATGGGCGACAACATGGTCGGTATCGTCCACCCCTGCAAGGTCTACGGCGCGATGGCGGTCGGTCGGCCCGTGCTCTTCCTGGGCCCCAGCCCGTGTCACATCTCCGACATCCTCGAGCAGAGCCGCATCGGCTGGCACATCCCCAGCGGCGACGGCGCCGCGGCGACGGCCACAATCCGCCGGCTCATGGACACGCCGCCGGCCGAACTGGCCGACATCGGCCGACGGGCACAGAAGATGACGAGCGAACAGCTCAGCAAGAAAGCGCTGTGCAAGCAGTTCTGCGATGTGCTCGAAGCGGGTTTGTAAGAGTTTTTAACCGCGAAGGCGCGAAGGACGCGAAGAAGAAGGGGAGGGGTGAACCACCAAGGCACCAAGTTCACCAAGGAAGGCGAAAGGCATATTCCATTTTTTTAAAACCAAATCCTTTGCCTTCCTTGG
>JAYVTU010000093.1:0-19232 GCA_043788485.1 Planctomycetota bacterium
TCGGGGATGGGAAGCCCCTCGCCTTCGGCTCGGGGCTTCCCATCCCCAGTTCCAGCGGAGAAGCTCTTTCGCAAAGTGCGCAACTTGACGGACACTACCTTCGGCAAAAGACTCTCCGGGAATCAGCACCATCGCCGTCGCGACAAGATCACCGAACTGCCGTTCTGCTTCTTGATCAGTGATCATTCAACCCCTTATAAGTTAGCTGTTGAACTCGATCACGTCATCAATCGCATGCCGAAACCATTCCCAGAATGAGGCGAATTCTCCTTCATTCTCGTGCCCGATGGAAGTGTATCCATTGATGATTTTCACGGTGTGGCCCGAACCTTTTTCGAGACAGGCTATATCGTCACTTCCCTGTCGGTGGGCAATTGGGAACAACTCTCTGTTATACCGATCATGGAGCGCCCGATATATTTTCATCGCAAAATCAGATTTTGCAAGATGCCATGGTGCAAAATGCACGACGCCCTGTTCAACCAGATTGGCAAATCCCGGCGGGTAATTGAACCAATCGGGCAAATCAGCTTTTGCTGCAATGTATTCGGCATTTTCGTTCATGATTCAAAACCGTTGGGCTGACAATGCTCAAGACATTTGAACATCTGTTCCGCCTCCTCAACCGTGCAACCAATCCGTGAGTGGAATTCGCTGTTACCAAACTCCGCGATCCCCGCCTTGATCACACCGATTAGCAGCCGCGATTCGGAGACATCGATTCTGACACGCATCACGCCCTCCGGAGTACACGCGTCAAAGACATCCGAGAGATGATGTAAAAGACGCAGGGCGGGATGGGACGGAGCCGCAACAATATCGGGGCGCTGAAAACCGTAAGTCGCTTCGCTCAATGCGTTGATCAAGACTGCCAATTCATCACGGTTGGCATAAAGAAGTACTTGCTCGTTAAGTTCACATTTCATGCAGGATTTGCCGTGTGCAACGGGTGCATTGTCCATAGCGTGACGGGCGGTTGCAACCTCGGGCGGGGCGCTGTTGCCCCCCACTTTCCAATCCGTGTACCATATCCGCATGACCAACGCCGCCGCCATCGATCCCGACCTGCTCAAGATTCTCGTCTGCCCCCTGACGCGCAGTCCGCTGCGGTTGGAGGGCGAGCAGCTCGTCGCCACGGTCGGCGGGCTCCGGTATCCCATCCGCGATGGCATCCCGGTCATGCTCGTCGATCAGGCGGCGCTGCCGGCGGGCGTTGCGAGCCTCGATGAGTTCAAGAAGAAGTTCGCGGCGCAGATCCCGCATTAAAGCCCCCTCTCCCTCCCAGGGAGAGGGCCGGGGTGAGGGTCGAATCATCGGGACGCCACATGCGTTTCGTACGGGCGCACGTTGAAAATCGCGACGTCTCACCCTCACCCGGCTCGAAGACTCGCCGACCTCTCCCTTGAAGGGAGAGGGGTTCAGAAAAGCCGTCCGCGGCATAACCGTGGCACCCAATCCAGTTGTCATTGATCCGCTGCGCGGTTCACTTCTTGAACAGGAAAATCCACGCCAAGCCGATCACGGCGAAGAGGCCGCAGCCCACCAGCGGCAGGACTTCCATGAAGCGGAACTCGAAACCGACCTTGAAGCGGCGGAAGGCGGCCATCACCGCGGTCGTCACCGCCAGCGGGCTGGCGTAGACGATCAGCCACATCGCGTCCTTGACCTGTGCGTTGCCCGACGTCCGGGCAACCCCCGAGTCGAGCACCGGCTCAAAGGCGCTGTACAGCGCGTTGGTCATCAGCACCGCCCAGATCGCAAAGAACAGGATCACGACCCCCTTGTAGATCAGGTGGTCACGCTCAATCCGATAGATCCAGTAATGTCTTCGCAGGCGATCGGGCATCGATTCTCGCTCTCTTGGACGCGTCCGACATCCTACCTTATCGGCCACTTAACCCTCAACCTTCATTCCTCATCAAATTTCCGCTGAACCAGCTCCTGGATCGCAGCCACGGCCTGATCCGAGTCCGGCCCCTCGGCTTCGACGTCCAGCTGCGTCCCCTTCGTCGCCGCGAGCATCATCACCTGCATGATGCTCTTGCCATCGACCGATTCGCCGCTCTTGCGGATCGTCACGCTGGAGGCGAATCGGTTGGCAACGTCCACCAGCGCCATCGCCGGCCGGGCGTGGAGGCCCAGACGATTGATGATCGTGACGGTCGCGCGGTGAATGAGGGTGTCGGACATCGGACGGAAGATTCTCTGCGGCTGGGCCGCGACTGAGTTCTTAATTCACCTCTCCCTTCATGGGAGAGGTCGGCGAGTCTTCGAGCCGGGTGAGGGTGAGACGCTGAGATTTACGAAGTGCGTCCGCGCTCCGCATATGGCGTCCCGATGTTTCGACCCTCACCCCGGCCCTCTCCCTGGGAGGGAGAGGGGGCATGAGTACTCAGCCCTGAAGCTGATGCGCATCGGCTTCCTCGATAAGTTCCATGATGTCCGCGGCGGTGCTGGCCTGGCGGAGGAAGCGGCGGAACGTGTCCTTCTGCAGGTTGCGGAAGATGTTCTCCATCGCCTGCAGGTGCTCATCGGGCTTGTCGGCGGGGCTCATGAGCAGCACGACGCTGAACACCGGCGCCTTGTCGAGCGCGTTGAAATCGACGCCGCGCGCCGAGATCCCGATCGTCGCCGACATCTTTTTGATCTTCGCGTGCTTGACGTGGGGCACGGCGACGCCCTTGCCGAAGCCCGTGCTGCCGCGCTTCTCGCGCTCGATGATCTGCGCGATGATCTCCTCGCGCAGCGACTTCTCGATCACGCTGGCGGCGATCAGCGCATCGACCAGCTCGCCGATAGCCTCGTCGCGCTTGGTGGACTGGATCTGGGGGACGAGGGCCTTGGCGTTGACGAAATCGGAGAGCTTCATCTTGTATCCTCGCGACAGGGGCTTGGTGGCGATAGGCGGGAAAGGGGATTTTAACGCAGAGGACGCGGAGAAGGACGCAGAGGACGCGGAGAAATCCAATTGATTTGCGATAGACCCTGTTTTAACTCTGCGTTCTCTGCATCCTCTGCGGTCTCTGCGTTGAGTTCCCTTCCGGGTTCTCAGGCGTTGTGTTTGCGGTTGCGGAGGCGGTCCTTGTGGTCGTGCAGCTGACGCTCGACCTTGTCGACGGTCTGGTCGATGCAGGCGTACAGGTCCTCGAGCGAACTCTTGGCGATGAAGTCGTCGTGGTGCTCGACATCGACGATCACTTCGACCTCCATCATGCGGTCGAGCTGACCGATGACGACCTGGATTTCGCTGATCCGGTCGAAATAGCGGTGCAGGCGCTCGGTCCGCTTCTCGGCATATTCGCGGATCGCCGGGGTGATTTCAAGGTGCTTGCCTTTGATCTTGAACTCCATGGGGGTCTAGCTCCATCGGTGTATCAGGTTTGGAGGGGCATTTCGGGGCCGGTTTGTGGCAGATGCGTGACGTTGGCGGTGGCGGGAAAGGGCGCGGGTGGCGTGTTGCGGATCGGGATCTGGGCCTCGGGCACGATCACGCCCGCGGTGACCAGATAACGCAGGGCTTCATCGATCGTCATCGGCAGCTCGAACGTGTCGGCGACGGGCACGGTGATCACGAAGCCGGTGAAGGGCGGCGTGTAGGGCACGAAGACGGTCACGCAGCGGCCGCCGGCGTGTTCTTCGATCGATCGCAGCGCCTCGCCGGTCACCAGGCCGACCGACCAGCAGCCCATGCGCGGGTACTGCACAGCGATGACGCGGTTGAACTTCATCTTCTTCTCGGGGCCCCCGCCGCCGACGATGAAATCGGTGACCTGCTTGACCGAGGGGTAGACGGCTTTGACGATCGGGACGCGCGCCATCATCTGCTCGCCGCGCTGGAGCATGTGGGCGCCGAGGTAACCGCCGACGAGCCGGCCGACGATGTAGATGAGGATGGCGGCGACGATGAGGCCGAAGACATTGAGCAAGGGCCAGCCGCCGAGGGAGATTTTGTTCCAGACGCGGTCCATGGCCTGGGCGCGGGCCGGGCCGTGGATCATTGATTCGAGGCCGCCGATTTCGTTCCAGCGTGTGGTCTGCTCGGGCGTCATCTTGCCCGCGGCCATCTCGGCGAGAATCTCTTTGCCACCTGCGCGCTCCCATCGTGCCGCCTCGCTGGGCGACATCTTCGACTCGGCGTTGAGATAGTCATCCGTGCTGGCGACGGGCCACGGCGAGACTGTGACCCAGACGGCGCGGATGCCGGTGTTGATGGGAGCGGCGATGCGCTGATCGACGAAGCCGTAGACTGCGACGAGGATGTAGATGGTCAGCAGTGTGGGCAGCAGGATGGCCAAGCCGCGGAAAAAGAAGCGCCGGAATTCGGATCGCCTGGGCGCGGGAGTCGCGGTGGTTTCGGTTGTGATCGGAGCGTCAGTCATGCCGCAGCGGGGACCCTAGCGCCGCCGACCGTGGTTGCGCAGGGCCATGATAGGTGATGCCGCCCATGCTGGCAAAAACGCCGTGTGTTTACGGCGATTCGCCGATGGGCGGGATCGTAGCCGCGTCACCGCTGTGCCGCTCCTGCTCCATCGACTCGGGCTCCTTGCGCATGCTCACCATCAGGCCCAGCGCCAGGAACACGAACGCGCCGAGGACCAACAGCGTGCCCCAGATGATCGCGCCGCGCGGCATGACCTCGCCACCCTTGCCGCCGACCCAGCCGAGCCATTTCATCCACTGCTCCAGCGCGCCGCCGAAGGTTGTGGAGGTGAGCCCCAGCGAAAGAGCGACGACACCGGCGACCACGAATCGCCAGAGCCCGGCCCGCCAGGCGATGATGGCGAACTCGACGCCGGCCGCCAAGAGCGTCAGCCGCATCGGCGAGAGGCCGACGCCGAGGACAGTCGGGGCGCCGCGGACGAGATCCTGCGTGAAAATCCCCGAGAAAATGACCGCGAGGACGGCGAGCCAGAACTGCCCGGCGCGCAATTCCTTCCACCCCGGCGCCAGCCGCTCGACGACCATGATCATCGCCAGAAGCAGCGGTGACAGCACGCCGAATTCGAATGTCACATCGTAGATCCAGCCCAGCGCCGCGATGTGGCCGGCGAAGGAAACGTACACCGCTGCGGCGAAGAGCAGGCTGATGGGTCGGCTCACGGTTGGCCAGCCCGACTGGCGTGAGTGCCACCGGCCCGCCAGAGCCGCGTGACCGGCGAGCATCAGGCCCGCGGCCCACCATCCGCCGTAGATGAACCACGGCGTGATCGGCACGGATGCCGAGCGCGCCGCGCTGATGCCGGGCATGGCGAGCGTGAGCAGGTACGCTGCGCCGAGCCACGCGAGGTGTGATGGTGTGACGGTCAGGCGCATGTAACGGATCACCGCGCCGATCTTCAACGCCGTCAGGAGCGCGAGCGCGGTGTTGATCAGCGCGCCGGCCGTCAGCGATGCGGCGAAGCACTCGGCGTTGAGGAACGCGGCGTCCACGAGGAAGACGATCTCGAGGCCGAGCAGCAGTCGGCCGTCGTTGAGCACGCCGCGCCGGACCGTCAAATAAAGCCCGAGCGCGACGAGCAGCGCTTCGTAGACATTGAGGACGCCGATGAGCGTGAGCAATTTGCCGATGCTGCCGATGTGCATGTCCATCTGCTGACTGAGCGTGTAGCAGCCGATCATCATGCACAGGGCGCTGAGGGGGTAGAGCAAACCGGTGATCCAATCGACACGCGGGCAGGGACGCAGGGTCGCATCGAGGGTGGTCATAGCCTGGCTCCTGAATAAAGTGAATGAGATATCGAGCCGCGGTTGAGGGCTTTTTCGGACGCCGAATGTCGGGACTGACGGGTATTGGAAATGATGGCATCGCGACGCGCGGCACACGCCGCGCGATCGCCTTCATCGCTTATACGCGGCGTGTGTGGCAAAGGTGCGAAAATAATTTTTACGGCTCAATCGACCGGCAGATCGGCGGTGATCAGTTCCACGACCGCATCAGGATTGTCGATGTTCAGCCAGTGCCCGCCGACGATTTCGTGGACCGCGGCGGTGCGCTTCGCGCGGTCGGTGGTGGCGGCGTCCATCACGTCCGACTGCGTCGCGCAGAGGAAATGGATGTCCAGCGACGCGGGGTGATCCTCGACGATCGGCCAGAGATCGGCTGTGTAAAAGTCGGCGAGCAACTGCTGGCATGCGGCGAGGTCGAGACGCCATGTGTAGGCCTCGCCGTCACGTTGCACGTTGGTTGCGATCCATGTCGCGACGGCCGGGGGGATTCCCTCGGCTTGGAGCTGCGCGACCGCATCGGCGCGTGAGGCGAAGGGTCCTGGGAGATTCTGCAGGATCTGCATCACCTGCCACGACTGCCCGCCGGGCGGCCGCGGGGCGGGGGTCGAATCGATGATCCAGAGTTGGCGCAGGCCCGGCGGTTTTGCGGAGGCGAGTGTGAGGGCCACCTTCCCGCCGAAGGAGTGGCCGACGACGGCGTGGTCGCCGAGGTTCAGATGATCCGTGAGCCGGCGCACATCCGCCGCGGCCGCTTCCAAGGCGTGTGGCGGCGGGAATCCGGTGGACCGGCCGTGCTCACGCAGATCGACGAGCAGTGCCCCCCACTCCGGCCGCCGCTCGACGACGCGACGCGCGATCGTCGCCCAATTCCGGCCCGCGCCGAAGATGCCGTGCAAAAAAAGCACCCGGCGCTGGGGCTCAGCGCCGGGTGCGTGAATCAGTTCGTGATGCAGAAGCTTCGCGTCCATCGTGACAGCGTAACGTCGATTTATTTCCACGCGGGCTGCAGGGCCGTGACTTCGACGATCACGTGACCGTTGGCGTCGATCTTCAGCGGCAGCATCGGAAGGTCGCGTTTGGCGGGCCCCTTGGTCACATGACCGGCGGGATCAAACGTCGAGCCGTGGCAGGCACAGCGGAAGGCGTGGCCCGCGGCGGGCTTCAGCCTGCAGTTTCGGTGCGTGCACTTGGAGGACAGGGCCGAGAGCGACTCGCCCTTGCGGATGATGAAGAAGCCGCGGTCGGCCAATCCGCCGTACACACCGTCGGCGACATACGCGGTCGCGGAGCCGGCGTCGACGAGGCCGAGCGGCGGTGCGAAGCCCTCGTCGGCGTTGTCAGCCATCTGACCGCAGCCACCGGCGCACAGCCCGAACGCCGCGCTAGTCGTGAGCTTCACAAACTCTCTGCGGTCCATGTCCATGCGTCCGGCCCTTGGTCAAAATTCGAACACGAGGCTCGTGATGATGCCCCAGCGGAACTCGTCACGGGCGCCCTGGTCGATCGGGAAAATATAGCCAACACCGAGGCGGGGTTGAAACTCGCCGATGGAGCTGAGATTGAAACGGACGCCCGCGGTGCCCGTCAGCACATTGTTGCCCGACTCCTCGCCGTTGAGCAGCGTCTCGCCCTTGAGCTCGAGGATCGGGATCACGCGCTCGACGCCGGGCAGCGGCAGCTCTTCGTGCTCAAAGGAATATCCGAAGACCACACCGTACTCGAACACGCGCTCGCCGCCGTCGGGGTGAGGCCCGAGCAGGAACGAAAAACCGGCGCTGGCCTGGATGCTGAAATGCTCGCCGAGGCGCAGTGTGTCGAAGATCGCGGGGACGACCTCGGTGTTCTTGCTGACCTTGGTGTTCGTCGGGACGGCGAGCTCGAAGGACACGCCGAAAGTGTTGTCGATGAAGTCGTCGGCCGACACCCACTGATAAACCGGATGGCGGGCGGCGATCTCGATGTTGCCCAGGCCCTCTTCACGCATGGTCACCGTCTGGCCCAGGCCCGCGTCGAATTCCTGGGTCCGCTCGTTGGCGTACGGCACTTCGATCTCGAGCGTGAGCAGGCCGAAGGATTTTTCAAACTCCGCCTTCACCTCGTCGGCGATCAGGCCCTTGCCCTCGGTGTGCTCCCAGTCGACGCGGATCTCGTTATCGAGATCCATCTCACCGACGCGGAAGGGTTCGGGGAACCAGGACGTGCCGTAACGGCTGCGATGATCCAGCATGTTGAACAGGCCATAGCGCGAATCTCCGGGGACCGGAGCCGCGGCGGGCGCGGCGGCGGTTGCGGGAGCGGGTGCCGCTGCGAGGAGGAGCGCATCAACGTCGGCGGCATGCACCGCGGACATATCCAAAGGCTGCAACAGGAGCGCCGCCACCCCCATCGCCACGCCACCGATCCAGCGCTGTGTCCAGCGGTTTTTCACCCCATTCATCGCCCCGCCATCGATCCGACCGCCAGCCATCGTTATTCCCTTCGCAGGAGGTTGACGATATAATTGAGACTAAGTCTCACGAGTTGGCGATTGTATTGAGACTTAGTCGCAACGCAAGCCTGACGAAGAAATATTGCACTTGTTTGTCGATTAGTCGTTTATTTACAATATTTTACGCAATTATATACAACGGAAAACCAGCCCAGGAGTGGTGCACATTCTGCACAGAAGCTCCGGTCATCGTCTCAAAAGTGCGTGGAAAGACCCATCGTGATAGCTCCGCCCCGTCCCGCCCGGGAGCACCGATTGCTGGTGTGTGACCGTCATGACGAGTCGCTCCGCCGCCCACGCCGCCTGCTCCTCGTTCTCCGACCCCTCGATGCTGCACGTGGCGTAGAGCACCGCCGCACCCGGCCCGTCACGCAGCAACGGCGCCGAAGCCGTGATGATCTCCCGCTGAAGCTTCGCCACCGAGGCGATCGACTCCGCGCTGTAGCGGTAGCGCGCCTCCAGCCGCCGCGCGAGCACACCGCTATTGGAGCACGGCACGTCGAGCACGACGAGGTCCGCCTTGCCCTTGTGCTGGTGCATCTGATCGTGCGGCACGACCGTCACGCGCTCATGCTCCGCGAACACGCGCTGCAGCTCAGCGAAACGCATCGCATCCGGGTCCGTCGCAATGATCTTCGCATTGGGGTGGAGCTGCGCGAGCTGGCGCGTCTTCGTCCCCATCCCCGCGCAGTAATCGACAATCACGCGCGGCTTGAGCTCCGCCGTCGCCATCAGCGATCGCGACGATGCCGGGTCCTGCACCCAGCAATCGGGATGGCCGCGGAGCCAGCGCGCGATCGCATCGTGATCCGCGGTCGCCACGAAGAAGCCCGGCTCCTCGTGCGGCTCCATCAGCTCCGGCTCGGGCGTGACTCCCGCGCCGCATCGCACGATGGTCGGCGCTTCCTGCTGACTGTGCAGCAGCAGGCGAACCGTCTCCGCGTCGCCAAACTGTTTGCGCCACGCCAGCACAAGTTCAACCGGGTGGCTCGTCGCCACGCTGTAGTAATTGCCAAATTCCTTCACCGGCGGCAGCAGCGGCTCCTTGAACCGGATGCATCCATCGCCCCACGGCAGCAGGCTCGGCGACGCCTTCCATCCCCCCTGCTCATTCCGCTCCGCGACGAACTCGGCGATCTGGCGCAAGATCGCGTTGGCCATCCCCGCCGTGCCGAATCCCAACCGCTTGGCAAGCTCCACCGAATCATCGACCACCGCGTGCGCCGGCTGCTTGTCCATAAATACCAACTGCACCGCGGCGGTGACGAGAATCGCACGCAGCGCCCGGTGTACCTTCTGGCTCTTCCGCTCCAGGCTCCGGCGGATCAGCCAATCCGCGGTGAGCATGTGCCGCAGCGCCGTGCGATGGATCGCGACGGCAAGCCGGGCATCGCGCGGGTCGAGCCCCTTCGTGTCCGCCGACAGTGGCGGCAATTCCGGATCACCCTTGAGCTGCTTGGCCAGCGCCTCGACCGCCATAAAACGCGCGCGGCTGATCTTCACCGGCGGCTGGCCCGACGCGCCCTTCGCATCGCGGCTCCCGCGGGGTCGCGACGTGATCGAGCTTCGTATTTTCTTCTGCCTCGGTCTGGCCATGGTGCGGTATGGTATGGTGGCTGCGACAACACCGCGAATGATGCGGCTAGCGCAGCGCATCGTGAGCACCGGAAACCCATGCCCAACATCCACGTGAAAACCGAAGAGGATCAGGGCCGCGGATGGAAATTCGGCGTGGAGGTCGATGCCAACGGCAAGGTTCACACCTATGAGGTAACGCTCAACTGGTCGGACTACGACCTCTGGAGCCGAGGCCAAGTCGCGCCGGAGCGCGTGATCCAGGCGGCGTTCCGTTTCCTGCTCCAGCGCGAGCCGGCCGGTGAGATCCTCAGCCGATTCGACTGCGCGATGATCCGCCGCTATTTCGCGGACGTGGACAAGGTGCTGCCGACGTTGATCTGACTCCGGTCCCTCTCCCTCGGGGAGAGGGTGGCCGAGTCCGCGAGGCCGGGTGAGGGTGCGTGGGGAGTGCCGCACGGCGTCGGGTTCGCGACACTGCGCACGTTGTAGCACTGCACGCCCTCACCCCAGCCCTCTCCCCGGGGGAGAGGGAGCGGAAAAACAAAACCGCCGCGACGGTGGTCCGTCGCGGCGGTGAGTGGATCTGATTTACGCCGGAGTTACTTCTTCTCAGCCTCGGGCTTCGCATCGCCGGGCTTCGCGGCCTTTTCCTTGGCGCGCTCTTCCTTCAGCTTGGCGTAGCGCTCCTTGGCCAGTTCCGCCTGGTGTTCCTTGGCCTTGGTCTCCATCGACGCCAGTTCCTTCTTCTGGGCGTCGGTCAGCAGCGCGTTGGCCTTGGCTTCCTCATCGTCCTCGATCGCCTTGATCTTGGCGCGCGCCTCGGCCTGGATTGCCGAGATCGATTTCTTCTGATCATCCGTGAGCGTCAGTTTGGAATAGGGCGAATAGACATGAGCTTCCTTCTCATGCTTCGGGGCGTCGGGCTTCTTGTCCTCAGCCATGAGTAAAGAACCGCCCAGCGCCGCGCAGAACACAGCCGCCACCGCCAGTTTCAACACGCTTTTCATCACGATTCCTCCGTTAAAGATGTAAAGGATTTAAGATCACGGACAACACGCAAAATTATGCCAATGTCGGTTTTGGCTGGCAAGTGCCGGGGGTGTCAGCGTATAGGCACCGCCGCGAAATTCCCGTGATCACGCAGGCCGCGATGATCGAAAGGCTGATCCACTGCGACAGCGTCAGGCCGGTGCCTGAGATCGGCGGATTATCTGCCCGCAGAACTTCCAGTACTGCACGCAGTCCCGCGTAACCCACCGCCATCATTAGGAATATTTCGCCCGAGCGTTGCCAGCGCAGGCCCCAGACAACCAGCCACACAGCAAGCATCGTCGCCCCTGCCGCCTCCATGATTTGCACGGGGTAGATGCCGAGCGACTGCGTCGCAGTGTCCGCGATCCAGCCGTGACTCGCATGCTCGTGATACGCAAAACTCCCCGGTGGAAAGTGCAGCGCCCACCACTCCTCCCCGCACGCCCTGCCCCAGCAACACCCCGCAAAGTAACACCCCACGCGACCAATCCCGATGCTCAGAGCCAGCGGCGGCGCAAACGCATCGCCCATGCGCCCCAATTCCAATCGTCGCGTAACGCAGTAAGCAATCCCCGTGACAACGCTGCAGATCAGCGCCCCGTAAAGCACGCGCCCGTCGCCGAACATTTTTTCTGACGCCCACGCTCCAACCAGCCCCGCGGCCACAACGAGCGGCGCCATCGCATCAATGTGATGCGCCGCGATGCCGAACTTCGGCGCACGACGGCGCGTCCACAACCAGCCGATGACAATCGCCGCGAGCATGAGCACGCCGTAGGAACCGATCGGCGGGTTGTCGATCACAATCGGGTGCACGTTTTACTCCACGTGAAACGCTTCAAGCACCGCTTTCGTCTTGTCCGCGTCGAGCTTCTGAAATTTCATCGGACCCTTGGCGAAGATCTCCGGATCGCTCACGTGATCCTTGATGATTCCTTCCGCCTGCTCGCGGGTCTTCACGTCCTTGAGCAGCCCCTTATCGGGGTCCGTCAAAAGAAGCTCGAGCCCGTTTTCGACCGTCGTGAGTTTGCCCACGACGAAGAAGGGGTCGTGCTCCGTGGTCGTGCCCAGGTCGCGCCCGATCGGCTTGGGATCGAGTGTCACGAAGGTCTGGCCCGCGATCGGTGTGAGCCACGCCTTGTAGCTCCCGCTCTTGCCCGCCTCGATCTTGCCATCCTTTTCTTCATATTCGAAAAAGCGCACGAGATAGGTCCGGCTGTCCCACGGCGCGACGACGTAGAGCTGCCGCTTGTTCTCATCGTCCTTGTTGTCACCGGGATTCGGCAGCAGCCACGCCCCGGTGAATTTCGCATCGACTTTGCTCGTCTCCGGGTCGCCGACCGGAACGGGCAGGCACGCCATGATCCCGAGGATCACCGCGGCAATCGGTAGCGACACGAGCATCAGCACGAGGGAACGTGGGGAAAGAAGACGGGACATGTGGCACCTCCTGAATTTATTCACGCCCTTACGGGCGCTTTTGTCTGGCATCATTAGACCACGGTGGGACACGCGGGGCCACGTTTATCCGTCAATCTCGCGCGTTCCCGGAACGCCTCGCTCATCGCCGCCTTCACCTCGGCTATCGCCGGGCAACGCGGGCCGAGGATGGTTTGCAGGCTCGTGACCGGGCGCGTCAGGCCGCAGGGAACGATGAGCTTGAAGTGGTCGAGGTTCGTTGTGACGTTGAGCGCCAGGCCGTGCATCGCGATCCAGCGGCGGATGCGCACGCCGATCGCGGCGATTTTTGCATCGCCGGTCCAGACGCCGATCCCCGCCGGGTCGCGTTTCGCCGTGACGCCGAAGCGGGCGAGTGTGTCGATGATCACCCATTCGAGCATGCACACATACTCGCGCACGTTCATGCCGAGCGGTTGCAGCGGGAGGATGGGGTAAGCGACGAGTTGGCCCGGGCCGTGGTACGTCACGTCGCCGCCGCGGTCGGTTTCGCAGAGCTCGACGCCGGCGACTTTCAACGCCTCCGTGTTCGCCAGCACGTGCCCCGCCACGCCGTCGCGCGGCGTGACCGTGATCACCGGATCGTGCTCCAGCAGCAGCACCGTCGGCGGACACCGGCCCTCGAGCACCTCCGTGTGGATCTCGCGCTGAAGCTCCAGCGCAGGCCGATACGCGATGCGGCCGAGGTCGAGGAAGCGCAATGTTTGCGGCGGGTTTGGGGCCATGGCGTGCAACAGTTATCATACTCGCCATGGCCGAGATTCATCCCACCGCGATCGTCGATCCCCGTGCCCAGCTCGCCGGCGATGTCGTCGTCGGGCCTTGGTGCGTGATCGAGGGCGATGTCCGCATCGGTGCCGGCACGAAGCTGCTGCACCGTGTCACGCTGCGCGGCCCGCTCACGATCGGCGCCCGCAACACCATCTACCCCAACGCCTGCATCGGCTACGAGCCGCAGGACCGCAAATTCGACCCGGCCAAGGGCGACGCGGGCATCGTGATCGGCGATGACAATCTGATCCGCGAGGGTGTCACGATCCACCGCGCGACGCAGGCCCGCCCCACCACGATCGGCCACCGCAATTTCCTCATGGCCAATTCGCACGTCGGCCACGACGACCAGCTCGCCAATGACATCACGATGGCCAACGGCGTCCTGCTCGCCGGTCACGTGCAGGTCGGCGACAAGGTGATCATCGGCGGCAACACCGCGATCCACCAGTTCTGCCGCATCGGCCGCATGTCGATGGTCTCGGGCATGGTCGGCATCACGCAGGATGTCCCACCGTTTGTCACCGTCTACCCGTCGCGGAAAGTCGGCTCGCTGAATCTGGTCGGGCTGCGTCGGGGCGGCTACCGTGACCATGTCGCGAATCTCAAGCGGGCCTTCGCCCTGCTCTACCGCCAGCGGCACACGGCGAGCCACGCCGCGCAGCTCATCGAGCGACAGCTTTCGCACGATGCGCTGTGCGCCGAGTTCGCGGCGTTCGTGCGCAGCAGCAAACGCGGCATCACACGCGGCGGCGGTGCGGTGCTCGACATCCCCGCCGAAGCGACGGCCTGACACACTGACACACCCGCCTTTTCGGACACGGAATGTCCACAATGGAAATCTGCGTCCTCGGCAGCGGCTCATCCGGCAACTCGACTATCGTCCGCCTCGGCGAGCGACTGGTCATGATCGACGCCGGCTTCGGCCCACGCGCCACCGCCAAGCGCCTCACCGGCACCGGAGCCCAGGTTTCGTCGTTGCGTGCCGTGCTGCTCACCCACCTCGACTCCGACCACTTCAACCCCAACTGGCTGCCGACCTTGCACGCACGCGGCATCATGCTTTATTGCCACGAGCGCCATCTTTACGAGCTGCACCGCTGCGAAGCCGTCAGCGGCGTCACACCCAAAGTCCTCCACCGCGCCGGCCTGCTGAAGACTTTCCACGACCAACCCTTCACGCTCGAAATCGATGGTGAAGCCGCCGCGCTCATCCGCCCCGTCCCTCTCGCCCACGACACCAACGGCTCCGTCGCCTACCGCATCGAAACCGCCACCGGCCACCTCGGCTACGCCACCGACCTCGGACACGTCACCGATGAGCTCATCGATGCGATGATCGACACCGACCTCGTCGCCATCGAGAGCAACTACGACCCGCCGATGCAGCTCGGTTCCCCGCGGCCGTGGATGCTCAAGAAACGCATCATGGGCGGGTCGGGCCACCTCTCGAATGAACAGGCCTTCGACGCGATGAAGCGCGTTTTCGCGCGATGCCGGCGGTCGCCTCGCCATGTCGTGTTGCTGCATCTCTCGCGTCAGTGCAACGACCGCACCCTCGTGCAAAAGTTATACGCCACCCACGCACAGCTCGCCCCGCGGCTCTGCATCACCACCCAGCACGAGCCGACCCCCTGGCTCGCCGCCGCGCAGCACCAACCGCTGCCCGGCGAGCAGATGACGATGTTTGCGTGACTTAGTTTGGGTGCCACGGCCAGCGCAGGCTCTGCGGAGTCGGCCGTGTGCCTTGGCGTAACGCGTGAAGAGCACGGCCGACTCGAAGACTCGCTGGCCGTGGCACCCGGAAAGATTTCTACACCGCCGGCTCCGGCACAAGCCCATGCATCTGCGTGCGGCACAACGTCAGATAAATATCCGATGTCTTCAGCAGCTCCGCGTGACGCCCCACCGCCACGATCCCGCCGCTGTCCATCACGACGATCATGTCCGCGTTGACGACCGTCGAGAGCCGGTGCGCGATCACGAACGTCGTGCGGTCGCGGACGAATTCGGCCAGCGCCGCGGTGATCTTCGATTCGCTGTCGGCGTCGATCTGGCTCGTCGCCTCGTCGAGGATGAGAATCTGCGGATCACGCAAAATCGCGCGGGCGATGGCGAGGCGCTGGCGCTGACCGCCGGAAAGGCGCTGGCCGCGCTCGCCGAGCTCGGTGTCGTAGCCATCGGGGAGCGTGGCGATGAACTCGTGGGCGAACGCGCGCTTCGCCGCCTCGGTGACGAGGTGCCGCGTCGCGTGCCGTGAACCGTAGGCGATGTTCTCGGCGATGGTGGCGTCGAAAAGCACCGTCTCCTGCGTGACCATCGCGATCTTGCGGCGGACGGATCGGAGCGTGAAATCGCGGATGTTGTGACCATCAATGAGCACCACGCCGCTGGTCGGTTCGTAGAGGCGCGGCACGAGATTGAGCAGCGTCGATTTGCCCGAGCCGTTGCCGCCGACGATGGCGCAGGTCTTGCCGTGCGGCACGATGAGGTTCACATGATTGAGCGCCGAGCGGTCGCCCTTGGGGTAGCTGAAGCCGACGTCGCGGAACTCGATGCTGCGCGTGTGCTCCGGCAGCCTCTTGAGGCCGCGCGCATATTCCTCGCGCGCCGACGGCTCGACGGGCATCTGCAAAAGCTCATCGAGCCGCTCCGCCGCGGCGCCCGATTCGGCCAGTGTGTTGTTCATGCCCGTCAGCGTGCGGAACTGCATCGCCGAACCGGCGAGCATCACCAGCACGCTCACCAAATCACCGGCGGAGCGCGTGTGGCTCTCGAATACCGTGTACCCGCCCAGCATCACGACCGTGATCACGCCCGCCATCGCCAGCGTCTCGATGATCGGCGAGCTGATCGCCTTGGCCGTCCGCGAGCGCATCTCCTGCTTGAGCATGTCGCGCAGGATCGTGCTGAACCGGCGTCGCTCGTAGCCCTCGGCGTGATGCACCTTGATCACGCGCTGGCCCTGCGCCACCTCCGTCAGCGCCCCGAGCATCACGCTATATTGCTGCATCGCCTTCTTGGCCGCCTTGCGGATCCGCTTACCGAACTTGCGGATCAGCAGCACCAGCGGCGGGACCACTACGATGAAAGTGCCGACCACCTGCCAGTCGTAACACACCGCCACGAACAGCATCGCGATCCCCGTCAGCATCCCGCGCACCGCGCGGCTCGTGATCGCCGTGAACCCCACACCCAGCGTCGCCGAATCGCCCATCACACGCGTCAGCGTCTGCGTGATCTGATCCGATGCCGACATCGGCAGATGCACCAGCCGGCGGAACACGCGCTTGCGGATGCGCATGATCGTCCGCGTGGAGACAGTGATCGTATTGTATTCGTGCAGGAATCGGCCGATTGATCCGATGATCGCCAGCATTAGGATGATCGCCAGCATCACCGCCAGCCCGGTGAACTGCCGCTCGGGAACCAGTTTCGCCAACGACGTCCAGTCGCCCATCCACGACGGCAGATGCTCCAGCTTGCGCAGCGCGATCTCGCGCAGACTCTGAACCTGCGGCATGACCTCGATGACTTTCCCGGTGGTCGTATCGACCATCTGCGACTTCTTCGTCTCGCCGAAGAAAGCCGTGATCACCCACGTCAGCGTCGTCCACCCGCCAACCATGCACACCGCGTCGAGCAGCGCACCGAAAGCCGCCACCGCAAGCAGCCGCTTGTAGTGCAGCATCATCGCCGCGAATTGCCAGAACTTGTCGCGCTTCATGGTCCCGCCGCCGCCGGCGTCCCGCTCAGCCGCCTGAGGAATTCCCAGTATTCGGGGAACGTCTTGTTCACGCACGCCGGGTCCTTGATCCGCACGCCCGGGCTCCGCAGCCCCGCGACGGCGAAGCTCATCGCCATGCGGTGATCATCATACGTGTCAATGTCCGCCGGCGTAATCCGCCCGCCCGTCGGCGGCGTGATGTGCAGGTCATCGCCGTCGATGCGCACCGCCGCGCCGAGCTTCGTCAACTCGTTCTGCAGCGCCGCGAGTCGGTCCGTTTCCTTCACACGCAGATTGCCGATGTTGCGTATCACAGTCGGCCCGTCCGCAAAAAGCGCCACGACCGCCAGGGTCTGCGCCATGTCCGGCATCGCGTTGAGCTCGATATCAATCCCGCGCAGCTTCTGCGGCCCGGTCACCGTGATCGTGTCATGCGTGTACTTCACCGCCGCGCCCATCTTCCCCAGCACGTGTGCGAACTGCGCATCGCCCTGCAGCGATGAGCGGCCCAGCGATTCAATCACGCAGCGGCTCCCGGGGATCACCGCGGCGGCGGCGTGGAAGTAGCTCGCGTTCGACGCATCGGGCTCGATGATCCAGTGGAACGGCTTGTACCGCTGCCCCGCGGGAATCTCGATCATCGAATAATCCGGAGCGACATTGTGCATCACGCCGAACCACGCCATCAGGTCCAGCGTCATCTTCACGTACGGCAGGCTGATGATCGGCCCGTCGAACTCCAGCTTCAAGCCCTGCGGCAGATACGCGCCGATCTGCAGCAGCGCGGAAATGAACTGGCTCGACAGCGTCGGCGGCATCTTGATCGTCCCGCCACGCATCGCCGAGCCGGTGATCCGCAGCGGTGGGAAGCCCTGCCCCGCGATGTATTCGATTTCCGCGCCGAGCTTGCGCAGTGGATCGATGAGCTGGCCGATCGGGCGTTGCCTCATGCGTGGCACGCCGTCGATCTTGTACGTGCCCTTGCCCAGGCAGCAGGCCGCGGTGAGGAATCGCACCGCTGTCCCGGCGTTGCCGAGCATCAATTCCGCGTTCTGCGAAGGAATCTCGCCGCCGCGGCCCTCGACGGTCACGCTCGCGTTGCGCTCATCAACATGCAGAATGAATCCCAGTGTGAGTAGCGCATCAATCATCCGCCGCGTGTCGTCGGCGAAGAGCACGTGCGACAGCTCAGATGTGCCTTCCGCCAGCGCCGCCAGCAGCAGTGCGCGGTTCGTCAGGCTCTTGCTCCCCGGCGGGCGCAGGCGGACATCGAAGGGGCCGATGGGTTGGATGGGCAGTGGATCAAGCATCTTAATTTGTTTGATTGAGGGCTGGAGAGCCGGAGCGCTAAGCCGCAAGCGACGGGCGGCTCATTCGGATTTGCGGAACACCGCGACGACGTTCTCGACGGGCACGACGAACAGGCGGTTGTCGCCCTCGAAGTCCACGGGGATCGCGCCGTTGGGATTGAAAAGCACCTTGTCGTACTGGGCGATCGGGTAGTCCTCGTCACGCTCGATCTGGGCGCTGACGGCGACGACGCGGCCCGTGATCGTCGGGATCTCGATCTTGTCGGGCAGGTGGATGCCGCTGCGCGTCGTCTTGCGGTCCTCGTCCTTGCGGATCAGGATGCGTTTGCCGATCGGCTCGACGATCTCCAGCGGCTTCTTGGTTTGATTGCGGGAATCGCTCATTTTTCACGCTCGTTTCGAGCCCGGCATTATATCGGTTGCCGCCGCGACCGGCCATCACTGCCGCGAGCGGCGGCCAGTCGTTACAATCGCCGCCTATGCCAGCAACCTCCCCACTGCCTCACGCCGGACGCGCCATGCAGCCCGATCTCCGTCAGTTCATCCGCGACATCCCCGACTGGCCCAAGCCCGGCATCCTCTTCAAGGACATCACGCCGATGCTTCGCGATCCGGCCGCGCTGGCGATGGCCGTCGAGGAGATGGTCAATCCGTTCCGCGGCAAACACATCGACCTCGTCGCCGGCGCCGAGTCGCGCGGATTCATCTTCGGCACCGCGCTCGCGCAGGCCCTGAGCGCCGGCTTCGTCCCCATCCGCAAGCCCAAGAAGCTGCCGTGGAAGACGCACAACATGAAGTACGCCCTCGAATATGGCACCGATGAACTGCAGATCCACCAGGACGCGATCCAGCCCGGCCAGCGCGTCCTGCTCGCCGACGACCTGCTGGCAACCGGCGGCACGATGAAGGCCTGCTGCGACCTCGTCCACAACATGGGCGCGGACCTCGTCGGCGTGAGCTTCCTCATCGAACTGGAATTCTTGAAGGGCCGAGACCGCCTCGGCTCCTACGGCAAGCTCTGCCACTCCGTCATCAAGTACTGAATTATTTTTTCTGGGTAGCTGCTTGACTCAAGTTGCCCCATTCGTAGTGTAGTGACGATGAAAGCCACGCCGGAGAACCCTTACCCTCGTAGATTCGA
>JAYVTU010000094.1:0-23339 GCA_043788485.1 Planctomycetota bacterium
AACGGAGAGGGCGGGATTCGAACCCGCGTAGCAGGGTTATACCCCGCTAAACAGTTTAGCAAACTGTCGCCTTCAGCCGCTCGGCCACCTCTCCAGTGCTGGTCGAATCGTATCGGAGATGATCCGAAATGGCAACAGAATCGGCCGGTCAGTATGTCGCGGCGCGTTTGAAGACGATGCCCTCGGGTTCGAAGATTGCGACCACGGTCCGGCCTCGCGTGTAAATCTTCGGCTTGGAGTGGATCGCCCAACGCTCGCTCTTGGGCAGCAGGTCGTAACCCCACGCCAGGTCGCTCTTCTCGTCGGCGACGAGAAGGCCGGTTGACCAGGCATTCACCCGATCGGGTGGCATTCTCATTGCGATACGCATATCCCAGTCAGACGGCCCGGGCACCATGCGGGAGTTGTCGTGATACACGATGAAGAATTCCACGGCGTCGATGTCGGATTCCATCTTGAGATATTTTTTGAGAAACGCGAGTTTCGCCGCATCGTCCGGCAGATCGGCGCTGCGCTGACTGACGGTGCGTGACTCGCTGCCGGTCATGAATGCGGCGAGGATCAGCCCGCCCGCGGCGGCGACGGTGAGAAGGGCGAGTGCGATGACGATCACTTTACTTTTCATCGGAGTGCATTCTACGCGGCGCGGTATCATCTTGGGCATGCGGATGCATTGTGCGAGCATGATGATTCTTTGCTGCGTCATGATCGGCACCGTTTGCGCTGACGTGTCGCCCGAACGTCTCAAGGCGCTTTCGCAGAGCGTCTACAGCGATGATTCGCACGAGCGGATCAGCGCGGTCGTTGAACTGACGACACTCGGTCCGCAGGCGGAGCCCGCGCTGCCCGCGCTACGTGCGGCCCTGGCTCGTGAGCGGGAGCCGAACATCAAGGAACTGATGATCACCGCGATCCAGCGCATCGAGGGCGGCGGCCTCGGTGCGCCGAGCATCGATCTGAAGCCCAGCGATCTGCGGATCGCCGCGCGGAAGAACGAGGCATTGATCAAGCAATTAAGTGATGCGAACGCCGGTCAGCGTGCCGACGCGGCACGGAAGCTGCGGATGATGGGAGCGCTGGCCGAACCGGCGCTCGGCGTGCTGCGCAAGGTCTCGCGGGAATCGACGGACGAAACGGTGCGAAGCGCCGCGCAGGAAGCAGCGGGGGATATCACGCTCGAGCTCTGGTTTTACACGTCCGATTCTCCACCGCAGGAGAGTATGGAAGAGCATCTGGGCCGCATCGTCGCGCAGCTGGTCAAGAAGCTGGACGATGCCACGCCGGCCGTGCGCATCAAGGCGATCAGGCAGCTCATGCGGATGGAAGCAGCGGGGGCCTTGGCGCTTCCTCAACTTCGGCAGATGGCCGAGAAGGACTTGGACACGCTCGCCCGCCGTTCGGCAGGAATGGCGGCCAAGCGCATCGCCGAAGCACAGATCATCAATGACGCGTGGTACAAAGCCGCCGCGGAGCTGGAACATAAGAAACAGACGCCCAACAAATGACGTGAATGCTCACCCCGGTTTCCACGGCACATCTTCGACCCCCGCAAGCTGATTCGCGCGGCGGGCCATCGCAAAGAGCAGATCGCTGACGCGGTTGATCCACGGCACGATGAGCGGGTCGATCGGTTCCTGCCGCGCGAGCGTGACGATGAGGCGCTCGGCCCGGCGTGCGACGCAGCGTGCGATGTGAAGTCGTGACGCCAACTCGGTGCCGCCGGGGAGGATGAAGCTGCGCATCTCCGGCAGCGGGGCGCAGACGGCGTCGATCGTGCGCTCGAGCTCCGTCACATGATCGGCGTTGAGCACAGGGATGTGGCCTTTGGCGGCGACGCCGGGGGTGCAGAGATTGGAGCCCACGTCAAAAAGCCGCGGCTGGAGGCGGCTGATGATCTGTGTGAGCTCGTCGAACGTACACGCCGCGGCGGCAAGGCCGAGAGAACTATTAAGCTCGTCGAGCGTGCCATACGCCTCGACGCGGATCGAATCCTTGGCCACGCGCTGCCCGCCGAAAAGGCCCGTCGTGCCATCATCGCCATTTCGTGTGTAGAGCTTCATAGGCTCTTGAACTAAATCCCGCCTTTAAGCGATCCCGGCTTCGAAAGCCGCCGCAGCGCTTCCTTCGGGTCCAGCGGCATATCCGCTTCCTTGGGCACCTTGATCTTGCTGACATCCTCATTCGCTTCGGCGATCTCGTCGGCCTCATCGGCCGTCGGATCGGGCCGATAGATGCGCACATTGCCCAGCGCCCAGACTTTCTCGGTGAAGTTCCCGCCGAGTTCTTCGGACTTCCCGGCGTTGTCGCCGCGGGCCGCCTCGATCGCCATGTGCATCTTCGCATCGATGTTGTCGATCATGCTCACGAGGATCGCCTCGGGTGTCGCGGGGATCTTGAGCGCGCCGAACTCGGGCACACCGTGGTGCGACAGAATAATGTGCTGCAGCACACGGATGAGTTCGGGTTTGACGGGCGTCCCGGCAGCGGCGCACTGGCGGCACTTCTGGTCGAGCCAGATCACGCCGCGTGCCACGTGGCCGACGAGCTGTCCGTCGTCGCTGTAGCCGAAGCCCGTTTCCCAGATGAGCTCCTCGCACTTGCCGATGTCGTGCAGGAACACGCCCATGAGCACGATATCGCGGCTGAGCTTCGGGTAGAGCGGCAGGATCGCCTCGGCGAGCTTTAGGACGCAGAGCGTGTGCTCGAGGAGACCGCCGAGGAAGGCGTGATGCAGCGTCATCGCGGCGGGGGCGGCAGTGAACTTGGTCATCAGCTCCTTGTCGCCGAGATACTGCTTGGCCAGGGCCTTGAGCGACGGGCTGGTCATGCCGTCGAGCAGGCGCTGGACCTGATTGAACATATCATGCACATCGCGTTTCGTGCTGGGCAGCAGATCGAGCAAATCCTGCGGCCTGGGATTCGCGCTCTCGATGTGCTGGATGATGATCTGCATCTCGCCTTGATACGGCTGCGTCTGGCCCTCGACGTAGACGAAACCATCGGTCGGCAGCGTCGCGAAGAGCTGCTCGGTCGCGCTCCACATGCGGCCCGGCGTGCGACCGGTGCGATCGGCAAGCAGGCACTTGAGGAACGGTTTGCCGGCCTTGGTCAGGCCCAGCTGGCAATTCTGAATCGCGAAGACGCCTTCGACCATCTGGTTCGCGGTCATGTCGGTGATGTAAACACGGGCGGGCATGCAAATCCTTTCAGGCAGTGAAGCGGGCATGATATACGCCACCGCGACGGTACTCCAACGCGTCACTCCAATGTTGCCCGTTTCGCCGGTATAATCACGCCGTCGATCCCGCCACACTACTCCCCGTAACTACCTCGCTCGCGCACCGTCGCCCCAAGCCGTTGATCCCACTCTGGCCGCTCCATGACTATGAGCAACCGCTATCTCATCACTCTCCTCGGCGGCCTCCTCGCCGTCGCTGTGGTATCCGCGGCCGATCAGGAGCTGGGGCCGCTCGTGCCCGCCCATCCCGATCCGGCACCAGCCCCGACGAATTCGCCTGCGTCTACTCCCACACCCAAAAAGCCCACCGATCACCGCGCGCTGATCCATCAGTATCGCAACGCAGTCGCCGACCCGGCCACGCGGCACAAGATCGTCGAGCAGATTCGCGGCATGGGTGAAAAGGCCTGTGCCGACCTGCAGACGGTGATGGAGCAGGAGCTCTCCTTCAAACTCCGCAATTATCAGAAAACCTACGCCGCCGCCTGCGCCGCCGTCGCCATCACGAAGGTCCGCGCCGCCGGCTCTGAGCTCATCACGCTGCGTGAAAAATTCAATGAGGGCGCGGCGAGCCCCACACACGAGTCGATCACCGCCGACCTCGATCCGATCCTCGCGAAGCTGACCGAAATGCTCCAGCCGTCGGCCAAGGAAATCCAGGCGAAGAATCCGCAACTCCCCAAGCTCATCGAGGAACTGAAGGCCAAGTCCGCCGATTGGCAGTCGCTGACGGGGCGGACTTTCGAATCGCTCATCGAACCGCTGGAATCCGCAGCCCAGATGGAGGCGCTGGTGCAGGATCGCACCAGCGAAGAGGCGGTGGAATTCAACCTGACGCTCGCCGACAAGCTGGACCCGCAGGAACTGGCCGGCATCCGCGAGCTCAATCGCATCCGGCTGCTCGTTGGCCGCCGGGCTCTGCCGATCGACATGCGGCTGACCGATGCGGCGCGGGGCCACAGCCATGACATGAAGGAAAAGGGCTTCTTCTCCCACGAGTCTCCCGTCGAGGGCAAGAAGACACCGTGGGACCGAGCCGCCACGGCGGGCACGAATGCCGGCGCGGAGAACATCGCCGCGGGGCAGCACACGGGTGTCGACGTGATCGGCGCCTGGTGGCACAGCCCCGGGCACTTCGTGAACATGATGGGCGATTACCGCCGCGTCGGGCTCGGCCGTGCCGACACGCTCTGGACTCAGATGTTCGGCCGTTGAGTGGTCATGGGGCGGCGACGTTAAGATGCGTGTCGGCCTCGGTCATGCGACAGCATGCAGAAGAGCCGCGGGGTTCACAATCATGCAGCAAGCCAACGGTAACGGCAACGGCGAACTCGAACTGGCGCGCGACACGTGGCGGATGTTTCGCATCATCGCGGAATTCGTCGATGGCTTTGAATTGCTCAACAAAGTCGGCCCGGCGGTCACGGTCTTCGGCTCGGCGCGGGTAAAACCCGACTCGCCGATTTACGAACAGGCACGGACGTGTGGCGCCATGCTGGTCAAGGCGAGCTTCGCCGTGATCACCGGGGGCGGGCCGGGCGTGATGGAGGCCGCCAACCGAGGCGCGTTCGAGGCCGGAGGCAAGAGCGTCGGTCTCAATATCTCGCTGCCTATGGAGCAGAAGCCCAACCCCTATCAGACACACAAGCTCACGTTCGATTACTTCTTCGTCCGGAAGGTGATGTTCGTCAAATATGCTCAGGCGTTCATCATCTTCCCGGGCGGGTTCGGCACGATGGACGAGCTGTTCGAGTCGCTGACACTGATCCAGACAAGCAAGATCGAGCCGTTCCCGGTCGTCGTCATCGGCAAACAATTCTGGAGCGGGCTGCTCGACTGGATGTCGCAGACGATGCAGCAGGAATACGGCCACGTCCAGCCCGAGGACCTGCAGCGTTTCTATGTGACCGATGATGTTGAGGAAGCGGTGGCCCTCGTCACCAAGTGCTATGCGGGCAAATGCTGGCTCGGCCCCAAACCCGTTGACATCACCGGCGCCGCCGGGGAGACGACCGCCGAAGGCACGCGCGTCGGCGTTGATCCGCTGACGCACCACGCATCCGGCCGGCACATCGACGCGGCAGGGCTCAAACCGTATCCGCCGGAGAAATGATTCCCGGGTGCCATTGGTCGGCCGTCTTCGGCAGACCAGTGTGTCTTTTCTTGCATGTGCGTTGAAGAGCACTGGTCTGCGTAGGAACCGCCGACCAGTGGCACCCCGAAATGGTGGCGATCACGGCGTGAGAAACTTCTCAACCGGCGCTTTCGGATCAAGCTTGCGGGCCTGCAGTGCGGCGGCCTTCGCATCCTCGGGCTTGTTCATCTTCGCGCAGATCGCCGCGAGGCGGACGAAGTGCGTGGAGCGTTCCGGCTCGATCCACGTCAGCGACTGGATGTGTCGCAGCGCCGTCGGCATGTCGCCGCGCTGCAACGCGATCGTCGCGGCGATCTCCCGGAGGTCGGCGTTGTAGGGCTGACGGGCGAGCGCACGGGCGCTGGCGCGCTGCGCGTTATCGAACTGCTCGAGCTGGCGGTAAAGGCGGGTCAGCGTCTGTGCGTGCTCGCCGGTGGTCTGGTCGTAGCGGTCGAGCTGCTCGAGGTGGCTGATCGCCTCGGCGGGTCGGCCGAGCTTGACGAAGAGCTCGGCGAGGCGGGCGTCGGCCCAGGGATCGACGGGACGCACCGATGCGTAGTGCAGCAGGATCGGGACCGCGGCCTCGGCGTTACCCTTCTTGAGCGCGCTCTCGGCGGCGAGGCGCAACAGATCGGGATGATCAGCGTGCTTGGCCAGCAACTCCGCGAGCTTCGTGTCGAGCTTCGCGGAACCGGCGGTTTCGATCTCCTTCATGAGCTCGGCCGTCGGCGGGCTGGGCGACAGGCCCCACGCGGCGACCTTCTCGATCGCCCACGCACGGAACCCGGACAGGAATTCGGCGGCGCTCTGATTGGTCGCGCGCGGGACGATCTCGTTTTCCGGAACGCCGTCGCGCGCCAGGTCGAGGATCTTCAGGATCGTCTTGTGCCCGTAGCGCTCGACGATGTACTCGAACATCCAGTGCGACTGGGCATAGGCGAGGTTGCGGTCGGTCGCCTTCTTGGGGCGGACGAAGCCCCAATTGATCCCGTCGAGCGTGAAGAGCCCGCCATCGGTGCCGACGGCGGCGGCGAGTAGCTGGCAGGTGTTGTAGTCTCGCGGCTCGGGCTCCTGCGAGACCGCGCACGCCTCGGTGAACCAGTGCGGCACACGGTTCATGGTGCGCTCGAGCGTGACGGTGTGCGTGTACTCGTGACGAATCACGCGCATCCAGTCGAACGGCCCGGCCTGATGCACGCCTTCGCGCGGCGGGGTCAGCGCGATCACGGACCCGGTGCATGCGGCGATCGTCCAGATGTCGGGCATGCCCGTGATGCGCACGGCGAACCAGCGCTTGTCGGCCATGATCTCGATCGCCGTCTTGCCGCGCAAGCGGTAGTCGAACGCAGCACCGACCTCCGTGTAGAAACGCTCCAGCGGTTCGGGCATGTCGAGCGCGAGGGCGCGGTCGATCGGGTCGCGGTAGCGGATGGTGAAGTGCGGCGTCTCGACGGTGTGATATCCGGCGAGTTCCTCGTGCATCTTGAGCGTGTTGACGGCTCGTTTGTTGTACGGGTCGAGCTGCGCGACGCGGCGGAGCACGGCGATCGCCGCCTCCTCCTTGCCGGCCTGGCTGAGCATCAGGCCCAGTTCGATCTGCGGCTGCGCCCAGTTGGGCTGAAGCGCGACGGCGCGGGCGAGCGCCTTCTCCGCGGGTTCGTACTGCCGGGCGATCGAGAGGTAGAGGCCGGTGACGTAATACGCCAGGGCGCTGCGACCGGAGATTTCCTCGAAGCGTTTGATCGCGGCGGCCTCGGCGGTTTCGTCGTAACGGATCGCGGCGGCGGCAGCGGCGCACGCTAGGAGCCGGCGGTGATGTGGGTAGCGCTTCAGGCCCGCGTCGATGATGCGCTGCGCGGAGACGGGGTCTTTCTGTTGCAGGTAGGCCTCGGCGTCGAGCACGTCGGCCAGGACGTGGTCGGGCTGAATCCCGCGGAGATTGTTGGCGGCAGCGGTCACCGACGTGAAGTCATAGCCACGCAACGCGACGCGGCCGATGAGATACCAGGCGTCACAGGAACTCGGGTTGAGTGCAAGCGCCTGATGCAGCGCGGCGACGGCCTCCTCGGGGTTGTCCTTGTCGATGAGAAGCTCGGCCTGTGCGACGAGCGCGGGCCAGTAGAGGCGATCGACCTGCTGCTGGGCGCGCGTGAGCTGATCGATGACGAACTGGTAATCGTCAACGGAGCGGCCCTCGAGCATCGCCAGGAGCGCGACGCCTTGAGCCATCGCGGCGATCTGCGCGGCGGTGGCGGCGGGGTCCTGTTTTTGCAGGGCTTCGCGGAGCGGGGTGAGTGTCTTGACGGCGAGATCGAATTTGCCGGTGTCGATGTAGGCCTGACCGAGCAGGAGGCGGGCGCGCGGCGAGGCGTCGCCTTCGAGCAATTTGATGGTGACATCGGTGTCGCCGCGGTCGAGGGCGGCTTCGGCGCGGAGGACGGCGGGCGTGTCGTCACGCTTGAAGATGGGGTCGGAGATGTCCCACGTCAGGAGCTTGTACTCGGCGCCGGATTTGATGTCGGCGGGGAGTTCGTTGAACTGGCCGTGGAAAAGGCGTAGGGCGTTGCGCTCCGAATCCTTGAGCAACTTGTCGTCGAGGGTGGAGCGGACGCTCGGGGCGAGCTTCACGACATCGGGCACGAGTTTGGATTGCTTCTGCTGGGCGTGCGCGGCGGACAGCGTGATGAGCAGCGACAGACACGCGACGAGAAACGTCGCTGCGAATCGCAACCGTTGGAAGCGTGAGATCATCACCGTCTCAGTATAGACGAGGGGTCAGGGCTGGCGGGCGATATCGACGTTCCAGCCCTCGGCTGCGGGGGGCACGTCCACGTTGATGCGTTTCGTGAGTGCCTCAGGAGTTTCGGCGTTGAGCTTGAGATCGGTGAGCCAGACCTTTGTCGCGTTGCCCTCTTTTTCCTGCGGCGGGGCGGGCTCGACGGCGTGCACCATTACCGGCAGCAGCGTCACGCTATCGAACCAGAGATCGATCGCGGCAAATTTCACCTTGCCCGGGGCGCCGGCACGCGGCGTCAGGTGCAGATGCAGCGGCGGGGCGGTGAGCTTAAGTTCCTTCGCTTCGGCGTCTGTCGAGGGCACGACCTTCACATCGAACCGCGCCAGCACATCGGCTCGTTTCTGGCCCAGCGGCACGGGGAACGGGCCATCCATATCGAGCGGGTTGAACTTCTCACCGGGCGCGAGGATCTGCCGCTTCTGGAACATTTTCCGGGCGAACTGTTTCTCGACGAGCCAGATGCCATCGAAAATGTACTGGCGTTTGTCTTCGCGCAGGACGTCGTCGAGGATCAGGGTATTGAAGTCGATCGCAAATCGGGTGGGCTGTTTCGCCTGCGCATTCTCGGCGATGTAGACAATCTCGCCGATGCGCGTCTCGTCGCCCAACAGCACGTCGTGTTTCTGGAAGCGGACCTTGGCTTGGAGTGACGCGATCTCCTTGCCCTTCTTCTCGAGCTTGTCGAGGGCCTCGAGCACCTGCGGATCGGCGGGGGCAACGACTGTCGGCGGTGTCGCCGGGGCGTCTTCGGCGTGAACGGCCGGTGCGCACGAGAATGAAATAAAGCTCGCGGCGATCGCGAGCAACGGCAGCGTGAAACGACGTTGGGTGGGCGTCTTCATGGTGCAGGATCGTAGCGGCATCGCCACGCTCCTGCCACGGGTCAACGAATCAGTTCATCAGCAACTGATCCGCGGCGTTGAACGCCTCGGGGATCGCGGCGGTGACCTCATCAATCATCGCGGGAGTCAGACCCAGGCCCGTGAGCACCGCTGGATCGAGCTCCGTCGTCGGCAGCACATCGCTGTAGCCGATCTGCTGACGCGCCGCCAGAACATCGGCGACATAGACGAGGCTCGTCAGCAATCGTGAATCCGTCTCAAGCGCCTGCGGACGGTGGTGGTAGCCGGTGACGAAGGCGAAAGTGCGCGGGAACTTCCACTTCTCGCACAGCGCCTTGCCGAGCTCCTGGTGATCGGTGCCGATGATGTGCTGCTCGGCGACGAGGAAATCGCAGTTGTTGGCCTTCTGATATTCGAAGACCTCCGAGAGCTTGCCGCGGAAGGCCTGCATCTCGACCATGATCCCGATGTCGTGCATGAGACCGGCGAGGAACGCCTCGTCGGCGAGGCCCAGCTTGAGCTTGTCGGCCAGCAGCTTGACGGTCGCGGCGACGGCGATCGAATGCGTCCACAGGTCGCGGGCCGAGAACTGCGGACAGACCCGCCCGCCACGAAACAGCTTGGCGAGGCTCGCGGCGATGGCGATATTCTTGACAGCGTTGAGGCCCAATAAAACGATCGCGCGGTTGATCGACCCGATCTGCCCGGGCAGGCCGTAGAAGGCGGAGTTGACGACCTTGAGCACGCGCGAGCAGAGCGCCGGATCGTTGGCGATGATCTTGTGCAGGTCCGCAGCGGTGGAGTCAGGGTCCTCGACGAGCTCGATGATCTTGATGGTGATCTCGGGCAGCGTGGCGATGTGCGAGATCTCGTTCATCGCGGACGTGATGATCGCCTGGCTCTGGGCCTGATCGAGTGCGCTGGAACCGGATGTGGCTTGCGACATGTTGAAAGCTCCTCCGTGAGAACGGACCGTGATCCTCAATCAAATCGGTCCGGGAAGTGGGGGACTTAATACGAGAGGTCAGAGATCAGAGGTCAGCGGGAAAGGCTTTTGTCTTTTGCCTTCACTGACCTCTGACTTCTGACTTCTGACTTCTGTTTTTATTGGCCGTAGATTCTGCGGATGCTCTCGATCATCACCCGGCACGCCCGTCCGCGGTGGCTGATCGCGTTCTTCTTCTCCGCCGGTAGTTCGGCGGTCGTCGAGCCCGCTTCGTCAATTAAAAAGAGCGGGTCGTAGCCGAAGCCATTGGCGCCACGCCCCTCCCGGATGATCCGGCCCGGCACCTCGCCGCGCGAGGTCGCGATCGTCCGCCCGCTTTCGCACAGCGCCATCACACACACAAACCGCGCCGTCCGTTTCGCATCAGCCACATCGTCCATCTCCCGCAGCAGCTTCGCGTTGTTCGCCGGGTCCACCACCGTCCGCGGCCCGCCGATCCCCGCATACCGCGCACTGTGCACACCCGGCTCCCCGCCCAGCGCATCGACGACCAATCCGCTGTCATCGGCCAGCACGAGCTGCCCGACCTCGCGCGCGTAATACCGCGCCTTGAGAACCGCGTTGTCGAGAAACGTCCGCCCATCCTCCACCGGTTCGGCGATCGGCCGCCCGATCACATCGAGCCCGCGCACGCGGATCCCGCTCGGTGCGAAAATCGCCGCGACTTCCTCGACCTTGTGCGGGTTGCTTGTGGCGAAAATAATCGTGGTCGGTAAACTCATTGCATTAGTCAGCCTGATGGATGAAGAACCCTTTGAATCCGCCGCACGGAGTCTCGCAGATGACCGAAGCTTCCGCCACCAACAAGCCCGCCGCTGCCAAAGACCCCGCCGCGTCTCCGTTCAACGCGACGATCTCGCACTGGCAGGACTTCAATAAAGAGCTCGCGGTCTTCCGTGTCAAGCCCGACAGCGGCATCGTCCCCGACTACAAGCCCGGCCAGTTCGCCACGCTTTCCATGCCGCGCGAGTGCTCGCCGATCCTCAAGCCCGATGAGTTCCCGCCCGGCGATCCACGCTGGAAGAAGCTCGTCCGCCGCCAGTATTCCATCGCCTCATCGCCTCTCGAACGTGAGTACCTCGAGTTCTACGTCGTCGTCGTCGCCGAGGGCGCACTCACTCCGAAGATCTGGCACAAGAAGCTCGGCACACGCATCGCCCTCGAAGCCCGCATCGCCGGCGACTTCACGCTCGACGGCATCCCCGACGGCAAGGACATCATCTGCGTCGCCACCGGCACCGGCCTCGCCCCGTACATCTCCATGCTCAAAACCTACCGCGGCAAAAACCGCTGGCGCAAATTCGTCATCATGCACGGTGTCCGTCTCGCCGAGGACCTCGGCTACCGCGCCGAACTCGAACAGATCGCGCGCGAGGATAAGAGCTTCATCTACGTCCCAAGCTGCACGCGTGAACCCGATGGCTCTGCGTGGACCGGCATCCGAGGCCGCGTGCCGACCTGCCTCTCGCCCGACGGCTTCAAGAAGTGCACCGGCTTCGATCTCAAATCCGAAGACGCCCACGTCTTCCTCTGCGGCAACCCCGAGATGATCAACCAGGTCGAAGCCGACCTCAAAACCCGCGGCTTCTCGACGCACACGAAGAAAGTGCACGGCAACATCCATCTCGAACGGTATTGGTAATCCGCCCCCTCTCCCTCCCAGGGAGAGGGCCGGGGTGAGGGTCTCATCTGCGAGCCTCAATGTGTGTCTCGCTCGCCGCGCACGCCGCAAGTCTCAACGTCTCACCCTCACCCGGCTCGAAGACTCGCCGACCTCTCCCTTGAAGGGAGAGGTGGAACCCGAACCGCTTCCCGCGAATCGCCCACGATGAACAAGTTCCAAACCCTCCTCGCGTTCCTCCGTGAAAACCCGCTGCTCGTCTATATGTTCGTCGCGCTGATGATGGCGATGACCGCCGTGATCGCGGCAATGGTGATGACGTTCTGAATTGCTTTTCCCGCCGCTTGCGGCGAGGCAAGACTTCACTTCCCCTGCATCTGTTTCAGCTGCATCTTGATCAGCGTGCGCATCTGTTTGAATTCCTCGGCGCTCATGCCGGCGTCGGTGGCTTTGGCGGAGAAGGCGGGGAGCCAGCGCACCTCATCGGCTTGGTAGCCCAAGTCCGCGGTGATGTGTTTCGCGAGGTCGGGCATGTGCGCGGCGCCGTAGAAGATCGCGATCGACTTGGGCGGATCTTTCTCGGCGAGCACTTTGCGGAGATCGTTGATGACGATCTGATTGCGATCCTCGACGATCACCTTCATGAGCGAGTCCATGCCGGCGGGCATGCCGCGCATGTGCGTCATGTCGCCGCCGAGCGAGCCGAGCGCATCGATCATCATGATCTTGACCATCGACTGGGTCTGCGGGCTGGTGCCCAAGAGTTTGAGGCCGATGCGCACGATGCCGCCCAGCGCGGAGGAGCCGTCCATCATGCCCATGAGCTGCTGCATCTGCGCGGCGGCTTTGGGATCGACGGGCCGCTCATCGGGCTCGGGGGCTTCGGGTTCCTCGGCGTGACGCACGTGCGGCTTGGACTTCGGCGGTGTCACCGCGGCGACGGTCGGCGGTTCGGCGGTCTTCGCTTCGGGCTTGGATGTCTCGGTGGGTTTTTCAGCGGTGGCCGGGGCCGGCGCGTCCGATTTTGCGGCGGGCTTCTCCGCAGGCGTTTCGGCGGTCTTTTCGTCGGGTTTCGCTGCGGGCTTCTCGGCTGGTTTTGTCTCCGCCACCGTGGCGGCCGGCTTCGCGGGTTTCACGGGCTTCGCGGCGACTGGGCTCATCACGCGCTGGAGCCGCTGCATCGACATGTCGGAGTTGCGGAAATTCGGCTGGCTGTAGTCGATCTCGTCGAGCTGGAAGACGAGGCCCAGCGCGTGCGCCATCTCGGCCTGGATGCCGGTCTGATCCGCTTCGGCGGCCTGCTCATCGGTGGGGCGGAAGTCAATGTCGATGTCGGCGGCGGCGTGTTTGCCGCCGGGCTTGCCGTCGGCTCCGAGGCTCGTGAGCTGATAGTCGTCGCGGCCGGCGGCGGGGGGGTGATAGACGAGCACGTTGCCCCAGCCATCGATCATCGCACGGGAGATCCACAGCGACTCGCGGCGCTGCTGATCGCGGGTCGCCTGACGCAGCAGCGGCAGCGAGCGCGGGTAGGCGTGGTAGCGGTGGTGATACCACGCGATGAGTGATGCGGTGAAGCGCAGGCCGGATCGTGTGCGGCGGATCAGCGTCGCATCGTCGGCAGGGCCGGTGTCGGCAAAGGCGGGGCGGCCGGCGCCTTCGAAGAGGACGAGCGATTGGGAATTGAGGAAGGCCTGCGTCTGTTTGTAGTACGGCGCATCGGCGATGTGGACGGCGCCGACGAGCCAGATTTCGGGGCGAGGAGCTTCGCCATCGGCGGCGGGTTTGGCGGAGACGAATTTCCGCGAGGCGATCTGGAGCTCAAGCGTGCCCGGCGCGGTTTCGACGACGCGGGTGTAGGCATCGGGACCCGCAGCAGGGGCGTCGGCGGCGGGGGCGATGGAGTGGGTCAGCGAGGCGAGCATCGCGGCGGCGAGGCTCAGGGTTTTCACTCGACGTCCGACCGTGTTATTTCGCATGGAACTCTTCCTTTAAACGGAACAGGCAGTATGTTCATCATAAGCGATCAAGTCGGCACAGACGGCAGCCGATAAGTCGGGAAGAATGCAAACTTCTTCCCCGGAGCACGCGATGAAAAGTTTGAGGCGCATCGGCGGTCACGGTTCGGAGCGGCGCGAAGATGTTCGTCGTCACTTACCGGCTGCGTACACGGAGGTTGCGGTGCGCCGTGCGGGTCGTCAGCGTTATTCGCTGCGCGGTCACGTGCTGGACGTCTCGGCTGGGGGCATGTGTTTCGAGGTCGATTCGCCGCTGACCGATGGCGAACCGATCGAGGTGCGCGTCTCGATTCCCGGCGAGGCGAAGGTGCATGTCGTCGAGGCCCGCGGCCGTGTCGTGCGTCAGGCCAACCAAGGCGAAACAGGCCCGGCGGTGATGGCGATGGCGTTTCAGGCTCGCAGCAAGCCGCGGTTGAGGCATGAATTAGCCCTTTAAGTCAGAATGCTCAATGACCAATGCTCAATGCTCAAGGGGAGGCCATCCTCCTATTGAGCATTGAGCATTGGTCATTGAGCATTTTATTTGTTCGACCCCTTGACCCGGCCCCGGGACCCCGGCACAATATATGCAGACTGACGGGTTACAGATCTAGAAAAGGTGGTGACGGCCAGACGCGGACTCGCCCTCCAATATAGACCAACATTTCGGGTCGCCGACCGACACCACGCGCAAACGCCATTATTCTTCCCTTACTCCATCATCGTGCACTCGGTCGGTTTTTTATTGCGCGGACTGCGGAACTCAAAAAAGACCCCAACGCAGAGACCGCAGAGCATGCGGAGTACGCAGAGAAGAATTATTTTGAATCGGCAAAAAAAGGATTCTCTCCGCGTCCTTTGCGTCCTCTTCCGCGATCTCCGCGTTAAAACCTGGTTTCTTTTAGGCTCTTTGGATCGTACCCTGCACACCAGCCCGCTCCGCGGTAAGATTCATCGCCCCTCATCCTCACGATTCTCCGGAGCTCCCACCATGTCCATCCGCTTCGCCGCACTTGCCCTCGTCGCTCTCATTCTCGCTGCTCCCGTTCTCCGAGCCGCTGATCCTGCGCCCGCCGACGCCGCTGCGCCCGGGAGCAACGCGCTGAGCGATCAGCAGAAGGCCGAGGGTTGGACGCTCCTCTTCGACGGCGAATCACTCAAGGGCTGGCACAACTTCAAGGCCAAGACCGTCAAGCCCGGCTGGAAGGTTGTCGATGGCTCGCTGACCTGCGTCGATCCCAAGAACGCCGGCGACCTCTGCACGGACAGCCAGTACGACTGGTTCGAGCTCCAGCTCGATTTCAAGATGGAGCCCGCTGCCAACTCCGGCATCATGTTCCACGTCACCGACAAGGGCGGCGCCGCCTGGGCCACGGGCCCCGAGTTCCAGCTCGAGGACAACGCCGCCGCGCACGACCCCCAGCGCTGCGGCTGGCTCTACGCCCTCTACACGCCCCCCGTCGATCCCAAGACCGGCAAGCCCCTCGACGCCACCAAGCCCGCCGGTCAGTGGAACCACCTCCGACTCCTCATCTCCCGCGAGAAGTGCGAGCACGAGATCAACGGCGTCAAATACTTCGAATACATCCTCCACTCCCCCGATTTCAACGACCGCGTCGCCAAGAGCAAATTCAACAAGATGCCCGATTTCGCCAAGGAGGACCTCGGCTACCTCACCCTGCAGGGCGACCACGGCAAAGTCTCCTTCCGCAACATCATGATCAAGCCGATCGCGGATAAAAAATAAACCCACGCTGCGCCAGCCGTCATCGCCATGAACTGTCGTCGATTCAACCGGGTGATGTTCACTTGCCATCGTTGGTCAAGAACAGATCGCCGTCGCAGGGAGGCACGATGAACATCTTCGCTGATTCTCCACTTGATGCCCGCCTGCGTGGCTCAGCAAAGTTCACCGTAACGGGGCCATTGCCCATCGGATTGTAGAGGGCCAGGCCTTTCTCGAACTCCCGATGGAACGCCCCGTCTTCACGGCGAACGCCCTTTGCCGTGGGCCTGCCGAGGCTCTTATTCCAGAAGTCGTACCAGTCGTGCAGGTGGTCGGGCGTGGGCAGCGGGTTGGGGTCGGAGAATAGGCAATAACCGTCCGACAGCGTGAGCGCCAGGGTCGTCGTGGCCCGCATTAGATTCAGATCACGGCGGGACGTGTGGAACCACGTCTCAAGGCAATTGAACCGAGGCTCCATGAGGTTCTTCTCAGCCCATTGCAGCGTGTCTGCGATCTGCCGCCAGTCTTCGGTGGTCTTGGACTTGTAGCACTCCATGAAGTAGCCATTGATAAAGGCGGCAGTCTTGGGCGTCTTTCGGTCGTTGGCGTTGACGAGGATCAGGGCGTCGTCGCCAATGGCCCCTCGCACGGCCTTGATGAGTGCGAGCCGGTCTTCATCATCGGCCCACCAGTCGAGCATCACGCCGTCGAACACGCCGCTGTCCATGACGGCCTTGGCCTGTGCGGCGATCTGACTGCGAAATTCGGGATTGGCAAAGTCCAACTGGATGTACCCGCCCTCGGCCCAGCCCATGACCAGTTTGCTGTCGTTTCGCTTCCACCAAGCATGATTTTCGGGCAGGTAGGAGCGTTGAGCGTCCCGGTAGCGGATTTCAGCCAGCATGACCAAGTGCGGGTTCTTCCGCAGCAACTCGTCCCGACGAGTTCGGGCCACAGCCATGCTCTTCTTCGTGAACCCGCTGGAAACGCCAACGAACTGGCCTTCCCACTTCAGTCCAAGAAAGCCTGGCGAATGAAAAACCAGATCGTGACGTGCCACGGTCGTCCAAGGGTCTTCGCCTCTGAGGTTGTCGGCGCAGTTCCATGCCTGAAACACCGAGGGGAACGTGCGGGTGGTGATTCGATGCTTCAAGACCGTCACGTCTTGGCCGGTGGCCTGTATGCCAGCGGAGTCCTCGGCGGCGCACGCACTGGCGATGAGCGTGAACAGGATGAAAAGTGCGAAAGCTCTCACGACCATTTCTCGTTCATGTCTCGTCGGGGCGAATCCATTCCCGAAATGACTTCCACAGTTCAACTCCCGGCCAAGGGCAGGTCAGATCAACGGGCACCGTCGAGAGTTCATATGCGGCATTGTAACGGGGAAAGACCAAAATGGTGAGCGACCCGAAGACCGGCTTATGAAGGCAAATTCTTCGTGTAAGATATTTCCGCCAAGTTGAACAAGGGAGTTTCCATGGACATTCAAAGAAGTCGATTGCAGGCTGCCGAGGCGAAGGGGTTGATCAGCAAAGAGCAGGAGGAATTGCTGTGGCAATTCCTCAGCGAGCAATCTGACGATCGGCCGAAGTTCGGGCTGACGCATGTGCTCTATTACCTGGGCGGCATGGTGGCCATCGGTGCGATGACGCTGTTCATGACGATGGGTTTTGAAGCCTTCGGCGGCGGGGCGATCTGTGCGATCGGCATTGCCTACATGATTGCCGCGGTCATGCTGACCGAGTTTTTCCTGCGGCGCAAGGGCCTGAAAATTCCCGCGGGGATCATGGCTGCTTTTGCCGTGGCGCTGACTCCCCTGGTGATCTACGGCTTGCAGCACGCGATGGGCTGGTGGACCGATACACACAGCTACCGCGATTACCATTACTGGGTCGATTGGCGATGGGTGGTCATGGAATTCGGCACGCTCATCGTCGGAGCCATCATGCTCTGGCGCTATCGCCTGCCCTTCTCGGTCATGCCCGTCGCCGTGACGCTGTGGTACATGAGCATGGATGTCGCCGCGATGCTCATCGTCACCTCCGACAACTGGCAGGCGGAGTGGGAGACTCGTTGCCATGTCTCAATCGCCTTCGGCGTGGCGATGATCCTGCTCGCGTTCTGGGTTGATCTTCGCTCACGACACGGAGCTGACTTCGCTTTCTGGCTGTACGTCTACGGAGTCTTGACCTTCTGGGGCGGGCTCACCTCGCTGCCGCACACCGATGACCCGCTCCGCAAGGCTGTCTACTTCGTCATCAATCTCGCCCTGATCTTCAGCGGCGTCACGATCGGCAGGCGGGTCTTTGTCGTCTTCGGCGGGCTTGGAGTGGCCTGTTACCTCGGCGACCTTTCCTACACCGTGTTCAAGGACAGCATGATGTTCCCCTTCGCGCTGACGCTCATCGGCCTGGGAATCATCGGCGTCGGCGTCTACTGGCAGCGACACGAAGCGGCATTCACCGCCCGGTTCCACGCTCTGCTCCCCACACCTCTGCGGGAGTTGATCGAGCGGAGACGCTGAAGTTTCTGTATAGCCGCGGGCCAACGGACCGCGTCGGGGTTTGTGGAGCGGCGTGTGCGTAGAAGTGCGGTGTGAGTTTCGCGAAACCGGGAGCGTAGTGGGCGCATGCGGCGCACGTTGAACATCTTGTCGCACCCTCACCCGGCTCGAAAACTCGCCGACCTCTCCCCGAGGGAGAGGTGGGAAGCGCGCACAGATGTGGTCGTGAAACCGGACGTCCGGGGGGTTTCCCGGAGAACCGGAGGGCTTGAGTGGGATTCACAGCCTTAAGTGGTGGAATCGGCGGGGAGTTAAGACGGGAGGTTTGGCGGGAGCGGTGTGCAAAGCGGGAGGGGGGAGGGGGTAAAAAATGTCCGGTCGACGGGTTTGTGCGCACGGGGGGTGACCGCCGGATACCCACGGGGATTCGGCGGACCTCATCCCCGGGCTGGGGGGAGAAGTGTGGGAGATTCAGGCCAGGCCGATGAGGCGGATGGCTTCGTCGACGTCTTTGTCGCCGCGGCCGGAGAGGTTGATGAGGACGTGCTGATCGGGGCGCATGGATTTGGCGACCTTGAGGGCGTGGCTCACGGCGTGGGAGGATTCGAGCGCTGGGATGATGCCTTCGAGCTTGCAGAGGAGCTGGAATGCGGCGAGGGCTTCGGCGTCGGTGACGTAGGTGTAGGTGGCGCGGCCGGTGTCCTTCCAATAGGCGTGCTCGGGGCCGACGCCCGGGTAGTCGAGACCGGCGGAGATGGAGTGGACATCGGCGGTCTGGCCATCGGGGTCCTGCAGCACATAGCTCATCGAACCGTGCAGCACGCCGGGCGAGCCGAGCGAGAGCGATGCGGCGTGCTGGCCGGGGGCGGTGGTGCGGCCGCCGGCTTCGACGCCGATGAGCTGGACGGACTTGTCGGGGACGAAGGCGTAGAACGCGCCGGCGGCATTGGACCCGCCACCGACGCAGGCGACGACGGCATCGGGGAGCCGGCCGATCTGCGTGAGGGATTGCTCGCGGGCTTCACGACCGATGACAGACTGGAAGTCGCGGACCATCATGGGGAACGGGTGCGGGCCGACGACGGAGCCGATGATGTAGTGGGTGTGCTCGACGCTTCCCATCCAGTCGCGCATGGCTTCGTTGGTGGCGTCCTTGAGCGTCTTGCTGCCGGACTCGACGCCGATGACGCGGGCGCCGAGCAGTCCCATGCGGACGACATTCGGTCGCTGGCGACGCATGTCCTCGACGCCCATGTAGACGTCGCACTGGAGGCCGAGCAGTGCGGCGGCGGTGGCGCTGGCCACGCCGTGTTGGCCCGCGCCGGTCTCGGCGATGATGCGCTTCTTGCCCATGCGCTGGCAGAGCAGGCCCTGGCCGAGCGTGTTGTTGATCTTGTGGGCGCCGGTGTGAGCGAGGTCCTCGCGCTTGAGCCAGACCTGGGCGCCGCCGGTGTGGGAGGTGAGGCGTGTGGCGTGATAGAGCGGAGTGGGGCGGCCGACGTAATGGGTCCAGAGGTGCTGGAGCTGGGCGTGGAATGCGGGGTCGGCCTTGGCCTTGGCGTATTCGCGGTCGAGCTCACGGAGCGCGGCCATGAGGGTTTCGGGGACGTAGATTCCGCCGAAGTCGCCGAAGCGGCCATGGGAATCGGGCACGGTGGGGGCGGTGGTCGTGGTCATGAGACCCGTAGTTTAGTGGGGCTGCGGCGGGCGTGCCACGGCGGGGGAACGCTACACTGTGGCCTATGCCCGAGATCGTGCTGACCACGCTCAACGCCAAGTACATTCACGCGTCCTTCGCGCTGCGCTATCTCATGGCGAATCTGCCGGCGGGGCTGCGCGAGCGGGCGGCGATCCGGGAGTTTGACATCAACCAGCGCGGGCTCGATGTGCTCGAGGCGATCCTCGCGGAGAATCCGCGGATTGTGGGCCTTGGCGTCTACATCTGGAATGCGGAGCAGAGCGAGCGGCTCATCGCGGACCTCAAGCGTGTGAGGCCGGACATCATCGTGATCATCGGCGGGCCGGAGGTGAGCTTCGAGACGGATCAGCAGCGGATTGTGAAGCTCGCGGATTACACGATCACGGGAGAAGCGGACATTGCGTTTGGGGAGCTGTGCGGGAAGCTGATGGCGGGGGAGGCGGTGCCGCGTGGGGTGATTGCGGCGGCGCTGCCGACGTTTACTCAACTCGCGCTGCCGTACGATTGCTACACCGATGAGGATCTGGCGCACCGGGTGGTGTATGTGGAGGCGTCGCGCGGGTGTCCGTTCAGCTGCGAGTTCTGCCTGTCTTCGCTGGAGGTTCCGGTGCGCAACGCTCCGCTGGAGCCGTTCCTCGCGGCGATGCAGAAGCTGCTGGACCGCGGGTTGCGACGGTTCAAGTTCGTCGATCGCACGTTCAATCTCAATCTCGCGTTCAGCAGCGCGATCCTGCGCTTCTTCCTGGAGCGTTATTCGCCTGGGCTCTTCGTGCACTTCGAGATGATCCCTGATCGGCTGCCCGAGAAGCTGCGGGAGATCATCGCGCGGTTTCCGCCGGGAGTGCTGCAGTTCGAGGTGGGCGTGCAGACGTTTAATGAGACGATTGCCGAGCGGATCAGCCGCAAGCAGGACAACGCGAAGATCGAGGAGAACCTGCGCTGGCTGCGGAGCAGCACGGGTGTGCATGTCCACGCCGACCTGATCGCGGGGCTGCCGGGCGAGGATGTGGTGAGCTTCGCGGAGGGATTTGATCGGCTCGTCTCGCTTGGGCCGCAGGAGATTCAACTGGGCATCCTCAAGCGACTGCGCGGCACACCGATCGTGCGGCACGACACGCAGTGGCAGATGGTCTACAGCCCGAGCCCGCCGTATGAGGTGTTATCGACGGGTGCGATCGACTTCGCCGGGATGCAGCGCATGCGGCGCGTCGCACGCTTCTGGGACCTCATCGGCAACAGCGGCAACTTCGTCCGGACCTGTCCGATGATCTGGGCGGATAGCTCGCCCTTCGCCGCGATGCTCGCGCTGACCGATTGGCTCTACGCCAAGCTCGGGCGCACGCATGGCATCGCACTGCCGAAGCTCGCCGAATCGCTGTTTCAGTGGATGACCGAAACGGCGGGACGTGATGCGGCGGCCGTCGCGGAGGCGATGGCCGCGGACCTGGAATCGGTCAATGGCCTGAAATATCGCCCGGAGTTCCTGCGCACGCACGTCGGCGACCGCTCATTCAAGCCGCGTGGTGAAACGATCCTCGCGCCGCAGCGACAGGCTCGGCATCTGGCGGCGGAGTGATCACTGCCCGATCGCGTGGCGGTAGCAATAGTCGAACAGCATCCACCACTCCGCCCGCTGGACCTGCTCGGCGAGCATCTCCATCGATGTGCCGGTGCCGACCGCCTGCTCGCAGAGATCGACGAACGCCGTGGGATCCCACGGCTCGCGCAGCGTGAATTCCACCTGCGGCACTTCACTGTGCCGGGCGAGTTCCGCCGCGTCGATCCGCAGTGACTTGTAAATCGGATGCTGCCCGACGCGTGCGAACCAATACTTCGCGTTGTAATAGTCCGGCTCGCGGCGGTGCAGGATCGCGTGCCAGTAGCTGCCGGTGGACGTGGCGAGGTCCTGGCTGATGTTGTGCGACTGCTCGAAGTAATCGTGATAGAGCCAAAGGCCCGCGAGAGCAGCGTTCGCCATATCGAGGTTGGTAATGCGGTGAGGCGCAAAGGCAGTCGCAGTAGTCAGCTCATCGAGCTGCGCCCGGGCGGATTCGTTGGGCCTTCCCACGATCAGCGTCATCGCCCGTGGCCGGAGCAGCGGGGCGAGCGCGGAACCGTAGCGTTGCACATCGATCTCGATCATGTAGTTTCACTCTCGCGTGATTCATGCACCAGATTCAATCCCTGCGCAATCGCCAGTTCCAAATCCGGGCATATCTTCGCCGACTCGATCAGGTCCGCGGCGCCATTGGTGTGCAGCTTCTGAAACTGCTCATTGTTCAGGCCCGCGATCACCAGCTGCCTGCCGCGCCGGGCCAGCGCAGCGAGCAGGGCACGCAGCTCCATCGTGGTGTTGCCGTCCACCTGCATCATCTCTGCCAGATCCAGGATCACCACGCGGGTCGTAGTCGGTAACCGCTCCGACCACGCCACCAGATTGGGCAGCCGCTGCACCTTGCCTCGCCGTGTCGGGTCTTTGCGGAGGTGGTAGATCGCCAGCGAATCGGGCAGCTCGATGCCCGCCAGTTCGCCGCCCGCCTCGTGCGAAGGCAGGATCTCGGCGATGGGCCGCGTGACATCCTGATAGATGATCCAGACCAGGAACAGCACCGGCGGGAACATGGCCAACCGCGGGCTGTGGAGATAGATCAGCGTGCCAATGTACGCGCCGATCGCGAAGCTGCCCAGGATCGACGCCAGCAGCAGCAGCCGCAGTGCCGCCGGGTTGTGCCGGTAGAAGTGCAGGATATTAGGCTGCTCACGCGCCTTACCATCGAATAGCTCGGCAACGAGGTGAGCCGTTTCGGAGCCCAGATCCGTCAGCACGCCCGTGACGTGCGTCGTGCGGATCACGCCGCCGGAGATACGCGTGATCGTCGCATTCTGCAGGCCCATCGCCGCCGCGGCGCACCCGACAATCCAATAGATCGTCACGCCAATCTCCGACACACGCGGCCCATAAATCTCCAGCCCACCGGCAAAGCACGCCAGCAGCACCGTCTCAATCATCATCGGCATCACGTAGATCGATTCCCACCCACGCCGCCGCCCGATCTCCATGCTCACGCCCGAGATCACCGCCCCCGCATAAAACGTCACCAACGCGAACAGTGCCCAACCCGCCATTCCCCACGTGCCCTCCGCAAGCTCCCTGCCGAGGTTGCTCGTCGTCCCCGATGCGTGCGACGTCACCGTCGCACACGCCATGATCGAGATGATGTTCGTATAGCCCGCCACCCAGGCGAGCGTGATAGCCAATCGCGATTGCTGCCTGGAAGAGTGCGCTTGCGAGACGAACATGGAGGCCGCTCAAGGTCTTTCCGTCAGCCGGGCCTTCTATATCACCTGTCCGCGCGACCGGCCGACCGCTGTGACGCCAACCTATCCGATTCCCCACCCCCAAGCCAACGCCCACCCACTATGCATTCCCCGCATCCATCCTCACCAACCACGCGGTTGACGCCCCCTCATTCCCCCGTACAATATCCCGCCCACTGACCACGGCCCTCGCCGTGTGCCCCCTTCGTCTAGTGGCCCAGGACAGCGGATTCTCAGTCCGTGAACGGGGGTTCGACTCCCCCAGGGGGTATTTCCACTTCCCGGCTTCAAACCCCGGCCTGCCTCCCAAGCCCCGCCCACACGCGGGGTTTTTTCATGCCCACAAACGTCGCCCCTTCCTGCTAGGTTCTGTCTGAAAACTCCTCCTCGCGCCGATACACCGTGGAACGACACGGAGGTCGGGCGATGCGACGACACGAGATCACGGACGAACAATGGAC
>JAYVTU010000095.1:0-19167 GCA_043788485.1 Planctomycetota bacterium
AGCCCCACAAGCTACTGAACAGGCCACGCCACGTGCTGCGAAAAGCCCTTAAATTACAGAGAAAATCCGTCTAACTTAATGCCATTAGTGTCAGGTACCGTTTTCACGCCTCGGCCTTCCTCTCGGTCGTGCGGTGGATTCCAGGCCCAGTTGCGCGATCATCCGGTTCGTCCACGAAGCACCGCCGTAGGGCTGGCTGCGTTCGACGCTGCGTCGCAGATCTTTGAGTTCCGCGGCGGTCTCGGGCCGGTTGACCGTGCTCAGCCAGTTGCGTGGCCGCTTCCCGTCGGCTGTCGGCCAATCGCTTAGCAGCGCCCGACTCGCCGCATCGCCCTCCACCCAGCGCCACAGGCTCGACCATCGCCACAGCTCGGCACGCTCCACCATCCCCGCACGCATCGCGTTCCGCTCGGCGTACCGGCACACGGTGAAAAGGTGTTCGTCACGCTCGATGACGAATGATTTGTAGCGGCCCTGGTAGACGTGGCCGTAGCCAACCGTGCGGCGGTGCGCGTGCCAGCGCTGCGTATGCGTTAGCGAGAGCCAGCCGACAAAGCGGGACAGGTCACCGTCTTCCCGGGGCCAGACCACCAAGTGCCAGTGGTTGGGCATCACGCAATAAGACAGCAGCCGCATCGACGTCCGCTCCACCGCTTCGTTCAGTACACGCTCGAAAGCCTCGTAGTCCCCCGCGTCGTCGAATATCTGCATCCGGCCGTTGGCGCGGTTCAGAACGTGATATGCGTATCCGGCCACATCCACTCGAGGTGATCGTCCCATCCCCTAGGTTAATACGCACAACACCAATCGTCAAAAACGGTACCTGACACCTTTTAATTAAGATTTTCACAATTTAATTAACCCCTTCCCGCCGCCACTGATTACAATGCCGACTTGCGGTCGGGTATGGTTTCGTCGCCGTTAGGCCGCGAGTTGAGCCGGGAAATCTTTTCAGGAAAGGGGACACCACATGGGTACGAGCCAATCACGCTGGGTGCAGATTCTCCGTACACTTCGCACCAATCGCGCGCGGGCCGCTTCGCCCGCTGCGCGTACCGCTCGCGCGCTGCCGCATCGTCACGTCAGCCTCGAGCCGCTCGAATCCCGCACACTGCTCGCCGCGGACCTCACCGGATCGTGGACCGGGCTCGACCTGCTCCCCGCGGTCTTCTCCGGCACGACGATGCCCGCCGTCACGCTACGCGTCCAGAACGACGGCGATGTCAACGCCCTCGCCGGCTCCTCCGTTGACATCTTCCTCTCCACCGACAACGTCCTCGATACGCTCGTCGACACGAAGGTCGCCACCGCCAAGCTCGGCACGCTCAAGCCCGCGGCGTTCAAGGACCTCATCTTCAAGAAGATCAAGCTCTCGCCGGGCATGGACGCCGGCGACGTCTTCCTCATCGCACGCATCGATGCCAACAACAAGAACGCCGAAGGCGATGAAGCCAACAACGACATCGCGAGCCCCGCGGCGCTTCCCATCAATCAGCCCGACTACGACCTGAGCGGCACGATGGCCAAGCCGTCGATGAATCTCCAGCTCGTCCAGGGCGTGATCAACAAGGGAACCGTCAAGCTCACGCTCACCAACAGCGGCACCGTCAAAATCCCGACGTCGAAGATCAACGTCGCCTTCTTCCTCCGCCCCGCCGCGAATGCCGACAACGATGCGTCCGGCGACATTGCGATCGGCACGCTGGCCAATCAGTCCGCTTCACTTCTGGCCACGAAGAGCAAGACGCTGACCGGCAAGCTCACGCTCGACGCCGCCGTCCCCGCCGGTGATTACAAGGTCGTCGCCGTGTTCGATACCGGCGACACGCTGGCCGAGACCGATGAGGCGAATAACACCGTCATCGGCACGGACATCTACACGCTGAGCGCCGCCTTCGCCGACCTGGGCATCACCGCGGCGACCGTCACCGCTGCGGCCAATATTCCCGCGGGAGCCAAGGCCGTTGTTTCATTCACCGTCTTCAACAACGGCAACGTCGCCGCGATCGGCGCGACCGGCGTCACACTCGTCGCCAAAGCCGCCGGCCATCCCGATGTCCCGCTTCTCACGGTCGATGGCATCAAATTCTCCGTCAAGGCCGGCTTCACCAAGACCGTCAAGGTCGTCTTCAACGTCCCGCTGCTGCTCATCAATGGCGTGCTCTACGATGTCGAGATCACCATCACGCCGACCACGGCCGCCGGCGGCGACATCGTGGGCAACAACGTCACGACCGTCGGCAGCGCATTCACGCCGAGCATCCCCGCCGTTCTCGCGTCCGACATCGGCGACAAGGTCACCTTCTCCGGCGAGCACGCCGGGGCCGGCGACAGCGCCACCGCCAGCGGCCCGAGCCACAAACTTGGAAACTTCATCGACGGCAACGGCCGCCAGGGCACCTATGACTATCGCAACAACGAATCGTCTCCCTTCGAAACCGGCACACTCACCCTGACCTGGACCGATGGCCAGCAGCCGGCTTTCGAAATCTTCTCACTGCTCTACGGCAACGAGGGCGGCCCGCACGGCCTCAACGGCCGAACCATGCGCGTCCTGGCCGACATCAACTCCGAAGTCGTCGGCCAGATCGCCGTCAACGGACTCACCATCCTGGGATTTGTCCGGTTCTAAAAGCCCGCGCCTTTTGCCTTGCCGCTTGCGGCCTAGCGCTCCCCGCCTTTTTTTGTACTCGAAAATCGAGTGTCGAGTACGAACGATATCTCGGAGCGCCAAGCCTCAAGCGGCGGGAAGATTCTTCAGACCTTGATCACCTTCGTGCCGGCGATCTGGTCGTGGAGACAGCGGTGTTCGGCGCCGAAGATGAACAGCGGGTCGGCGATGGCGAAGATGAAGCCGACGATGGGGATGTTGCCGATGAATCCGGGGACCCATGACCGCATGAACACGGCACCGAAGAAACCCGCCGGCGAACCGTCGGTGTATTTGACGACCCGCACCTTCATCCAACCCTTGCCCAGCGTCTGCCCCTTGGTCGAGAGCAGGACCATCTGATAGATCGCCAGCGCGACAACACCGAACACCGCCAACAGGATGCCCGCCAAGGGCGGGTCGTTGTGTGATCCGCCACTCAGCGTGGCGAAAATGACAATCACTCCCGGAAGTGCCGCGGCAACCGCGACCAATCCATCGAGGATCACCGCGACAAGTCGTGTGCCGGGGTCGGCGAGTTCGGCGTCGTTGGCCGTGCTCTTGAGCGTCTTGTCGAAGATCTCGCCGCAGAAGCGGCACTTCATCGCACCCTTGACGATCATCTCGCCGCACGCGGGGCAGGGTTTGCGTTCACCGTCGGTCGCCGGGGCTGCGCCGGAGTCGGCGACCTGCTCGGCGTCGTAGACCTCATTATCCGGCGGCGCGAACACCGCCGCGGGGATCGCGGCGGCCGAGGCTGGGGCGTTGAGCTCCATTACCGTCCCGCATTGCGGGCAACGGCCCTTCTTGCCCACGGCGCTGTCGGGAACCTTGAGAACCTTCAAACATTTTTCGCAGGTCACGCTGAAAGACATATAAATCGTCCTGATTTGAAGTGTTCTTAGACCCGATTCCGGGTCCCCAAACCCGGCGACCGGGACATGTTAACACGCGGTCTTTTGGCTGCAAATCGCGGGCAATTGTTATTTCTTGCCCCTGCCCCTGCCGGGCCTCGCGTCACCGTCGCCGGTGGCGGCGCCCGGGGACCAGGCGGCTTCGTGGGGGTTGGCGACCACGAGCGGCGCCTTGTCGCCGTAGTGCTCCTGCTGCTTTTTGAGAACCTCCATCAACTCGGCGATCTTCGCGGCGCTCTCGGGCTTGTCGGCCAGGTCGTTCATCTCGTGCGGATCGTTCTGCAGGTCGAAGAGCTGGGTTTTGTTGATGAGCGGATAGCGGATGAGTTTCCAGCGGTCGTCGCGGATGGAGCGCTGGCAGCTCAGATAGGAATTGAACATGTAGTCGCGCACCTTGGGCGATGTGCCGGCGATGATGGGGGCGAGGCTCTTGGCGTCGAGCTTCTCGGGGACGGGCGTGCCGGTCAGTTCGCAGAGGGTCGGGTAGATGTCCATGAGGTAAGCGAAGGAATGCGTCTCGCCTTTTTTGATTCCGGGGCCGGCGAAGATGAGGGGGACGTGCATGCCGCCGAACTCGTAGACGTTTTGCTTGCCGAGCAGGCCGTGCTCGCCGAGTTCCAGGCCGTTGTCGCCGGCGACGATGAAAATGGTGTTGTCGAACTGTCCGGCTTTTTTGAGTGCGTCGATGATGCGGCCGGCCTGCTGGTCGAAGTAGGAGACGGATGCGTAATAGCGGGCGAGCTTGCCACCGACGTTCTCCGGCGTGCGGGGCCAAGGCAGAGTCTTCTCATCGCGGACGCGCATGTCGCCATTGTCGAAGGGGTGATAGGGCAGGAAATTCACGGGCATAGGAATGTCCGAGGCCTTGTACATGTTGTAGAAGGCTTCGGTGGCGTGCTGCGGATCGTGCGGCTCGTGGGGGGCGAAGTAGAGGAAGAGCGGCTTTTTGCCGGCGTGCTGACCGATGAAATTAATGATGTTGTCGGCGTTGCCCTTCGCGTCCTCGCCGCCGTCGACATGGACGTCGAAATCCTTGTCAAGCTCGTTGGGGTTGTTGCCGAACTTGCCGCTGCGGATCGAGGCGTAGCCGGCGGCCTTGATGGTCTGCGCAAGCGTCGGGGTATCGGTGCGACCGTGCAGGTAGCACTGGCCGGTCTGGATCATGGTGCGACTGGGCAGGCAGACGGCTCCGGTGTTGGCGCCGAGCGTGTAGGCGTTGCGGAAGATGAAGCCGTTCTCCATCAACTTATCGATGTTGGGCGTCTTGACGATCGGATGGCCCAGGACGCCCAGGCAGTCGGGGCGCAGGTCGTCGGCGAGGAGGAAGACGATGTTGAGCTTGGGCGCGGGCGCGGCACCGGCGGCCGGCGCATCGGCGGCCCGCATCGCGGTCAGCGGCGAAAGCAGCAGAGCGATGGCAATGAGGATCACGTTCTTTTTCATGTCGGGATTCCTTGATTTCCTTGAGGGCTCGTCACTTTTATTTTGATCGCGCGCGCCGGGATATTACTTATTTTTCTTGCCGCCCAGCGCGCCGACACCGGCAGCGGGCTGCGGGACGGCGGTCTTCATGATGGCCGAGACGCGGGCGCTGAGCTCTTTGACCTTGTCGGGGTTTGCGGCGGCGACGTTGTTTTTTTCGTGGATGTCCGTGGCGAGGTTGTAGAGTTCGACGTGCTTGAAGGCGGCGGTGTCTTCCTTGTGGTCGGTGTCCTCGTTTTCCTCGGCGTCTTTTTCGCTGGCGCCGACGAGCAGCTTCCAGTCGCCGGCGCGGAGGGCGTAGCTCGTGGGCCGGGTGCCGCAGAGGAGGATCGCGTCGTGCGGGGACTTGGCGCCCTGCGTGAGCGCGGGCCAGATGTCCAGACCGTCGAGCGGGAGCTTCGAATCCACGTTGCCGCCGACGAGCTTGACGAGTGTCGGGAACCAATCGACGGAGTGGAGCGGCTCGTTGACGGTCTTGCCTGCGGGGATGTGGCCGGCCCAGTTCACACACGCACAGACGCGGACACCGCCCTCGTAGATGGTGCCCTTGCCGGCTCGGAGCGGCGTGTTGTCGGTGACCTTGCCCGGCGACGGGCCGCCGTTGTCGCTGGAGAAGATGATGAGCGTATTGTCGCGGATGCCTTTTTCGTCGAGCGCGGCGAGGACCTGGCCGACGGCCTCGTCCATCGCGGCGACCATTCCGGCGTAGGTCTTGCGAACCCCGTTGAGCTTGTCGAAGGGCTTGGTGTATTCCGCGGGAACCTGGTGCGGTGCGTGCACGGCGTTGAACGGCAGATAGAGGAAGAGCGGTTTATTGGGACCCTTCTCGCGGATGAGGCGGCAGGCTTCCTTGGCAATCAGGTGCGTCGAGTAGCCTTCGTCCTTGCAAGGCTCATCGTCGCGGTGCCAATCGCGGGTGCCATCGCGCATGTGGGTGAAGTAATCGATCGCGCCGAACCACAGGCCGTATTGGTGATCGAACCCGCGGTGCATCGGGCGGTACGCTTCCTCGAACTCGCCGAGGTGCCACTTGCCGGTGATGGCGGTTTCGTAGCCGACTTCGTGCAAGGCCTGGGGGAGCGTGCGCTCGTTGAGCGGCAGGCCCCAATGTGCGCCGGGCCTGACGATGGTGTAGACGCCGGTGTGCGCGGTGTAGCGGCCGGTCATGATGGTCGACCGCGTCGGCGAGCAAACGGGCTGGACGTAGAAGGAGCGGAGGATGGTCCCGCCCTGCGCGATCTTGTCGAGGTTGGGAGTGCGGAGATCCTTGCTGCCCATGAAGCCGGGATCGTTGTAGCCCATGTCATCGGCGAGGATGTAGATGATGTTGGGCTTCGCCGGCGCGGTGTCGCCCAGCGCCTGCTTCATGTCGAGCGTTCCGAAGAGAACCAGGAACGCGACTGCGATTGACTTGCTGCTTATCACGCGATGGCCTCTCATGTGATTTGCCCACCTCGACCTACCGACACCCATGGCCAACGCTCGTGCCGCCTTTTTGTTGGCTTGAATCCCGAAAATCGACCGGAAAATGGAAGCCGGTGCGCGCACCGGAACGGCGACCTGGACCCGGGGGCCGAAAATATTCTCGAAAATTTTTGCGTGTCGATGCCACCGAGACTTGCGTGAAGGCCGAGGTTACGCTGCGACGCGTTCTTGCGCACCGGCGCGGCGCGAGGGCCGTTGGGTGAAGGGATCATCTGTGATCCGCTTCATTCCGCCAGTCCCCGATTGCCGAAAAATGCGTCCAACAGTGGTTGACGGGGCAAGTTAACCCAGTAGTTTGACCGAAGATAGAGCCATGGCTGACGTCTCCGTCATTATCCTGACCTTCAACGAGAAGCTGCACGTCGAGCGCTGCATCCGCAGCCTCACGCCCTTTGCCAAGCGCATCTTCCTCATCGACTGCGGCTCGACCGACGGCACGCGGCAGATCGCCGAATCGCTCGGAGCCGTCGTCCTCGAGCATCCCTGGGTCAACTACGCCCAGCAGCTCAACTGGGGATTGCAGAACGCGCCGATCGACACAGCGTGGACGATGCGCATGGACTGCGATGAGTACGTTCTGCCCGAGCTCGCCGCGGAGATCGAGCGGAAGCTCGGCAGCCTGCCGGCGGATGTGACGGGCGTGAACTTCAACCGGCGCGTGCATTTCATGGGCCGGTGGATCCGCCGAGGCGGGTACTACCCGACCGTGCTGCTCCGCATCTGGCGCACCGGCAAGGGCACCTGCGAGCAGCGCTGGATGGACGAACACATCCAGCTCGCAGACGGGCGGACGGTCCATTTCGATCACGACATCGTCGATGAGAATCTCAACGACCTGACGTGGTGGACCGCGAAGCACAACAGCTACGCCACGCGCGAGGCGATCGACATGCTCCGCCTGCGTCACGGCATGGACAAAGAGGAACTCGCCTCCAACAAACAGGCCGGCGCCCGCCGCTGGCTCAAGCAGAATGTTTACGCGCGCGTCCCGGCGTTCGTCCGCCCCGTGATGTACTTCCTCTTCCGCTACTTCGTGCGGCTCGGCTTCCTCGACGGCAAACCCGCGCTGGTCTTCCACACGCTCCAGGCCGGTTGGTATCGATTCCTCGTCGACGCGAAGATCTACGAGATCGAGCGCCAGGCTAAAAGCGCCGGCGTGGACGTGCCGACGCTTCTGCGCGACAAGTACGGCGTGAAGCCGTAATTCGTCATTCCACAGTCTTCAAGATTTTGCCAATGCCCGTTGATACAACTCAATACTGCGCTCGGCGATTTTGGGCCAGGTGTAGTGTTGGTAGACGAGGCCGCGGCCGGCTTCGCCCATGTGCTTGGCGGCGGTGGGGTCGGTAGAGATTTGGGTGAGGGCGCGGGCGGTTGAGGCGGGGTCGAGTGGGACGATGAGGCCGGCGTTTTCAGCGGCGACTTCGGGGAAGTGGCACTCGGGGCTGATGACAACTGGGAGCGCGGCGGCGAGGGCTTCGGTGATGGCGATGCTGAAGCCTTCCTGGCGGCTGGTGAGGACGAATGCGGAGGCGTCGGCGAAGGCGGCGAGTTTTTCGGGGCCGTAGAGGGGGCCGACGATGTGGATGCGAGATTCGAGTTTGTGTGCGGCGATGCGCTGACGGAGATCGGTCAGCGCGCCGTCATCGGGGCCTGCGACGACGAGGTCCATCGTGCCGCCGGATTTGGCGTAGAGCGCGAACGCCTCGGCGAGGATGTCGAGGCCTTTCTTGAAATGGAGCCGGCCGAGGAAAAGGAAGAAGTTGCGGTCCGCGGCGGCGGGGATCTTGGCGCGGAACGAGCCGCGTGGCGGGAGCGATTGCCAGACGCCGGGCTGGATGCCGTTGGGGATGATCTCGACGGGGCACTTGAGACCGAGCGGCGCGAGGAGCTGGCGCTCATCGCTGTTGAGCGCGTGGAGGAACGCGGCGCCGTTGAGCATCTTGCGTGCGAAGACGGTCATGGCGACGATTTTCTTCCAGCGTTTCTGGCTGAGGCTGAAGGGATCGAGCAGGCCATGCGGGCAGATGACGTAGGGCTGCTGGATGGCCCGCATGGCGGAGGCGACTTTGGCGAGCATCGGTTCCCAGACGCCGTGCAGGTGCGCGACGGTCGGGCCTGCGGCGGCGAGTTGCGTGATGATCTGAGTGGCTTCGTTGGCGGATTGCGATCGGCCGGACGCGTCGGACAGCGGGTGGAGTTTGAGCGCCGCGGTGCCGGGGATCTGGTTGAGCAGCTTCTGGATGTCGGGCAGATGCTCGGGGACCTGGCCGTAGACGACGTGGACGGCGTGACCGAGCGCGGCCTGCGCGGCGGCGAGCTCGAGGAGGACGACGGGCGGTCCTCCGGTGCGTGGGTCAAGCTGGCGAATCACGTGGACGATCTGCATCCGCGAAGGCCTTTTTCGTTGCGTGGGAGAGGCGGGGTCACGATAACCGAAAATCGGCGATCGATGGCTGACGGGTTAGATGCGGTTTGGGGAATGGTCCGGCCGATAAGATGGAACTGCAAACGATGAATATGACGAAACGCATCCTGGTGATCCTTGTATACGCGGCGATTGTCGCGGGGCTTTATGTTTGGCCGCAGACGTACCACTACAAGGTGAACGGCGCGGTGCATCTGATCGGTCGCGGGTCGGAGCCGGCGTTGCTGGCGCACGGGAGCTCGGCGGCGGCGGGGCTTGAAGAGGAGAAGGGCGTGCTGGTGCGCGACGTGGTGGAGTATGGGACGTGGCCGGAAGAGGAGAAATGGATCGTGGCGCGGACGTCGGACGGGGAATGGTTATTGGTGCGCAAGATCTCGACGCGGGCTCTGGTCGATCGGCGAAGCCACGATGCTGCACCATTCGCGGCGGCGGTGTCGAGTATGACGGGTCTCAAGTTCGAGGATCTGCGGTGGACGAAGCCGAACTTCTGGACGACGAGCTTCGGAGTGAAGCGGATCGTCGTGTTTGGGATCGCAACGGCGGGGTTGTTTGTATTGCTGACGCTTCGGCGACCGGCTGCACCGAGTTCACAGAGTTCGCCGTCGGCGTGACGGGCCAGCGCCGTGCCACCAAGAGATTTTAAACCCACACCAATCTCCTGCCGACACTTGAGAGATGGACCTGTCGCCAGAGGCGGGTCCGAGAATGTGCCGGCAGGGCATTGAAGGCCGGATATGCGGGATAACCCGGGCAGGAAAATTAGGGGAAAGAGTCAAATCGGGTTGGCTCCACATTTGGTTATATCCGTGAAATAGAGGGTTCGGGGAAAACTACAAGCATCCATTGACGAGGAGAACGCCGTGAGCAAGACAAAGGTGGCCAAGAAGAAACTGATCGCTGCAACCCTGACGTTGCTGGCAGGCCTCTCGCTGACTGCGACGGCGCAGGCCGGTGACACAACCTTCAGCGGCACGGTGTGGCAGGACACCAACGCCGACGGTCTCAAGCAATCCGGCGAACCGGTCTTTACGACCGGCGTGACAATCGGGCTGGTCGACAGTACGGGCAGCGTCGTCGCTTTCACGCGAACCAACGCCGCCGGCGTTTACCAGTTCCCCAGTTCCCTCGGCAAATACCGCATTCGCGTCTACAAGCCCTCCGGTTACCAATTGAGCCCCCTGGTATCGGGCGGTAGCAGCGTCGATCCGGCCACGGGCATGACGTCGCAGACCAACGTCAACGGCAAGCAGTCCGATCTGACGCGCAACATCGGCCTCGTCAAGATCGTCCCCGCCACCACTCCGCCGCCCACGACGACGACCACCACACCGCCGACCACAACCACCACCACAACGCCGCCCCCGACCACGACTACAACCACCACGCCACCCCCGACCACGACCACGACGACAACTCCTCCGCCTACGACGACAACCACCACGCCACCCCCGACTACGACCACGACGACAACTCCTCCGCCTACGACCACCACGACCACCGATCCGGCGCCGACCACCACGACGACAACTCCCCCGCCCACGACCACCACGACGACCAATCCGGCACCGACGACCACAGCAACCACGCCGCCAGCAACCACCACGACCACCGACCCCGCGCCGGCGCCTACCACCACCACCACCACCACCACCACCACAACCACTACTCCTCCGCCCACAACGACCACGACCGCTCCGACCACCACCACAACCGATCCGGTGACCACGACCACGCCGACCAGCCCGTCGATCTCTCCGACGATCGACACGACCCCGGCGCCCGCGCCGGCCTCGGCGTTCACCATCTCCGACGCCACCCTCTACACCGACAAGCCCACCTATCCGCTGCCCGCCCTCAAGCCTTTCAAGATGGTCTATTCCAGCGAGATCTGGCTGCCCGGTGAGGACCGCACCGAGCCCAACATCGACCAGATCAAGGCCCGCGCCGCGACCTGGCCGACCGATCAGCTCGTCGCCATCGACATCGAGTGCTGGTCAACGACCCTGAAGGGCATGCCCGACACGGTCCGCAAGCTCTGCGCCGTCGCCGACGCCGTCCGGGCCGGCAACCCCAATGTGAAGTTTGGGTTCTACATGATCCTGCCCATCCGCTCCTACTGGGCCGCACAACCGGACTATATGCCCGGCGGCAAGGTCTACCTCGCTCAGCAGAAGACCCGCGGAATCGGATGGACCGACTACGACTACTGGATCAAGAAGAACGCCGCACTCCAGGAAGTCGCCGCCAAAGTCGACACTGTCTTCCCCTCGCTCTACACCTTCTACGAGGACCAGGCCGGCTGGCAGAACTACGCGATCAACAACATCATCCAGGCCCGTCAGTACAACAAGCCCGTCTATCCCGTCCTCTGCCCCCAGTACGCTCCCAGCAACCCGACCGTCGGCAACCAGTACATCCCCCTGGATTACTGGAACTTCCAGCTCAAGACGCTGGGCGCCAACGCGACCGGAGCCGTGATCTGGGGCGGAGCAGACCAGTCCTTCGATTCCACCGCCAACTGGTGGAACGGCACGACCAGTTTCCTCTCGACCTCCCCCACCATCGCCATCGGCGACTGAGCCCGACACCTCTACCCTAACCGCCACCCCCGGACTTTATTCCGGGGGTGGCTCGTTAAATGCAGCGTTCCTAGAATAACCGCCGATTAGCTCATCACGTTCGAGAATTAAAGCTCCCGAACCCTCCCCGATAATGGACGCGTCATGTCAATCGTCGTGCTGAGCCTCTACATCTTCTGCGTCCTGGGCATGGCCGCCCTCGCGTTCTTCCGCCCCGGCGTCGGCCTCGCCGCGGTCATCGTCATGTACGCGCTGCAGCAGATGGGACAGACCGTCTCGGCATTCCTGGCCAACCACTCCTTCATCTGCAACACGATGATCGCGATCATCGTCACCATCGCCGTCGCCGGCACCTTCGTCCGCGGCGAAAGGCCCCTGCGCGATTATCCCCTCAACGCCAAGCTCACGCTCCTGCTCTTCGCCTATTGCCTGATCTCCGTCTTCTGGTCGCTCTCGCCGGAGATGACGATTCACTGGTACAAGCTCGCAGCGCCCTACCTGATCCTCGTCGTGATGCTCTGCCCCTTGACGCTCAACAACCCGCAACAGGTCGGCTTCGGCCTGACCTCCAGCCTTTTCTTCGGAGCCATCATCCTGCTGGGCATCGTGCTGACCGGCGATTTCCAGGGCCGACTTCTCCAACTCGCCGGAGACGAGATCACACAGGGCAATCCGCTGTCCATCGGTTCCGTCGGCGCCTACGTCGCCATCATCGCGGCGCTGCTCAACCGTCCGCGCGGCGGCATGGTGTGGTTCATCCTCCGCTGGGCAATCGTCGGGCTGGGCATGATCGCCATCTTCAAGAGCGGATCGCGCGGACAGGTCATCGGCACCTTCTTCGCCGGACTCATCATGCTCCCCGTCAGCCGACCCGTCTCCAGCGGCCGCGGGCTCGCCGGGGCGGTCGCCGGCACCCTCCTCATCATCGTCTTCACCGCTGTCATGATCTCACGCAGCGCCGAGACCGACGCCCGGTGGAACACCAACAATGCTCTGGACGACTACGAATCCTCTCGCGTCACCTACTCCACCACCGTGCTCTCGAAGTGGCTGAGCATGCCCCAATACTGGGTCATCGGATACGGGAACGCCGCATCGCTGGACCCGTCGGTGCTGGGGAGCTATCCACACATGATCCCCGTCGAAGTGCTCTGCGAAGAGGGATTCATCGGCTTGGGGCTATTCGCGACGATCATGGGGCTCAGCTTGCGTTCGATCAAACGCTCCTTCGGCATTGTCAAGGATTCGCCGGTCTTGCGCGGACAGCTCGCGAGCCTCGGCGGCCTCCTGCTCGTCAGCTTCATCCTCTGCCTCAAGCAGGGCTCCATGCTCGGAAGCCCCTACCTCTTCGGCTTCGCAATCATGCTCGGTCGATTCGAGAACATGGTCAAACGCGATCTGCCGAACCCCGAGCCCGAGTATTTGCCATCCGTGGATCTCGGGAGTGCGAGCTCGGCTTATTAGGCGGCGTCGCCCCCCGAGCCGCGCGACCCCGCCGTCGAAACTCAAAACGAGAGACAATGAAAAACCTGGTCAGAAAAGCCCGACGGATCGTTCAATCGCTGCGCGGCAAGGATTTCCTAGTCAGGCCCGATTGCCGCCGCGCAAACAAACGTTTCGGCTCAGGCTACGGAGGCTGGAACGTCGTCGCCGAACTGCTGCAGAAGAATTCCGTCGTCTACTGCTTCGGTGTCGGAGAGGATGCGTCGTTCGACATCGCCCTGATCGAGGCGATCGGCGTGACCGTCCATGCATTCGACCCGACGCCCAAGTCCGTCGCGTGGGTCAAGAAGCAGAACTTCACCGATAAGTTTGTCATGCACGAACTGGGCATCGCGGATTTTGACGGCGAGATATCCTTCAATCCCCCCGAGAACCCGGAGCATGCCTCCTACACCATGCTCGACAGGCCGCAGACCGTCAGCCAATCCGTCACCGCGCCCGTCAAGCGACTCGGCACGATCATGAAAGAGCTCGGCCACGATCACATCGATCTGCTGAAACTCGACGTCGAGGGCGCGGAATACAGCGTCATCGAAGACCTTGCCAAGACCGGGATTCGGCCGACGCAGCTTCTCATCGAATTCCATCACCGTTTCCCAAGCGTCGGCGTCGCCAAATCGAAAAACGCGGACCGCGCCATCCGAGCCATGGGCTACGGGCTTTTCCACGTTTCACAGTCCGGTGAGGAGTTTTGCTACATCCTCAATGACCGCTGACACGCACCGTTGAGAACCCGCAAAGGGCATCGGAGCTGATCCGATTTGCCCACACACCGTTCGAATGCGGGTCTTTGCCGAATTCTCTGCCTCAAATCGTCAGGATTGCGTTGTCACACCCCGCCGAACCCTGTACCATTTCCCCTCCCTCTATCCGCCGGATTCGGGGCTTGGACCCCGTCTGACCGGCGATCACTATTCCCTATTTGAGGATCGCAACAATGTCCGACCTGATCGCTCCGCACGGTGGTAGCCTCGTCAACCGCTTCGCCGCCGACCCCGCCAAGCTCAAGGCCGAAGCCGCCAGCCTCGTCCACGTGCCCGTCTCCGCCGCGGACCTCTCGACCGTCTACCGCATCGCCGACGGCACGCTCAGCCCCATCACCGGGCCGATGAACCAGGACGTCTTCAACCGCGTCCTCGATGAGAAGGTCGTCGTCGTCAATGGCAAGAAGCTCGCGTGGACCATCCCGCTCAGCTTCCCCGTCACCGCCGAGTTCGCCGCGAAGCTCAAGGCCGGACAGAAGGTCGCCCTCACGACTCCCGCCGGTGAAGTCGTCGCCACGCTCGATATCCAGTCCGTCTTCGCCTGGGACAAGCCCCGCTACCTCAAGGCTGTCTACGGCACCGAGCGCACCGATCACCCCGGCGCCGACATGGTCCTCAAGAACGATGCCGACAAGACCCACCTCATCGGCGGCCAGCTCTCCGTCCTCCCCCAGCCCAAGAACCCCGCGTTCGGTAAGTACGTCCTCCAGCCCACCGAGGTCCGCGCTCTGCTGGCCAAGAAGGGTTGGGACGCCGTCGTCGCTTTCCAGACCCGCAACCCGCTTCACCGCGCCCACGAATACGCTCTCGTCTACGGCCTCGAAACGCTGCTGCGTGAAGGCAAGAACGCCGGAGCCGTCCTCAATCCCCTCGTCGGCGAAACCAAGGGCGACGATGTCAACGCCGCCATCCGCATGAAGACCTACGAACGCCTCATCGAAGAGCGCGAGCTCGGCGAAGGCGACTCCGACAAGGCCCTCTGGACCAAGGTCGGCGGGTCGGCCCCCGATCGCGTCCTGCTCCTCGGCGTCGATATCAAGATGTTCTACGGCGGGCCCTCCGAAGCGATCATGCACGGCATCTACCGCCAGAACATGGGCTACACCCACATCATCATCGGCCGCAAACACGCCGATGCCCCCTACGCCGACGGCACCGCCATCTGGGGCGACTTCGATGCGCAGGAAATCTTCGGCAAGCTCAACGGCGAGCTGCTCGTCAAGCCCGTCAAGGTCGGCTTCGCCGCGTACTACGATTCGATCAACCGCGTGGACCTGATGGAAAATCACAAGGAAGAGAAGCCCGTGTTCATCTCCGGCAAGCAGGTCCGCCAGACGCTGCTCGAAGGCAAGGAAGTCGATCCGCGCATCATGCGCCACTCGACGAGCCAGATCCTCGCCGCCGCCATGAAGCAGCCGACTCCCGCCGCGGTCTGAGTTTTTTTCCGCCGCTTGCGGCTTCGCGATCTCCACTCGGGGCCTCGGCAAACGCCGAGGCCCCGTTCTTTTGGTAGATTCTCGCCCATGATCCGCATCGCCATCTGCCAACCTGGTGTGCCGAAGTACCGCATCCCGGTCTTCAACCTGCTCGCGCAGCAGCCCGGCATCGATCTCACGCTCTACGCCGACACCCAGCAGTGGGCCGCGCCGCCAGCCGATGAACTGAAATTCAAATTCATCCCGGCGCCGATCACGCACAAAAATTTCGGGCCGGTTCACACCTCGTTTCAGCAGGCGCAGCTCGACGTCGTGGACTCCAAAAACTTCGAGATGGTGATCCTCCCCTGGGATGCGCACTACACCAGCCTCCGCCCCGCCATCCAAAAAGCCTGCGCCGCGAGGATCCCCGTCATCCTCTGGGGCCACGGCTACTCCAAGCGAGACTCCGCCTTCCGCACCTACATGCGCAACCGCATCGCCCGCCGCGGCGACGGTGTCCTGCTCTACACGCGCAGCATCGCCGATCGCCTCGTCTCCAAATATCACTTCGACCCGCAGCACGTCTTCACCGCGCAGAATGCCATCGATCAGGCCCCCGTCCAAGCCGCGCGGAAACACTGGACCGACCGCCCCGCCGAACTCGCCGCATTTCAGCAGAAGCACAACCTCGACCCCACGTGCACGCTCCTCTTCGTCTCCCGCCTGCTCGAAGAGAACCGCACGGAACTGCTCATCGACGCCGTGAAATCGCTCAGCGCCGAATTTCCCCGCGTCAAAGCCGTCATCGTCGGCGGCGGCCCCGATGAAGCGCGACTCAAAGCGCACGCCCAATCCGCCGGTGTCGCCGACCGCATCCTCTTCACCGGCCCGATCTACGAGGAAATGCAGCTCGCCCCGTGGGCCCTCTCGTCCACGCTCTTCTGCTACCCCGTCAACATCGGCCTGAGCATCTTCACCGCGTTCGGCTACGGCCTGCCCGTCATCACCAGCGACAACATCGCCGGCCAAAACCCCGAAATCGAAGCCCTCCGCCACAACGCCAACGGCCTGCTCTACCGCGACGGCGACCCCGCCGCACTCCTCGCCGCCTGCCGCTCCATCCTCGCCGACCCCGCCCTCCGCGCCCGCCTCTCCGCCGAAGCGACCCGCACCGCCACCGAGATCTATTCCATCCGCAACATGGTCCAGGGCTTCCTCGACGCGACACGCCTCGTTGATGGAGTGCAACGCACATGTCAATAATCACACGCCGAACAATCCTGAGTCTCGCAGGTCTGCTGGTGCTTCTCGGTGCCGCCGCGCAAGCCCGCGCCGCCGACGCCCCAGCTTCGCCCTGGGATCTGACGAAACTCAGCCAAGCCCCCGCCGTGACATGGCTCGATGACAAGAGCCCGATCCGCGCCCTGCTCTACGTCGGTGAACCGTTCCACGGCAAGCCGACGCACGTCTTCGCATATTACGCCACGCCCGGCACGCTCGCCGGTGACCCCTCGAAAGACAAAAACCTCCCCGCGATCGTCCTCCTCCACGGCGGCGGCGGCAGCGCGTTCAAGAACTGGGCCGAGATGTGGGCCAAACGCGGTTACGCCGCGATCGCCATGGACCTCAGCGGTGAGCAGCCCATCGAAGGCAAAAACACCCGCGCCCGCCTGCCCGATGGCGGGCCCGATCAGTCCGACGAATCCAAATTCGGCCACATGGACGAGCCCGTCACGGAGAATTGGTCCTATCACGCCGTCGCCAACGCCATTCTCGCCCACTCGCTGATCCGCTCGCTTCCCGGTGTCGATGCCGAGCGCACCGCCGTCACCGGCATCAGTTGGGGCGGGTACCTGACGTGCATCGTCGCAAGCGTCGATCACCGCTTCAAGGCCGCGGTGCCCGTCTACGGCTGTGGATTCCTCCACGAAAACAGCTACTGGAAGCCGGGCATCATGGCGAAGATGCCCGCCGCCGCCCGCGATCGTTGGGTGAAGCTTTACGATCCCAGCAGCTACCTAGCCGAGTGCACCACGCCCATCTTCTTCGTCAACGACACCAACGACTTCGCCTACCCGCTCGACAGCTACATGAAATCCTTCGACCTGGTGAAATGCGAGAAGAACATCCTCCTCTCGACGACCATGAAACACGGCCACGCCGAGGGCTGGTCCCCGCCGGAGATCGCGGCGTTCGTCGACACGCACCTCAACAAAGCCAAGCCCCTGCCGCACGTCACCGCCCTCAGCGTCCCCGACGGCGGCCTCATCGCCGAGGTCGCCACGCATACCGCCCTCAAATCCGCCGTCATGCACTACACCACCGACACCTCCCCGATCAACAAACGCACCTGGCACGATGTCCCAAGCGAAGTCTTTCAGGGCAAATGCACCGCCAAGCTCCCGGCCGATTACACGCTCGCCTTCTTCACCGTCACCGATGAACGCGACCTCGCGGTCACCAGCGTGGTGTTGATCGCCAAATAGGGTTCCACCACCGCCCGGCGATCCCGTGCCCGTTCCATGTGTCGTTGAGACTCAGTCTAAGGTGCTCATTGCGCATCTTAAAAACCGCCATAACACCCGCTTGGACCGGCAATTTCGTCAAGGCGCCAAGATGCGCATCCCGGGAGCGGCGCGCACCGGCGCGGCTGCGCATCTTGCCATATCGTCATCACGCTAAAATTTTTCCAACCTCGGCGCCACCGTCATTTACACCCGCCGATCGCCCCGACACGTCGCATTCATGCGCACCGGCGCGGCAACAATTTTCCCCCGCTCAACGACACGTCCATGCGCGCCGCCGCTCGCCGTGCACCGGGAAATGAACGGTGAAACGGTCGAATTTCGTAACGATGTTCTTAAAATTATCGCGCGTATACTCCGCAACGAAGGGCAACGCCGATTCACCTTTTCCCGCCCGCCTTGCCGATCATTCCGTATCATGTTGAACGTGACCCAAAAGCCCACCATCGTGTCGATCACACCCATCACCCTTGAGCCCGATGAGCCGCTGGCGCTCAAGGGCCGGCGCGTCCACTTTGTGGGCATCGGCGGGTGCGGCATGTCGGGCCTGGCCCGCATCGCCCGCTCTGTCGGGGCTGTCTGCACCGGGACCGACGCCGCCGGGTCGCCGCTGATCGAGGCGATGGTCGCCGATGGCATTGGCGTCACGCTCCGTCAGGCCGCCGACACGATCCCGACCCAGTGCGACCTGCTGGTCATCTCCGCCGCCATCAAGGCCGACCACCCCGAGGTCGCCGAGGCGAAGCGCCGTGGCATCCCCGTCATCAAGTACGCCCAGATGGTCGGCCGGCTCATGCTCGGCCGGACCGGGGTCGCCATCGCAGGGACGCACGGCAAGTCCACCACGACTTCCATGCTCGCCCACATCCTCATCCAGACCGAGCAGGACCCGACCTTCATCGTCGGCGCCACCTGCGATCAGATCGGCGGAGGAGCCCGCGCGGGCCGCAACGACATGCTCGTCGCCGAGGCCTGCGAGTACGACCGCAGCTTCCACAATTTCCATCCCATGCACGCCGTCGTGCTGAACGTCGAAGCCGACCACCTCGACATCTACAAGGGCCTCGAGGAGATCATCGAGAGCTTCCGCACCTTCGCCCAGAAGATCGCGCCGCACGGCACGCTGCTCATCGGCCACGAGGATGCGCACCGCAACAACGTCGCCGCGGGCCTCGACTGCTCCGTCGAAACCATCGGCTTCGCACCGCAGGCCGACTGGTCCGTCGCCACGATCCCCACCAACGGCCACCAGCACGTCACGCTCCGCCATCGCGGCAAGGTGGTCGTCGAATTCGACTGCCTCATGCCCGGGGCGCACATGGCGTACAACGCCTGCGCCGCCGCCGTCACCGCGCACCGCTTCGGCGTCAGCTTCGACGCGATCGGCCGCGCCATCGCGACCTTCCGCGGCCTCGACCG
>JAYVTU010000096.1:0-8846 GCA_043788485.1 Planctomycetota bacterium
ATCTCGTCGAGGAAGATGATGCAGGGCGAATTGTCCTTGGCCTGCTTGAAGAGGTCGCGGACGCGGCTGGCGCCGACGCCGACGAACATCTCGACGAAGTCGGAGCCGGAGATGGAGAAGAACGGCACCTCGGCCTCGCCTGCGACGGCCTTGGCCAGCAGCGTCTTGCCGCAGCCGGGCTCGCCGATGAGCAGGACGCCGCGCGGGATGCGGCCGCCGAGTCGCTGGAATTTCTTGGGGTTCTTGAGGAACTCGATGATCTCGCCGACCTCTTCCTTGGCTTCCTGGATTCCGGCGACCTCGTTGAGGGTGATGCCGGTCATCTCCTTGGAGATGACCTTGTGGCGTGACCGGCCGAAGTTGCCGAGCATGCCTCCGCCGCCGCCGGCTCCGCGCAGGCCGCGGAACAGGAAGAACGCCACGGCGAAGAGCAGGAGCCACGGCAGCAGGCTCAGGATCACCGGGACGATGAGGTTGTCTTCCTTCTCCTCGATGATGTTGCCGGCGCCTTTGCCGGTCAGCTCCTTGATGTAATACTCCTTCATCTGCGGGCTGATGACGACGCTGATCGTGTGGCCCGGAGAATTGTTGGGCTTGTCCTTGAGCGTGGCGTTGATGTGATCGCGGTAGACGTCGATCTTCTCGACGTCGCCGTTCTGCACAAAGCTCATTAGTTCGCCGAAGTTCTTCTCAACGGACTGGTTGAAGCCCTTGTTGAGGAAGACCAGCACGCTCATGACGACAAACACGAGCATGATCCAGCCGAACATGCCTCGATTCATGCGATTGGGCGGGGGCGGCTGCTGACCGCGGCGCGCAGCGTTCTTGGGGTCGCTCTTGGAATCCTGATCGTCGTATGGGTCCTGCACTCTTGGTGCCCCCTTGGTGAGACGTGTTATGTGGCGTAACGCTCTGATGGTATGCCGGCTTGGGCGGCCGAATCACGGGTCGGCAGAATCTTTATCGGCTCACCAGTCGGCGGCCATAACCGAGACGATCTCGCGGCTGACCTGGGTGACGGCGGCGTGCCCGCCGACCTCCACCGATTCCGACAGGCCGCGGGTCGCCACGTATTGTCCGGCACCCAATACGCGGCTCCGTTTGCGGATAATCCGCCCGGTCCGCAGATCCTTCCACTCGAAGCTCACCGTCATCACCAGCTCTGCTTCCTGCACCACACCCGTATCGAGCTGGCGGCTGAGCAGATGCTGATCGACGGACAGGATCGTGCCCGTCAGCATGGTATCCGCGCTCGTATCGCGGGTCACTTTATAGGGCGTGTGGGCCTCGATGTCCTTGATGAGCGACTCGGTGAGCTGGAACTCGTATTCACGGTAGAAGGTGCGGTTCTGGAAGATGGGGACGGCAATGGTGTGGATGGACGTGTCGTAGATGCTCTTGGAGCCGTAGCCGCCGACGGTGCCGTCAGCCGCGCAGCCGTGCAGGGCGATGAATGCCAGTGACAGCGCGAGAGCCATCGCGAGGGGACACCAGAATGTGCAGTTGGGCTTCATCATGGTTTGACGGGCTTCGCGTCGGTCTTGGTGGGTGTGGCGGGCGCGGGCTGGCCGGTTGCTTCGAGATCGGGAACGCCCGCGAAATGCTCGGGATCGAGCACGCGGAGCTGCTGCAGCGCGGTCTGCGCGGAGGCGGAACCCGGATGGTCCTTGATCACGCGCTGATACATCGCGCGGGCGCTGATGGTATTGCCACGCCGCTCGTACCACTGTGCAACGAGCAGGGACCGCGTCGCCAGCGATTCATCGATGCGGGTCAGCATCGCCTCGCTGCCGAGTTGCTCGGCGGCAGCGGGGAAGTTGCCCTTGAAATCACTGAGGCGACGCTGCGCCTCGACGAGACTGGTCACGTCGAACTTCGGCCCCTTGAAGGTCGCGAGGTTCGCCAGGATCTGCCGCCTCATCGAATGCTCACGCCACTGGCTCTTGGGGAAGTTACGCAGAAAAAGGTCGTACGCCTCGGCGGCCATCACCATCTCATCGTGATCGTAGTAGTAGTCGGCCAGCGAGATGCCCGCGCGCTCGGCGAGCTTGCTGCCGGGCGCACGCTCCTGGATGCGGATGAAAAGCTCTTCGGCCTCGGGCCCCGCGTCGATGATCCGCATGCCCCAGAGCTTCCGCCGGACGCCCGCCGCGAAGGTCTGTGCGATCTGGAACTCACGCTCCAGAGCGATCTGAAACTGCGACGACTCGGGATAGGCGCGGACGACTTCCTCGTATTCAAAGAGCGCCTTGTAATGCTCGGCCGCGGCGGCCAGAGCATCGCCGCGGATCAGGTGCGCCTCGACGAGCAGAGGATGATTCGGGTGGGTCTTGATCCACTCCTTGAGCCCGTCGGCCGCGTCGTAAGGGCGCTCCTCGGCGATCATCTTGCGGAACTGATGGAGCTGGCCCTGCGGCGTGGCGGGATCGGGTTCGGCAATTTTCTTGAAACCCTCGCCGCCGAGCTCGTACTTCTCCTGCGCTGTGGCATTTGCAAGCGGTATCACGGCCAGCATCACGGCGAGCAGCGTCCGCGGCGTGACAAGCCAAGTGAGCAATATGCGACAAAAATGGGGCAAGGGCTCGTCCGTGAGAGAGGGCAGCCGGGCATCTTAAACGGACGGTGGCGCGGCGGCAATCGGATCAAGGCTTGGGGCGGGCGCCGGCGGCGTCGGCCTTGTCGAAGGCCTTGACGATCCATTCATAAAGATCCGTCGCTTCTTCGGGAATGATGTCGAACTTGCTCTTGCCTACAAAAAGGCCCGGCGTCGAGCTGAGGCTCAACAGTTTGGCGATCTCGACGTCGCGGTGCACGAGCTTCGCCATCGCATCGCCGCTCAGCGCCTCGTTAAGCGCCACCTGGCCGACGAGCAGCGCGGCGTGTTCGTGCGCGGCGGCGGCGTCGATCCGGCCCTGATTCTCGAAGAGCCAGCGGTGGAACTCGGTGAACCTGTCGGGGTTGACGGTCCAGACGGCGTAGGCGAGCCGGGCCAGGTCGCAGGCGTCGCGGTGGCGCGGCTCGAGTTCCTCAATCTTTTCGTTGCACGCCGGGTTCAGGGGGTAAAGCAGTACGACGGTGGCGTAGCCCGACCCGAGTTGAGGCTGAATCGTGCGGAGCAGGGCTTCGAGGCGTGCACACTTCGGACAGGTGTAGTCGATCACAGCGACGGAGATTCGGCCGGCGTCGTGCGGGCCGAGCAGCAGATGCGATTCGGGATTGAGCCGGACGAGATCCTGCTGGAGGGAGACTGTCGTGTCGCCCTTCTCGCGATAGTTGCCCATGCTGTCGTAGGTGCCGACGAGCGCCTGCGGGCCGAGGTAATCGGCGTGCGTCATGCCCTGCACCAGCACCATAAAGCCCACCGCGCCCAGACCGATGGCGAGACCGAGCGGAATGCGTTTTTCCCGAAGCGCGCCCGCGCGGATCGAAAACGTCCAGATCACCAGGGCAAACAAGATGCCCACCGCGTGCTCCAGCAGGCAGGTATTGCACCAGCGTGAGTGGAGCTTGATCCATTGGAGATAGATGAACCACACCGCGGACCCCGCAATCATCACGCCAAAGATCGACAGAATGAACCAGAATCGGCCGGCCTGATGAAACTCCATCCGCCGCATGGGGAGCATGAGCACCATGAAGATCAGTGTGTAGAGAATCCCCGCGAGGACCGAGACCGGCACGCGCATCACGTGCCCCCATTCACCGCTGATCACGCCCGCGCACTCGGCGCATCCGTGGGCGCTCCAGTGTTTCAGATAAAGCCGGATCGCCAGCCCGATTCCCATCAGCGCCATGAACCGCAAAATCCACAGAACCACGCCGGGCACAGCACGGCCCAGAGGCTGATCGGATTCGGTGATGGGATCCAGGCTCATTGACGGATTTGTCCGCTGCCCCGCACGACCCATTTGTAGGTCGTCAGGTCCGCGGCGCCCATCGGGCCGCGGGAATGGAGCTTGTCGGTGCTGATGCCGATCTCGGCGCCGAGACCATATTCACCGCCGTCACTGAATCGCGTGGAGGCGTTGATCATCACGTTGGCCGAATCGACCTGCGCGACGAAATCGTCGGCAGCCGGAATCTCGGAGGTGAGGATCGCATCGGTGTGGTGCGAGCCGTAGCGGTTGATGTGATCGATCGCTTCCTGCCGCGTATCGACAACCTTCACGGCGAGGATCATATCCAGATACTCGGCGTGCCAGTCGTCCTCGGTCGCTGACTTGAGACGGTCCGCCGCGACGATGCCGCGCAGCAGCGCCGCCGACCGCGAGCACGCCCGCAGTTCGACACCCTCACCCGCCAGCGCCCGGCAGACTTCCTTCTGCAACTCGGGGACCGATGCGTGGAAGAGGATTGTCTCGGTCGCGTTGCAGACGCCGGTGCGTTGCGTCTTGGAGTTGACGCAGATGCTCACGATCATCTCGGAAGGCAGGCCGGTCGCCAAGGCATCGACATAGACATGGCAATTGCCGGTGTAATGCTTGATGACGGGGATGCGCGATTGTTCGACAACAGCGCGGATCAGCTTCTCGCCACCGCGCGGAATGACGAGATCGATGAGCCCTTCGAGACGAACAAGATGTCCGATCGCCGCGTGGTCCGTCGTCTCGACAAGCTGCACGAGATTCGGATCGAGCCCCTCGGCTTGCAGGGCCGCGCGGATGACGGCAGCGATCGCAGCGTTGGAGTGCATCGCCTCCTTGCCACCGCGGAGGATGCAGGCGTTGCCACTCTTGAAACAGAGCGCCGCCGCGTCACTGGTGACGTTCGGGCGGCTCTCAAATATGATCAGCACCACGCCCAACGGGACGCGAACTTTCTCGATCTTCAGGCCGTTGGGCCGCACGTAGCCCTCGATCACCTGCCCGACGGGATCGCCTTGCGCGGCGATCTGTCGCACCGATTCGGCCATCTTCGCCACGCCCGCGGGCGTCAGCCGCAGCCGATCAACCATCGCGCCGCTGAGGCCCAGTTCACCGGCGCGAGCCAAGTCACGTGCATTGGCTTCAACCAGCGCCGCCGCCTGCTTGTCCATCGCGTCGGCCATGCGGCGGAGCGCCGCCGTCCGCTTCGCCCCGCCGACCGTCGTCAGCGCACGCGAAGCCGCCTGCGCACGCTCTGCCATGCGGCGGCACTCGGTCGCGAGATCGGTCGGTGTTTGTGTCGTGGACTCGACAGACATGGTCGGGCTCATGGCGTTCCGCGCTATGGGTTGAGAGTGGATAGCGTCAAGTCATTTTACATCAGATGGCCGCGCTGTGGGATCCACGGCCTTGATAACCGTAAAGCGGACCGTGCTGGCGGGGCTCTCGACCACCAGACCGGGCGGGAGCGCGAAGTTCACCGTCGCCGTCGATTCCGCGCCCGTCGCCTTCACCAGCTCATCGAGACTCAACCGGATATACGCCACCACCGGCAGCGACTTGTCACGCACCTTCGCCACCAGTTCCACCGGCCCGCTGACCTTCACATCCTTCAGCACCCGGCTCTCCTCCGCGAACTGCACACGCAGATGATCCGTCTCGCCCGGCGGCTTCATCACCCACACCGGCACCGCAGGAAGCGTCACGCTCACCTCACGCTTCTCGATCACGAAGCTGAGCTGAACCTCCTGCGGCTTGAGCTGCACCAGCGGCGAATCCTCCAGCGAATCCGGCAGCCGCACACGCGCCCGCACCGTCTGCTCCTGCCCCGCCGGCAGCGTCTTGATGTCCACCAGCGGCTCAAGCTGCAGCGGCGCATCACCCAGCACCGCCCACTGGCTCTTGAGCATCCGCAGGTTCACGCGCGGCGGCGTCACCTGCACGCTCTTATCCACCATCCGCACATCCGTCGGCGTAAAGACCACCTCGACGGATTTCGCCTTCTCCATCCGCTCGAGCTTCACCTTGATCGTCGCCGGCTCGACGCGTGCGATGTTCACCTTCGCCGCGAGGATCAACGGCGTCTCGGCCAGAGCCTCGGCCAGCACGATCTCCTGCTCGCCCTCATCACTGCTGTCGAGCCGGAGTTCCAGACCCGACGCGAGCCGGCGCCGAAGTTCATCGATCTCCGAGGAGGCGCCCTTGAACTGCACGCCGATCTTGTCCAGCGATTGCGACACGACCACGAAATCCGCCGTGCCCGTCTTGAGCGTGATGGGAACGGTGAGCAGTCCGTCGGCTGGATACTTCTGCACCACACGCGCCTCGGCGTAGACCCAGATCAGCACCGTGAAGAGCGTGACCAGCAGATAATTCTGTATTTTGTGCATGAATCGCATGTGGATTCTTCAGGCTGCGTTCTTGTCGGAGTGAACCTCGGCGGCCGCTTCTTCGGTGTCGTGCGATGGCTCGGGAACCGTCTGCGTTTCGAGTCGGCGCGGCCGCTGTCCACGCAAGCCGCGCCGCAGGATCGCACGCAGCCCATCCGGTGAAAGCTTCCGCAGCAACTGCCCTCGCTCCGCCAGGCTGATCGCACCCGTCTCCTCGCTGACGACGATCACCAGCGCATCCGCCTCCATGCTCAGCCCCACCGCCGCTCGGTGACGCGAGCCCAGCTCCTGGCTGATGTCCTCGCCCTCAGCCAGCGGGAACTGCACGCCCGCCGCCGCGATCCGGCCCTCGCGGATCACGACACCCATGTCGTGCAGCACCGTCCCCGGCCAGAAGATCGTCTTGAGCAGCTCCGCGCTGAGTTCCGCGTTCATCGTCGTGCCCGACTCGACGATCCCCTCCAAACCAACCTCGCGCTCAATGGCGATGATCGCGCCGATCTTGTTCTTGCTCATCTCCTCGACCGCATCGACGATCTGTCCGATCACGTGATCGACATCACGCGAGGAGTTGCGGAACAGCCGCGCCTCGCCGAGCCGCACCATCGCCCGCCGCAGCTCCGGCTGGAACACGATCACCAGCGCCAGCGCCGCGAAGCCCAGCGACTTCTCCAGCAGATACCGCAGCGGCTCAAACCCCGGCGTGTCGCCTCCCAATCCGGCGAACAGCAGCACCGCGACCATCAGGATCAGCCCCACGCCCTTGAGCACACGCGCCCCACGCGTCCCACGCAGGAAACTCCAGATTGCGTACACCATCATCCAGATCAGCGCAAGCTGGATCAGCACCTCAATCGGGTTGTAACCCGAGAGACGCGTCATCATCTGCGTCGCGTTTTGGATCAGTCGATCGAGCACGCGGCGAGTTCCCAATCCGGCGTTTATGCGGGCCCCGCCAAATATCCAATATCCAACGAGTCGCGGCAACCCGCCGCCGAATTATACACGCACCATCATGCTGATGGCCTATATTTGCATCGGTTCACGCAACTTCGTCAGGAAAATTATTCACCTAAATATTTCCCGCCACGCACCAAAATCCCGTTGGACGCCGCGCCGCCCATCGATCAGAATCCTGCCACATCCCATGCCCGCAACCGATCCACTCACCACCGCCGCGGACTCCGCCACGCCTCCCCCCGCGCCGCCATCCCTCCGCAACCTCTCCGCCCAACAGTGGCGCTCCGGCATCGCCGCGTGGCTCGGCTGGCTGTTCGACGGCCTCGACATGCACCTCTACACACTCGTCGCCACGCCCTTCGTCGCCGAGCTCCTCGCCACCAACGACAGCGACCCCGATGTCGGCCGCTACGGCTCCATCATCATGGCCGCATTCCTCCTCGGCTGGGCACTGGGCGGCGGCTTCTTCGGCCGCCTCGGCGATCTCCTCGGCCGCTCCCGCGCCCTCAACCTCACAATCCTCACCTACGCACTCTTCACCGGCCTCGCCTACTTCGCCACCACCTGGTGGCACCTCATGATCTTCCGATTCCTCGCCGCACTCGGCATCGGCGGCGAATGGGCAGTCGGCGCTTCCCTCCTCGCCGAGACCTGGCCCAAGCACTGGCGCCACTGGATCGCCGCCGTTCTCCAGACCGCCGTCAACATCGGCATCCTCGCCGCCGCTCTCGCCGGCTTCCTCCTCCGCGACGCACCGCCTCGCTCCCTCTTCCTCGTCGGCGTCCTCCCCGCGTTCCTCGTCCTCTGGATCCGCCACGCCGTCCCCGAGACCCAGGAATGGCACGACGCCCGCGCCGCCGCATCCGCATCTCACTCCCCGCCACGCATCGCCGACCTCTTCACCGGCTCCATCCGACGCACCACTTACCTCACCATCGCCGTCTGCGCCGCTTCTCTCTCCGCACACTGGGCCTTCATGTTCTGGTTCCAGAAGCAGCTCCGCTCGCTGCCCGATGTCGCGTCCATGTCCAAGGGTGACCAGACCGCGCTCGTCGCCACCGCTCTCGCACTCATCATCGCCTTCTCCACACTCGGCAACTTCATCGCCGCCGCGCTCGCCCGCTCACTCGGCTATCGCCGCACCATCGCCATCCTCTGCCTCGCCTACTTCCTCGCCATGCTCCTCGCCTACCTCCCGCACCGCTCACACACCTCGCTCCTCTACTTCCTTCCCCTCATCGGCCTCTGCCAGGGCGTCTTCGCCCTCTTCACCATGTACCTCCCGCCACTCTTCCCCACGCTCCTCCGCACCACCGGCGCGGGCTTCTGCTACAACATCGGCCGAATCGCCGCCGCCATCGCCGCCGTCGTCACAGGCGTCTTCGCCTCCGTCCACAACTACAACCTCACCCTCCTCGCCGCCGCCACCCTCTTCCTCCCCGCCGCCGCCATCGCACTCCTCCTCCCCGAACCGCCCGCCACTCCCTCTCCCCCCGGGAGAGGGCCGGGGTGAGGGCTGCCTTTTTCCCCTCCCCAGTTTGAAATTTTCAATTTGCAATTTTCAATTTGCAATCGAGGTCACCCCCCCGTGCGCACACACCCGTCGACCGGACATTTTTACCCCCGCCCCCCG
>JAYVTU010000097.1:0-7733 GCA_043788485.1 Planctomycetota bacterium
CGGGTCGCGGCTAAACGGGGACCCCTTGTTTAGCCGCGACCCGAGTCTTCGAGGGGAGCGCTTGCCGCATACAATGTTTGACTATGCCCACCGAACACCAGACGATCATCCTCCCCGCCAACTGCCCGCCCGAAGAGAATCGGCGGCAGGTCTGCGTCGAGTGCATCCACAAACGCCTCGCACAGCGGGCCGGCATCCACAACGTCGCCGTGCAATGCCGCGACGGTCACGCACACATCGAGCTCGATTTCGACCCCGCCGCGGTGAGCCTCGCCGAATTGCAGCGCGAGGTGAGCCACGCCGGCCTCTGCCTCGGGCCCGAGATGGTGCACATGGTCGTGCCCATCGAGGGTATGTACAGCCCCGCGGCGGAGCAGGTCATCGAGGCCGTGCTCAACCGCATGCCGGGTGTCACAGCCCGGGCGTCGTACGTCTCACGCGCCGTGCGCCTCGACTTTGACCGCCACTCGTGCCCGCTTGTGCAGATCATCAGCCGCGCTTCGGACATGGGTTTCAAGCTGCGCTTCGATCTGGCCAAACGCTACCAGACGACCGACGAAGCGGCGCTGGCCGAGGCGAAGTCCATCTCGACGGCGCGCTCGGGACGCTCCGCGTTTGGCGGCAAGGCGCTGGGCTGGCTCACCGCCATGCCCGACATCCCGCTGACGGCGATCGGCATCGCGCTGCTGATCAGCGGGTGGAGCGTCGGCCTCGCCGGCGGCCCGCCGTGGCTGCGCGTCACGCTGCTGATCCTCTCCTACTGCACCGCGGGATTCTTCACGGCGATCGACACGGTCAAAACGCTCGCGAGCATCCGATTCGACATCGACGTGCTCATGTTCGCCGCGGCGTTCGGCGCCGCAGCACTCGGGCATTATGAGGAAGGCGCACTGCTCCTCGTGCTCTTCTCGCTGGGCCACATCGGCGAACACCTGGCAATGGACCGGGCGCACCGCGCGATCGAGGCGCTGACCGAGATGACGCCGCAGACCGGCACCGTGCGTGATGCCGATGGCTCGCAGCGCGAGGTGCCCGTCGAGCAGCTCGAAGTCGGCCAGCAGATCGTCGTGCATCCGTTCGGCCGGGTCGCGGCGGATGGCAAGATCGTCGCCGGAAATTCGCCCGTCGATCAGTCGCCGATCACCGGCGAATCGATGCCCGTCGATAAGAAGCCCGGCGATGAGGTGTTCGCCGGGACGATCAACGGCGATGGGCAATTGCTCGTCGCCGTCACACGCCCCGCGGCTCAGACGACGCTCGCCAAGATCATCCGCCTCGTCACCGAAGCGCAGGCGACACGCTCGCCGACGCAGACGTTCACGGACGCTGTGTCGAAATGGTATGTGCCGCTCGTGCTCATAGGTGCCGCGGCGGTCGCGCTGATTCCGACACTCTTCTTCGGCGGCGTGTGGGCGACGTGGTTCTACCGCTCGATGGCGGTGCTCACCGCCGCGTCACCCTGTGCGCTGGCGATCGGCACACCCGCCGCGGTGCTCTGCGGCATCGCCCGCGCCGCGCGGCTCGGCGTGCTCATCAAGGGCGGGGCGCATCTCGAAAACCTGGGGCGCGTCCGCGCGATCGCGTTCGACAAGACCGGCACGCTGACGCGCGGCCGGGCCGAGGTGACCGAGATCCTCAGCCTGAGCGAGGGCTACGACGGCGATGCGATCCTGCGCTTTGCCGCGGCGGTCGAGCAGGAGGTGCGTCACCCGCTGGCCGTGGCGATCGTCGCCGAGGCACAGGCGCGGAATATCGAGATCCCGCGGGCCGAGGGCATTGAAGAGGTGACCGGCGCGGGGCTCGTCGGCATCGTAGAGAAGCATCACGTCGCCGTCGGTCGGCCGAGTTTGCTCAAAGAGGCGGCGATCCCCGGTGACCTCGATCAGCGCATCGAGCGGCTCAACCGCGAGGGCCGCACCGCGGTCGTCGTGTCGGTCGATAGCCACATCGTTGGCCTGATCGCGATGGCCGATCGGCCGCGCGACAATGCGGCGGCGGCGATCACGCGGCTCCGCAAGATCGGCATCCGCCGCACCATCATGCTGACCGGCGACAACAAGCCGACCGCCGACGCCGTGGGCCTCGCGGTCGGCATCGACGAGGTTCACGCGCAGCTCCTGCCCGACGGCAAGGTCGAGGCGATCCGCGATGTGGCCCGGCGCTTCGGTTCGGTGGCGATGATCGGCGACGGCGTGAACGACGCCCCAGCCCTCGCCGCCGCGGACATCGGCATCGCGATGGGCGGCGCGGGCACGGACGTGGCACTGGAGACCGCCGACGTGGCGCTGATGGGCGATGACCTCGACAAGCTCTGCGATGCGGTGGGCCTCTCCCGCGCAAGCCGGCGGATCATCGTGCAGAACCTGGTGATCGCGCTGGGCGTGATCGCGATCCTCGCCCCGACCGCGGCCCTGGGCGGCGTCTCGCTGGGCGTCGCGGTCGTGTTCCACGAGGGTTCGACGGTGTTGGTGGTGCTCAACGCGCTGCGATTACTTGGATATCGCGCAAGATAAAACACGGCCCAAGGGCAGTCGCTAAACGGGGAGGATGCGGTGTGATCGCGGCGGCTATTTGGGCTTGAAGATGCGGAACAGCTTCTTGAGCGGGTCGTAGAACTCGTCGACGACGCGTTCCTTGAGCGGGATGATCGCGTTGTCGGTGATGGTGATGTGCTCGGGGCAGACTTTGGTGCAGCACTTGGTGATGTTGCAGTAGCCGATGCCGCCGTCGTCTTTGAGGTCCTGGAGACGGTCCTCGGTGTCGAGCGGGTGCATTTCCAGGGCGGCGGCGTAGACGAGGAAGCGCGGGCCGATGAATTCGGCGTGCTTGTGGTGGTCACGCAAAACGTGACACACATCCTGGCAGAGGAAGCACTCGATGCACTTGCGGAATTCCTGGACGCGGTCGACATCTTCCTGCTGCATCCGCCAGGTGCCGTCTGGGGCATCGGGCTTGCGCGGCTTGAAGGGCTTGATGCGCTTCTTGACCTCGAAGTTCCACGACACGTCCGTCACGAGATCGCGGATGCTCGGGAACGCCTTCATCGGCTCGATCGTCACGCCCTCTTCGAGCGGCAGCTCTTCGAGCCGCGTCATGCACATGAGGCGGGGCTTGCCGTTGATCTCGGCGGAGCACGAGCCGCACTTGCCGGCCTTGCAGTTCCAGCGGCAGGCGAGGTCGGGAGCGGATTCGGCCTGGATCTGATGGACCGCGTCGAGAACGACCATGCCCTCGGTCACCTCGGTCTGGTATTCCTGGAGCTGGCTGCCGTCTTTGTTGCCGCGGGAGATTTTGAACGTGACTTTGCTCACGATTTCTGCTCCTCGATGATCTGCGCGAGGTCGGGGCGGAGCGGGACGACGGGCGATTCCTTGGCCTGCATGGTTCCGTCGGAGCCGTGGGTGATGACGGTGTTGAACTTGCCGAAGTGCTGCTCGTCTTTCTTGGGGAAGTCTTCGCGGAAGTGTCCGCCGCGCGATTCCTTGCGGATGAGGGCCGAGCGGGTGATGGCTTCGGAGACGATGAGCAGGTGGGTCAGGTCGAGCGCGGTGTGCCAACCGGGGTTGTAGTCGCGGTTGTGGTCGATGCTGGTCTGGTTGGCGCGAATCTTGAGTTTTTCGAGGCCCTCGAGCGCCTGCTGCATTTCATTTTCGAGGCGGACGATGCCGACGAGTTCCTGCATCATCTCCTGCAGGTCCTTCTGGACGCCGTAGGGATTCTCACCGTCGCGCTCGAAGGGGGCGAGGGCCCACTTGGTCGCGGCTTCGAGCTGGGCGTCGTCCACCTTCACAGCGCCGCTATCCTTGGCGAACTGCGCCGCGTACTCGCCGGCGCGTTTGCCGAAGACGAGCAGGTCGGACAGCGAGTTGCCGCCGAGGCGATTGGCGCCGTGGAGGCCGCCGCCGCATTCGCCGGCGGCGAAGAGGCCGGGCACGATCGTCATCTGCGAATCGGCGTCCACCTTGATGCCGCCCATGGCGTAGTGCGTGGTCGGGCCGACCTCCATCGGGGTCGTCGTGATGTCCACGCCGGCCAGTTCCTTGAACTGGTGGTACATCGACGGGAGCTTCTTTTTGATGTGCTCCTGAGCGTTGGGCAGTTTCTCTTTGATCCACGCGATGTCGAGGAAGACGCCACCGTGCGGCGAGCCGCGGCCGGCCTTGATCTCGCGGACGATGCAGCGGGCGACGTGATCGCGCGTCAGCAATTCGGGCGGACGGCGCGAAGCCTTGTCACCCTGCGTGTACTTCCAGCCCTCTTCGGGGTTGTCGGCGGTCTGCGGCTTGTAGTTGTCGGGGATGTCGTCGAACATGAATCGACGGCCGTCTTTGTTCTTGAGCACGCCGCCCTCGCCGCGCACGCCCTCGGTGACGAGGATGCCGCGCACGCTCGGCGGCCAGACCATCCCGGTGGGATGGAACTGGATGAACTCCATGTCGATGAGCTCGGCTCCGGCCTGATAGGCGAGCGAAACGCCATCGCCGGTGCCTTCCCAGCTGTTGCTGGTGATCTTGTACGCCCGGCCGAGGCCGCCGGTGGCGATGACGATCGCGCGGGCTTTGAAGAGCATGAACTTGCCGCGCTCGCGGTCATAGGCGAGAGCCCCGGCGATGCGGCCGCCATCTTTGAGGAGGCGGATGACGGTGACTTCCATGTGCACGGTCATGCCGGTGTGGATGCCGTGGTCCTGGAGCGTGCGGATCATCTCGAGGCCGGTGCGGTCGCCGACGTGTGCGAGACGGGGGTAGCGGTGCCCGCCGAAGTTGCGCTGGTTGATGCGGCCGTCTTTCGTGCGGTCGAAGACGGCGCCCCACGCTTCGAGCTCGTTGGCGCGGGCGGGGGCTTCCTTGGCATGCAGCTCGGCCATGCGCCAGTTGTTGAGGTACTGGCCGCCACGCATCGTGTCGGCGAAATGGACCTTCCAGGAGTCGCGGTCGTCGGCGTTGGCCATCGCGGCGGCCATGCCGCCCTCGGCCATGACGGTGTGCGCCTTGCCGAGCAGTGATTTGCAGATCAGGCCGACCTTCACGCCCGCGGCGGAGGCTTCGATGGCCGCGCGAAGCCCGGCGCCGCCGGCGCCGATGACAAGGACGTCGTACTCAAATGTCTGATAGTCGCTCATACTTTTCGGCTCATTTCCAGGCAGCGGAACAAGGCGTTTTTAACCGCGAAGACGCGAAGGACGCGAAGAAGAAAAACCAATTCCTGCTTTTCTGATTCGTTCTTCTTCGCGTCCTTCGCGCCTTCGCGGTTAAACCTGCCTGACGGTTTTGTTTTCAGAAGATTCGGAAATCGGTCCAGTGGCCGGACGCGACCATGCGGACGTAGAAGTCGGTGAAGCCGACCCAGAAGAGGCTCAGCCAGGCGAAGAGCATGTGTTTTTTATTGAGGCCCGAGACGCAGTCGTAGCAGGATTTGCCGAAGGGGGCATCGGAGACTTTGTCGCGGCCGCCGCCGATGAGGTGGCGGAAGGAGTGGCAGCCGAAGGTGTAGCAGCCCAGGAGGATGGGATTGATGATGAGGACGAGGGAGCCGATGCCGAGGCCGAAGTGTTTGGGTGCGTCGTGTGAATAGGGGATGCCGGGCGCGGTGAACCAGAGGGCGTTGAATGCGTCGTAGGCGAGGAGGCCGATGAAGATGATGGCGAAGTAGAGGAAGAAGCGGTGGAGATTCTGGAGGATGAGGGGGAAGGAGCGTTCGCCCCAGTAGGATTTGCGGGGCTCGCCGACGGCGCAGGAGATGGGGTCGGCCCAGAAGGCTTTGTAATACGCGCCGCGGTAGTAGTAGCAGGTGAAGCGGAACCCGCCGGGCGCCCAGAGGATGAGCAGCGCGGGGGTGACTGGCGCGACGCCGCCAAGCAGGTGCGGCATCCACGAGGGCCAGAGACCGAACCATGCGTGGCCGGAGGGGAGCTGGCCGTAGGCTTCCCAGAGCAGCGGGGAGTACATGGGCGAGAGGTAGGGGCCGGTGGCGTAATTCTGGCCCTGCATGCCGGCCCAGCTGGAGTAGACGATGAAGGCACCGAGGCCCAGGAACGTCAGCAGGGATTGCAGCCACCACGCGTCGCGGCGCATGGTCTGGCCGAGGGAACGCTGCTGAGGCAGATGCTGCGGCAGGGGCAGCGGAGTGCGTGTCATGGATGAAGCTCCAAGCGTGGCCGGTGGGCCATCGCCCCCACGTTTCGAGGGGGTTTAATAGGATAGCGGCGGGGAATCGGCTTCGCTAATCGCCAGGCCGCCAAACCTCGCGGCCAGGCAATCGCAGCCGGTCCCTACGCGTTAACCGCTACCGGAGACTCTTATGCTCAACCTGCGCCCGATGCTTCTGGCCCTTGCACTGCTCACCTTGACCGCGAGCCTCGCCCACGCCGACTCCCCCGCTTCCGCTCCCGCCAAGCCGCCGAACATCGTGCTCATCTTCATCGACGACATGGGCTATGCCGACGTCGGCCCGTTCGGCGCGACCGATCTGCGCACTCCGCACATCGATCAGCTCGCCGCCGGCGGCATGAAGTTCACCAGCTTTTACGCCACGCCCGTCTGCTCCATGAGCCGCACCTGTCTCATGACCGGTTGCTACAACGCCCGCGTCTCCATCCCCGGCGTCCTCTTCCCCAAAAGCGAGATCGGCATCGGCGACAAGGAGAAGACCATCGCCGACCTCCTCAAAACCAAGGGCTACGCCACGGCGTGCATCGGCAAGTGGCACCTCGGGTGGCAGACGAAATTCCTCCCGCCCAATCACGGCTTCGACTTCTACTTCGGCCTGCCCTACTCCAACGACATGGGCGGCAACGGCGTCAAGGGCAATCCGCCGCTGCCGCTCTTCCGCAATCTTGAAGTCATCGAGAAGGAGCCCGATCAGTCGCTGCTCACCAAGCGCTACACCGAGGAGGCCTGCAAGTTCATCGACGACCACGCGGCGGGCCCCTTCTTCGTTTATCTGCCGCACACGATGGTTCACATGCCCGTCCATGCGTCCGGCGAATTCAAGGGCAAATCCAAACGCGGCATCTACGGCGACGCCGTCGAGGAGATCGACTGGTCCGTCGGCCAGATCCTCGCGACGCTCAAGAAGCACAATCTCGAAAACAACACGCTCGTCATCTTCACCTCCGACAACGGCCCCGCGGGCGGCCCCGGCTCCCCCGGTTCGGCAGGTCCGCTGCGCGGCCGCAAGGGCAGCAATTTCGAGGGCGGCGTCCGCGAGCCCTGCATGATGCTCTGGCCCGGTCACATCCCGGCCGGAACCGTGTGCAAGAATATCGCCGGCAACATCGACATGCTGCCGACGCTCGCCAGCATCGCCGGAGCCGAGGTGCCGACTGACCGCATCATCGACGGACGAAACATCACATCGATGATGCTCGATCCTAAAGCCGGCCCTGTCCGCGATGTCCATCTCTACTACACCGCCCAGCAGACGCTCCAGGCCATCCGCGTCGGCGACTGGAAGCTCTTCCTGCACGGCGGCGGCAAAGGCAAAGGCGAGGCCGCAACGGGTGGCGAACTCTACAACCTCGCCGACGATCTCGGTGAAGCGCATAATGTCGCCGCCGATCACGCCGACATAGTGGCCAAGCTCAAGAAAGAAGCCGAGGAACGCGACGGCGAACTGCAAGCCCACAAGCGCCCGGCGGGACACGTCTGAATGGGTGCCACTGGTCGGCGGTTCCTCCGCAGACCAGTGTGCCTTGGTCGTTTGCGCGTTGAAGAGCACTGGTCTGCGGAGGA
>JAYVTU010000098.1:0-32578 GCA_043788485.1 Planctomycetota bacterium
ACAGCCCGGCGATCGGAATGAGCAGCGAGGCGAGCGCGATGACCTTTTCATCCTCCGCCCGGCCGGCGCTGAGGTACATCAGCGCAAGCAGGCGTGGCATGCTCAGGAACAGGGCCGCGCTGCACACCATGAACGCCGCGCCGCCCAGGAGTCCCGCAGAGGCGGCGCGCCGGGCGCGCGGCTGATCCTCGGCGCCGATCGCGTTGCCGACCTGCACCGCCGTGGCCTGCGCAATGCCGAGCGGGACCATGAAGGTGAGCGAAGCGAGGTTCAGCGCGATCTGGTGCGCCGCGATCTCCGCCGTGCCGAGCCGGCCCATCATGACCATGATCGCCGCGAACGCCCCATATTCGAGCCACATCTGCACGCCGATGGGCACGCCGATCCAGAGGATCTGCCGCATCGCCGCGACAGCCACGAGGCCGGGGCGGATGGGCCAAAGCGTAGGCCGCAGATCACGCCACGCCATGAGCAGCAGCAGCGCGAGGAGCAGCCAGCGGGAGAGGCACGTCGCCCATGCCGATCCCGCGACGCCCATGACCGGCAGGCCGAGTTTGCCGAAGACGAGCAGCCAGTTGAGAGCCGCGTTGATCACGTTCGCCGCGACGACGGCCAGGACGATCGGTGCGAGCCGTGACCGGGCCTGCAATACGGTGCGTAGCACGACGAACGCGAGAAACGGCAGGACGCTGGGGATCATGATGCGCGTGTAGAGTGCCGCGGCGATGACCACATCCTCCGGCTGGTGCAGCGCCCGGAGCACCGGCTCCACCGGGAGCATGAGCAGCGAGAGGACCATCGTCAGACCCACCGCGACGATGAGCCCGCGCTGCGTCGCCACGGCGACCGTCTCGTCGTCGCCGGCCCCGACCGCATGTGAGACCAGCGGATCGATCGCCAGCAACACGCCGAGGCCGACGACGACCAGGCCCCAGAAGTAGAGGTTTCCCATCGCCACCGCGGCCAGTGCCTGTGACGAGACGTGGCCGATCACCATCGCATCGACCACGCCCATGAGCATCATGCCGACCTGCACGACCACTACCGGCACGGCGAGCCGCACCATGGCCGAGAAATCCGCGCGTGTTGGGAAGCTGCCGCTGATCACGGGCGTGATTCTAGCGCAGTTTCAATCGGCGCACCGCTCCGACCAGTCACACTCCATCACGCGATACGCCGTGTCGCCGAGGCCGAGGCTCGAGTATGTCTTCTGCGCGACATCATTCTCGCATTCGACATAGAGCCGCAGGCCGCACGCATTCTCGCTGCGGGCCAGCGTCTCGACGTGCCGAAACAGTCGCGTGAACACACCGCGCCGCCGAAAATCCGGGTGAACGTAGACGCTCTGGATCCACCAGAACATCCCGTTGCGCCAGTCGCTCCACTCGAACGTGACCATGATCTGGCCGACGACCCGCCCGTCGATCTCCGCGACGTAATACCTGCACAACTCGCGGCGGGCGATCCCCGTTTCCACACCCCGCCGCAAGACATTCGGCGGCAGCACCTTGTCCTCGGATTCCATCGCCAGCGCGGCGCTGAACTCCACAATCAGCGGCGCATCGGAAAGCTCAGCGTGTCGGATCACGATCGCCATATGGGAGTCCCGCCCTAGTTGTGTTCACCCGCCCGCCGCGCGAATCGCTCACTGCTTCTTCTGATCCGCGTCGCTCTCCCCGGCGATGCTGCGGCGCATCGACGTGTCCGCCTGCATGTTGCGGTAGCGCTGGTAATCCATGATCCCCATGTTGCCGCTCCGGAAAGCCTCGGCCATCGCGCGGGGAACCTCGGACTCCGCGAGCACGACCAGCGCCCGATTCTTCTGCTCCTCGGCCTTGAACTCCTGCTCCTGCGCCACGGCCAGCGCACGCCGTTTCTCGGCTTCCGCCTGGAATCGCCGCTTGTCCGCCTCCGCCTGCTCGGCCTGAAGCCGCGCGCCGACGTTCTCGCCGACGACGACCTCCGCGATGTCCACCGAGAGAATCGAGAACGCCGTGCCCGCATCGAGGCCCTCGCCGAGCACGACCTTCGAGATGTTGCCGGGGTTCTCGAGCACCGCCTTGTAGCTGCTGGCCGAACCGACCGCTGACACGATGCCCTGGCCGACGCGGGCGATGATCGTTTCTTCCGTCGCGCCGCCGACGAGCTGCAGGATGTTCGTGCGCACGGTGATTCTCGCCTTGACCTTGAGCTGGATGCCGTCGGCGGCCTGGGCGGGGATCATCACTTCGCCCTTGCGCGGATCGGGGCAGTCGATCACCTTCGGATTCACGGAGGTGTGCACGGCGTCGAGGATGTCGCGGCCGGCGCGGTCGATCGCGCACGCCTGCTCAAAGGTGAGCGGGATCTCGGCGTAGCTCGCGGCGATCAGCGCATCGACGACGTTGCTGACGCGGCCGCCGTTGAGGTAATACGTCTCGAGCTGCTGCGTCGTCAGGTGCAGGCCGGACTTCACCGCCTTGATGCGGTTGATCACGATCACGCTGCGATTGACGCGTCGCAGCCACATGCCGATCAGGTCCATGAACCCCACCGGGGCGCCGGAGACCGAGGCCTGCAGCCAGAGGCTGAAGTTGCTGAAGATCAGCGCGATGAAGACCAGCACAACGACCGCGATGACGGCCATGAGAATCCAACCGAGACCTTCGCCCATTGCTTGTGCGAGAAGAAGCATGTTGCACATCCTTCAAAAAGGTGCGGAACCAACGGCGGGCATTATCCGTCGCCTGACCTCCGCCGACAAGTCGCACTCACACTTGGCCGCCCAGCATCGCGCGGACCGTCGCTGCATTCACCGGCGCGATGATGCCGCGCTCCGTGATGATGGACGTGATCAATTCCGCCGGCGTCACGTCGAACGCGGGGTTGAACACGCTGACATTCGTCGCGGCCGATGCGCCGGCGATCTCCGATGCGGCGCGTTCCTCGATGGGGATCGCGTCGCCGCTGGGGCAGTGCATATCGAACGTGGACGATGGCGCGGCGACGTGGAACGGGATGCCGTGGTGTTTGGCGAGCACGGCGACGCCGTACGTACCGATCTTGTTGGCCGCGTCTCCGTTGGCGGCGATGCGATCCGCGCCGACGATCACGCGATGCACCTTCCCGCTGCGCATCACCGCCGCGGCCATGCCATCGCACATGAGCGTGACGTCGATGCCGGCATGCGCGAGTTCCCATGCGGTGAGCCGTGCGCCCTGAAGCAGCGGGCGCGTCTCATCGGCGTAGACCTTGAAGGGCACGCCCGCCGCATGAGCGACGTACATCGGCGCCGTCGCGGTGCCGATGCCGGCCGTCGCCAATGCGCCGGCGTTGCAGTGCGTCAGCACGCCGCTGCCGGGGGCGATGAGATGCATCGCGTGTCGCCCGATCGCCTCGCACATCGCGGCGTCCTCGGCGTGAATGCGTTTCGCTTCCTCGAGAAGCTTCACGGGGTCCGTCGTGCCGAGTCGCTTCATGCGGTCGATCGCCCAGAAGAGATTCACCGCCGTCGGCCGGCTCGTCGCCAGATGATCCGCGGAGCGCGTGAACTCGCCATGCTGCGCCCCGATCACGCAGCCGTATGCCGCGGACACGCCGATCGCCGGAGCGCCGCGCACGCTTAGCCGCTTAATCGCCTGCCAGAGCGTCTCGACATCCCGGCAGTCGATGTACGCGACCGTCCCCGGCAGCTTCGTCTGGTCGATGAGCCGCAGAAATCCGCTCGCGGCGTCGCCGATCCATTCCAATGTTTTGACGGGCATCATCGCCATGCCGCCGATCATACCGGCACCACGCGGTCCATCGAAACCATGACGAGCTTCGCCGTGATCTTCGCCGCGTCGATTCCCAGCACCTGCGACGCCGCCGATCGGTACTGCTCCATCTGCGGCCTGTAAAACTCGACGCGCCCCTCATCCCCATCCGTCTTGAAGTCAATAATCTCCGCTGATTGTGGCTTGCCGATCCCCCCCACCACGACCACGCGATCGAAAATCCCGCTGACGACCGCATCCTCCTCACGCACCGCAAACGGCCGCTCGCGCAGCACCGCGACCTCGACACCCGCCGGATACGACGCACGGCTCAGCGCCGCCCGCACCGCCGGCTTCTCGATCATCGCGCGGAACTGTTTCAGATAAGTCTCGGCCTCCGGCTCATCGGCGATCGCCTCGCGCATCTCCGCCCAATCGATGTCGCCCTCATCGAGCCACATCACGCGTTGGAAAAGCTTGTGGATCGCCGACCCGCGCCGCCGCGCACCGCTCGCCGCGAGCGACAGGCGTTTCGACAAATCGACACGCTCTCCGCCTTCCAATCCCGACGGCGACCGCTGCTCCAGCAATCGCGCACGCCCCGGCTCGCCCTCCGCCACGCGCACCGCTGCCACCGCGGGCTCGGCCTCCACCTGGGTCACTTCCGGGGGCTTCGCCTTCTCATACCAGCGCGGATCGACATGCTCATACAGAATCTTCCGCGGCTCGACCGGCCTGCCTTCCGCCAGCGCACACCGCAGGATCCCCGCACACGTCTGCGGGATCGTGCGCTCGTTGGGCTTCGACGGTGCCAGAAGGATGTGCACCGCATAAACCGCGCGCGTCATCGCCACGTAGAGCACGCTGAGTGTCTCGCGCACCCGCGCCGATCGCGCCTGCTCGTACATCTCACCGAGTCGGGGATCGAGCTCTCGCTCCGCCGCGTTGGCGTAGCCGACCACCGCGACCGGGGCCGCCACGGGGTCTGGCCGATCGCAAAGCACCGTCTCACCCGACACGCGTGCCAGCAATCCCTCCAGTTCAGGCAGCACGACGATGTCGAACTCCAATCCCTTGGACTGGTGCACGGTCATCACGCGGACGGGGGACGCGGTCGGATCGGGCACGACCTTCGTCTCGACATAGCGCACGAAATCGCCGGGCCGGAGTGTCGCATCCGGTTCGTATCGGTGCGCGAGATCGACGAGTTGCAGCAGGCGGTTCAAGCCGCGCCGATCGCAGCTCGCCGCGAGCTTTTCGACGATCGCGAACAGATAGGGTCCGTATCCCCCGGCGATCACGGAGCGCCGCACCTCCGCGCCGATGCGCAGCGCGAGCGCATCGTCCTTGAAATCCGTGAGCCCGACGATGGGGCCGAGCGGGCTGCGGGCCACGTGGTAGCGCGAGCCGGTGTCACCGGGATGGTCGGCGACACGCAGCAGCGAGAGCACGACCGACACGGGCGCCGAATCGGTCAGCGGGTTTCCGCCCTCTTCGCTGGCGATGATGTCGATGCCCGGGCGTCGCAGCTCGTAGATGAGCCGGGCGACGGCGGCGTTGGTCCGCACCAGGACGCCGACGCTGCGGTCCGGGCATTGTTTGACGATCTGCTGCACGAGTTTCGCGGCAGCGCGGAGTGTCACCGGGAGCTGCTTCTCGCCGTCCTCAGCAGTCGGAGCGCTGAGCATGCGCACGTAGCCGGGGACGTCCTTTCGCTCCGCCTCATGCGTGGTGAACGCCGCAGCCCACTGCGTTGCCGCGGCGGTGTGCTCACGCAGCGCATTGTTCGCCGGCAGCGCGGAGAAGACCCGATTGACGACATCCACCACCGCCGGCCGACAGCGGAACGTCTTGTCCATCGGCTCGGGCTCAAGGTGCGGCCACTCGGTCCTGAGCGTGTTGAATATCTCCGCCATCCCGCCGCGCCATCCGTAGATCGCCTGTTTCACATCGCCGACGCAGAAGAACGACCGCGACTCCCCGCCGACGGCGACGATCTCCGCCGCGATGGGCTTGAGCACCTGCCACTGCGAGAGATTCGTGTCCTGGAACTCGTCGAGCAGCAGGTGCGCGATGCGGCCATCGAGCCTGTAGTAGATCTCATCGAGACGTCCCGCGATCGCGCCGCCGGCGAGACCGAGCGTCACATCCTCAAATTTCAGCGACCGCGCGAGGAACTTGCGATGTCGGTAGTGCTTGTCGAACGCGTGGAGCAGATCGTGCGTCGCGGCGGTGCGCTGGGCAAGGCGTGTCAGCAGGACCGCCGTGGCGTGTTTCACGAGCGTCGCGTACGCCGCCATTACCGCCGGGGGGATGTCCTGCTTGTAATACTTCGCCTCCCCCGCTGCGACTTTGGCGCCGAGACCGCCGTCGAGGAACGCCTCCCAGTCGCCGATCGTTGCGTTGAGCAGGTCCTTGGCCATCGCCTTGCCGATGCGCAGATCCGCCGCGGTGGGCAGGCGCTCCATCGATTCGAGCGCCTTGGCCAGCTGCGGCGGCGTCAGTGGTTTGGGCGGCGATAGCGTGCGCCAAGCCTTCGGACTCGGCTGCTGCTGGAAGATGCTCAGCAGATTGTTGACGACGCCGACGATCTGTTCGTGCACCGAGCGGCGGAACTCGCCGGGGTTGAGCAGGCGGATGAGGTCGATGAGCCGCTGCGGCTCCTCGGCTCCGAGCGTGGCGCGGATGGCATCGTTGCGCAGACGTCGATCGGCCTGCTCGTCCATGATGCGCCAGCCGATCGGCAGGCCGAGCTCGAGGCTAAAGCTGCCGGCGATGCGCATGAAGAAGGCGTCGAGCGTGCAGATGTGCAGGCGGTGCAGGTTCGACGTGACACTGGCCAGCAGCTCGGTGACGCGCTGCGGCGTGAGCGGGATATTCAGATGTTTGGCGAGTTCGGCACATGCTCCGGCATCCGACGCGGCAGCGGCGAGGCGGCTGAGCACGCGCTCCTGGATCTCTCCCGCCGCTTTGCGCGTGAAGGTCGTCGCGAGAATCTTGTCCGGCGATTCGCCGGCGGCGAGAAGGCCGAGGTAGCGGTTGCTCAGGCGGAACGTCTTGCCCGTCCCCGCGGAGGCGCGGATCACCAGCGGCGGAAAGATCGTCTCGAAATGGGAGGCGGCAGGCGTCACGGCTGCGTCTCCTCTTCGAGAGACGCGAGCTGCTGCACACCGCAGATGTCGCCGAAGTCGTCGAACTGCGGCGGATCGGCTGTGGGCTCGAATTTGCCGTCGCGGATGTCGCGCACGATCTGCATCGCCACGTCCTCCGCTGCGGCGAGGTCCGCATCGGTCCAGTCGGCGATCTGGAAACCGACGTCGCCCGGCGAACGCGGCAGGAGGATGAAGCCGAGCTTCACGGGCGCAGTGGCGTTGAGCACGCGCGCGAGTCTGCGATAAAGCGGGAGCTGCAGATCGATCCACTCGCCCTGTTTGCGGTGCGTCTTGTCAGGCGGGTCGGCCTGGTCGCCGGTTTTGTAGTCGAACACGGCGATATCGCCTGTGGTTTCGTGTTGGTCGATGCGATCAATACGGCCGGTGAGATTGAACATCACGCCATCGACATCGAGCAGCGCGGGCGTCTTGCGGAACGAGATTTCGGTGTGCGCGATGCGCCAGCCTTCGGCGGCGTGTTTCGACTGCTTCTCGGCCAGCGCGTCGAATCGGCTGCGGAGTTGCTCGACCTGCACGCGCACCGGCGGCGGCGGCTCGGAGCCGAAGGAGCGGCGGACCTGATCGTCGAGGGCATCGGAGAGCGTGCGGCGGATGCGTGCGGGGTCGGTGGACTTCGCGGCGTCGGAGGCGCCGAAGGTGCGGAGGACATCATGGGCAAGGGAGCCGAACGCGCCGCCGTCGAGCTCTTCGCCCTGATCGTCGAGGCGTTCGAGATGGAGAATGTGCTTGAGATAGAAGCGATAGGGGCAGGCGATGTAATCGCGGAAGGCGGTGACGGAAAGTTGCGTGATGGGTTCGAGCGGTGCAATGGCTTTGGGCGGGACGATGATGCGCGATTCACCGGTGAATCCCCAGCGCGGCGGGATCATTTGCGTCGTCACGGGGAGCTTGCGAAAGAAGCGCTGCACGCGCGCAGGGAGCTGCGCGTGCGGACCGGCGAGGAGCAGGCGGCTGGGGGCGAGCGGATCGCCCTCGGCGCTGCGCCGACCGGAGATGAGCGTAACGCTCGGTCTGGAGCGGCAGATGGCGGCGAGTGCGTAGGCATCGCGCGCGTACCGGCGGGCGTTGTCGGTCAGGCCGAGGTGGCGGCGGAGCGAATCGGGCAGGAACGCATCGGCGGTGACAGACGCGGGGAGGCGGCCCTCGTTGACGCCGGTGATGATGAGGGCCGGGGCATCGTCGAGATGGAGTTCGAGGCTGCCGAGCAGTTCGATGACGCCGGCCGAGGCGCCGCGCGGCGGGATCGGCGGCGCCTGGCGGGCCTGCTGCATGACGACACGCAGGGCATCGGCGGCGGAAACTTTCGGCGAGAGCGCAACGGGGAGCGTGTGAAGTTCGGCGATGATCGCGTGGAGATGATCGGCGGCGTCGATGATGAGACGCTGGTGGGGATCGTGGCGAAGGAGCGGCGATGCGCCGTAGACGCGGAGAATGAGGTCGAGGATCGGCTGTGCCCAGGCGGCGAGGCGGCGTGGTTCACCGGCGAGATCCCCCATGAGCGCGAGGACGCCGTCGTGGACCTGCTTGAGCCGCTGCTGCGTGGCGGCGTCGCCGAGCCAGTCGCCGGTGATGCGGCCGTGCAGGTGGTCGGTGTAGTAGCGGTCTAGGAGCGTGAGCCAGTCTTCGATCGATTTGCCGGGGGAAGCGGAGGCGCAAGCGGCGGCGGCGGTGGTGATGTGTGATTCGAGGTCGGGGTGGCGGAGGAGCGTGGCGAGGTCGGAGAAGCGGCCGGCGTCGAGAAAATCGGCGGCGGCGGCGAGGAGACGGACGGGGGCGGTGCGCGGGAGTTCGGTGCCGGCGGCGGAGCGCACGGGGAGGCCGGCGGTCGGGAGCTGCTGATCGAGGAATGGCGCGACCTGATCATCGCAGACGCCGACGGTGATCTGATCGGCGGCGTAGGCGGCGTTGAAGGAGGCGATGGTTCGCACGGCGGCGGCGGCCTGATCGGCGGGACCATCGGCGATGCGCACGCGGCGGTCATCGAGACCCGGGTCACGCTGACGCCAGTGGTCCGTGACGATCGTGCCGAGGTCGTCGAAGTCGGCGGAGTCCGCGGCGTCGGCGTGGATCAGGACGGTGGTGCGCTCGGCGAGCGGAGTGAGGATCGCGCGCTGCAACGCATTGAGCTCGACGGCGGCGATGAGTATGACAGTGCGGTCCTCGCGGAACTGCGATTCGCTGATGGCGTGCCAGCGCTGCTCATCGGGGTCGGTGAGGCCGGCGGATTTGAGGATCGCGAGGTAACGCTGCTGCACGGCGGCGAGGGAGCGCCAGCGGCTCCCATCGGTGAAGTCGGGGAGCTGTTCGCCGCGCTCGGCGACGTCGATGAAGTGGAGATTTTGGGCGATGAGTTCGCGGTGGAGCGATTCGAGCTGGAGGGCTAGGCTCTGCCACGCGGCGGTGTCGCCAGGGTCGGGGATGTGGACGAGGATTTCGGTGAGTGACGCTTCGTCGGTTTGCTGCAGGGCGGCGGCCCAGGCTTGCTGCCGCGCGGCGTCGCTGAGCGCGGCTTCGCCTTTGAGATGGAGCAGCTCGTCGGCGAGGTGGCCGGGCGTGGTGATGCGCGGCGGGATGAGAGGGACGCGGCGCTGTGCGGCGAGTTCAACGAGGAGCTGGAGCAGTCGGCGGCCGGCGCGGGCGCCGGGCAGCGCGATGAGGACGGCGGAGAGGTCACCGTCGGGCCAGCGGTTAAGTAGCCACGCGGCGGCCTGCGGGAGGCAGGGTTGGTTCCAGTCGAGAAATTCGCGGGCAAACGGCATGGGGAGAAGTATATCGCCGCACGGGGAACACGGCCCAAGGGCCGTGGCTAAACGTCACGGAATCGTGTTCAATTTTTTGTTACACTTCCCCGCCTATGAGCAGCGACGACGACAAGAAGGGCATGACGTACGCCGACAGCGGCGTGGATATGGAAGCCAGCGACCGGATGGTTGACATGATCCGGCGTCACACGGCGCGGACCTTCGGGCCTCGCGTGATCGACAAGCACGGCGGTTTCGCGGGCTATTTCAGGCTCGACTACAACGAGAAGCTTTTCAGCCGCAACTTCAAGGAGCCGGTGCTCGTCGCCTGCACGGACGGCGTGGGCACGAAGGTGAAGCTCGCGGCGGACCTGAAGATCTACGACACGGTCGGCATCGATCTGGTGGCGATGAGCGTCAATGACCTGATCGTCGGCGGCGGGGAGCCGCTGCTGTTCCTCGATTATCTGGCGGTCAACAAGCTGGTGCCCGAGTTCTGCACGGAGATCGTCAAGGGCGTCTCGGACGGTTGTGTGGAGGCCGGCTGCGCACTGCTGGGCGGCGAGACTGCGGAGATGCCCGATGTCTACGCCCCGGGCGATTTCGACATGGCGGGGTTCGCGGTCGGCGTCGTCGAACGCAAGAAGATGATCGACGGGTCAAAGGTGGAGAAAGGCGACGTGGTGCTCGGCCTGGCATCGAGCGGGATCCACTCGAACGGTTACGCCCTGGTCCGCGCGATCGTGAAGCAGAAGAAGTTGGACCTCGACAAGGTTTATCCCGAGCTCGAGAGCGATCAGCCGCTGGGTAAGGTGCTGCTGACGCCGACGAAGATTTACGTCAAGGCGGTCCGCGCGGTGCTCGGCGGATATCGCGTGAAACACGTGATCAAAGGCATGGCGCACATCACCGGCGCGGGCCTGCCGGGCAATCTGCCGCGCAGCCTGCCGGCGAATATGGACGCGAAGATCCGGCGCGATGCGTGGGAGATACCGCCCGTGTTCCGGTTCCTGCAGAAGCACGGCAAGATCGCCGACGCCGAGATGGATAACGTCTTCAACTGCGGCATCGGCTACTGCATCATCGTGCGCAAGGGCTTCGAGAAGACGGTCGAGGCGCGGCTCAAAAAAGCGGGCGAGACGGTGTACCGACTCGGCGAGATTGTGCCGGGGAGCAATCAGGTCAAATACGTGTAACACGGTGCATCGCGCCTCGATTGGCGTGATGCGGAGGTGGTGTTCGATCCGGTGTTCCCGCCGCCCGCGAAGCCGCAAGCGGCAAGACATGCGGACGAAGGCGGCTGGCAAATCCATTTGTTATCTGGTACTATTGCCGATTCCCCTCAGGTCGGGAACCGGGCCGTGTGGCTCGGCGACTTGGCGGGTCAACAAGGGCGGCGGTTGAGGCATCCGTGCTTCCACTGTCACCGGCAACGCCTCTGCAACGGAGGCGGGCAAAACAGTCGTTTGTAGGAAACCCAACACGTGGTCGATTTTAATCTTCTCAAAGATCTCGAACTCGATTCTTCATCCAACGCGCTTCTCGAAGAAGCGGAAACGCTCGGCGGCGACATCGAAAAAGTCACCGCGGGACAGGGCTCGGCGTTCACCGCCGGGTCCATCGTCAGCGGCAAGGTCGTCGGCCTGGCCGGTGACGATATCGTCGTCGACGTCGGCTTCAAGAGCGAAGGCCTGATCAACAAGCAGGAGTTCGAGGGCGGCCCGATGCCCAAGCCCGGCGACACCATCGAGGTCCTCCTCGAAGGTCTCGAAGCCGAGTCCGGCGCCCTGCAGCTCAGCAAGCGCAAGGCCGATCGCATCCGCGGCTGGGAGCGCATCGTCACCGAGAAGAAGGAAGGCGATACCGTCGAAGGCATCGTCACCCGCAAGATCAAGGGCGGCCTGCTCGTGGACATCGGCGTGCCGGTGTTCTTGCCCGCCTCGCAGGTGGACATCCGCCGCCCCGCCGACATCGGCGACTACATCGGCAAGAAGATCAAGGCCAAGATCCTCAAGATCGACACCGAGCGCCGCAATATCGTCGTCAGCCGCCGCAAGATGATCGAAGAGGAACGCGCCGAGAAGCGCGAGAAGCTGCTCAGCACGCTCGCCGAGGGCGAGAAGGTCAAGGGCGTCGTCAAGAACATCGCCGACTTCGGCGCGTTCGTGGACATTGGCGGGCTCGACGGCCTGCTGCACATCACCGACATGTCCTGGGGCCGCATCGGGCATCCGTCCGAGGTCCTCAAGATCGACGAGGCCGTCGAGGTCGTCGTCCTCTCGATCGACCGTGAGAAAGAGAAAATCGCGCTGGGCCTCAAGCAGCTTCAGTCGAATCCGTGGGACCTCATCGAGGGCAAGTTCCCGGTCGGCCAGAAGATCAAGGGCAACGTGGTCAACATCGTCAGCTACGGCGCGTTCGTGAAGCTCGAAGACGGCATCGAGGGCCTGGTGCACATTTCCGAGATGAGCTGGACCCGCCGCGTCAATCACCCGTCGGAGCTCGTGAGCATCGGTCAGGAAGTCGAAGTCGTCGTGCTCGACATCGACAAGACGAAGCAGGAAATCAGCCTGGGCATGAAGCAGGCCGAGACGAATCCGTGGGACCTCGTCGCGACGAAGTACCCCCCGGGCACGGTCGTCGAGGGCACGGTCCGCAACCTCACCAACTACGGCGCGTTCATCGAGATCGAGCCGGGCGTCGATGGCATGCTGCACGTCTCCGACCTCTCGTGGACCAAGAAGATCGCGCACCCCAACGAGCTGCTCAAGAAGGGCCAGAAGCTCAAGAACGTCGTGCTCGAAGTCGATCAGGAGAAGCAGCGCATCAGTCTCGGCGTCAAGCAGCTGACCGAAGATCCGTGGCTGCAGGCGATCCCCGCCCACTACAAGCCCGGCATGGTCGTCGGCGGCAAGGTCACCAAGATCACGAACTTCGGCGTCTTCGTCGAACTCGAAGAGGATCTCGAAGGCCTGCTCCACATCTCCGAACTCTCCGATTCCAAGGTTGAGAACCCCGCCGACATCGTCAAGGTCGGTCAGGACGTCGAAGTCAAGATCCTCCGCGTCGATGTCGAGGAACGCAAGATCGGCCTCTCGCTCAAGCGCGCTCAGACCGGCGCCCCCGTCACCGACGAGGAAGCCGCGACGTACCGCGCCCCCGAGAGCGTCACCCCCAGCAAGGGCGGCCTCGGCGACGCCGGCGGCCTGGGCACCGACAAGATCACCTTCGGCCCCGGCGGCGCGAAGGCCTGATCCGACCCCGCCTCACACACGCAACATCAAAAACGCCCGGCGAAAGCCGGGCGTTTTTTTGTTCTCACCTCGCCCCCGGGGAGAGGTCGGCGAGTCCGCGAGCCGGGTGAGGGCGCGCGGGGAGTACATCACGCGCCGGGAGCGCAATACACGCTACATTCCACGAACTCCCCCGCCTTTGCCGATCACCTGTTCATGCTCAACAGTTCCGACGCCAGCGAAACCGCCGCGCCCACGCCGCTCTGGCGCAGCGAAGCCGCGCGATATCTCGCGCTCGGCGTCGCGCTCGCGCCGGTGTTCACCTTCACCCCCTGGCTCCGCGCCGCCGCATGGATACTCGTCTCCATCATTCACGAACTGGGCCACACCGCCTTCGCCTGGTTCGTCGGCTGCCCCGCCGTGCCAGTCCTCAATGTGCTCACGCATGGCGAAGCCGCGACCATCCATTTGCAGCAATTGCCATGGGGCCCGTGGGTCATCTGGGCGGGTCTGATTTATCTGGTGTGGTGCGCGTGGCGCATGCCGGGCAGGCCGTGGGTGATCCACGCCGCGCTGATTGCCGCGCTCTATCCCGCCGTCGCGTTCCACGAACACTGGCGAGAGCTCGCGCACGTCATGGCCGGCCATCTCGGCGAGCTGCTCTTCGCCGCGATCTGTCTCTGGCGCGCACGCACCGGTCTGTTCGTCCACCACTCCCCGGAGCGCGCCGCCTACGCCTGCGTCGGCTGGTACTTCATCTTCAACGCGATCTGGCTCGAACTCGGCCTCGCCTTCTTCCCCAGCGTTCGCCAGTGGTACGAAAACGCCCGCAGCTACGGCATCGCCAACGACTACGAACGCGCCGGCTGGATGACCAGCTCAAGCATGGAACGCGTCGCCATCGTGATGTTCGTGCTGACACTCCTCATCATCCCCGCAACCCTGATGAGCAAACGCTGGCTCAAAATCTGATCGCCCCTCTCCCCCGGCGAGAGGTCGCAGATCCGCCGCGGCGGAGTGGCGAGTCCGCGAGCCGAGTGAGGGCGCGTGGCGAGTTCGTCACGCGCCGATTCCCTCGCGCCCGCTCACCGTTCGTCCGAATGCTCGCGCCACATCCTCCCGTGCGCGATCGCCTCGAACGCCAGCCGGCCGGCAAGCCGGTACGCGTGCAGGTCCTCGTCGATCACGATGTCCTTCATTTCCTCGGGCCCGATCTTGCGACCGAACTCCAGTTCGATCCGGGTCATCGTCGCGACGCGCCAACGCTCATCTGTTTCCTGGTTCATCGCATATCTCCTCGACATGAAAAACCAGCCCACCCACGCGCAATCAGCCTAACCCCCGCCCGCCGCCGACGCCACCGATCTCATTGCGTGTTTTCCCGTAGCCGCTGTTTTGCACAATCCGCACACAGCACACACCCCTACGCCCCTCGCCCCCGGGGAGAGGGTGGCGAGTCCGCGAGCCGGGTGAGGGCGTTCGGTGAGTACGACACGCGCCGCACCGCGCGTAACACACACCGATTGAAACTCCTGTACACCCTCACCCCAGCCCTCTCCCCAAGGGCGAGGGGGCCTGCAATTGAACCCCTCGCCATCGAGGCTCGTGCTTCAACCCGCCTCGACACGAGGCGGCTCTGTGGAACGGATGCGCCGCCGCCGGGTTCGAATCCCGCCCCCTCTCCCCCCGGGAGAGGGCCGGGGTGAGGGCTGCCTTGTGCCTTGCGTCAGCGGACGTCAAAACAAAACCAAAGGCAGCCCTCACCCTACCCCTCTCCCACGGGGAGAGGGAACCGGACCCGCCGGCGACGAGGGTTCGTGTGCCATACCGTCGTCCGCGTCGGCCTAGTCGGCGGGCCGAAGAACATGCCCACGCCGAGCCGAGGGCATGGCACGCAAACCAAACCCGGACTCGCAGCCGCCCCAAACCTCACATCACGCAGTTGCAGCCGCGCGCCACGTTGCGGACAATGCCGCCGTCGCACTCCCCATCCCAGTCGGCGTAGAATCGGGCAATGATGGTGCGGAAGTAATTGAATGCGCAAGATACTCACTCGTCGTTGGATGATCCGAGCCACGGTTTATGGCGCATTGATCGTCGTGATTTACGTCACATTGTGTCCCAAGTGCTACAAGGAAATTCCATGGGGCGTGCGGTGGGCGCTCCATAATTCCGACACGTTCGAGTTGCTCTCGATCAAGCCATCTGGTCCGTCCTCTGATCCGGACGCGATTCGCGCTGATCCGCGAGAGAAAGTCGAAGGAACCGATATTGTGCTCGGCAGTGTGATTATCACTGATCCTGTCGTTCGACGGGAATTGATCGCGGCGCTCGACGACGGGCTCAACAATGGCGAGCATGGCTGGAAGTGTTTTGATCCTCGACATGCGATTCGTGTCCGCCGCGGGACGAACACGTACACCATCCTGATCTGTTTCGAATGCGGCTGGGTGCGCATCGAGCAACCAGACAATTCGGACTGGAAGCTCATTCCGTTCCGAGGCAAAAAGAACCTCTTCGATAAAACTCTGCGAGAGGCGGGCATCGAGCAGGATCAGCCACCGGGGGCGGGGAAATAGCGGCGTGAGACAGAGTGTGGCCGTTGAGGTCGCGGTGTGAAGGGGCGCTGGTTCAGACCGACGTGTCACTCGGACCCGGCGCTCGTTCACTTTGCGGCCATCTCCTAAATTTTCAGACCAAAGCTCTGGCGTACGACGCTCCGAAAGCGGCGACAAATCTTCACCGCTTCGCGCGCGTCGGCGTTGCCGGCGGAGATTCCCGGGTAGCGCGGCAGCACGGCCCAATCCGTCAGCGCCTGCATCGATGGGGCGAAAATCGACCACAGCGGCTCGATGTTTTTCGTGTGGTTCAAGAGCACGGGGAGGTCGTGTGTTTTGGGGAACGCAAGACCGGCTTCGGTAAGGCGGGCTTTGAGGTATTTCTCGACGCACTGCTGCGCGTGAAAACAGAGCGGATCGTAACGGCTCGCCTTACGCGACTTGAGCAACAGCAAGATGACGTCGTAATCGCCTTCGGCCTTGCTGACCCACTCGCGTGTCATCGGCAGCATGGAGCACCAGACCCTTTTCAACGATTTCGGCCATGAAATAATCATTGCCCGCAATGCGATGGGAAACTTCGGAGGATGTGCGGACGAGAAGGTCGAGAGGGAATGCGGCGTGGGCGGCGAGGCGGACCCGTGTCGCGGCGGCGTGACTCGTGCCGGAGTAATCCATCACGACGAGCAGATCGACATCGGAATCGACGGTCGGCGTTCCGTAGGCGTATGAGCCGAAGAGAATGACCCGCAGCGGCTGGAACTGCTCGACAATCCGGTCGACGAAATCGGTGATGTCACGCTCGCTGACCATGGCTGAAGTATATCACTTATTTTGTGCGGCACCCACACGGAAATGGAACCCGGCGCGTGCGTCAGGTTGAGCGCCGGGGCTGCGGGCGGAAGAATTTGACGGTGCCGGATTTGAGGTCTTCGAGGTTGAATTTCTGCGTGCCGACGGTGAGGTTGCCGCCGTGGTTTTGGCTGAGCATGGTGAATTTTTTGCCGTCGGCGGATTCGACGATGGCGGTGTGGTGGTGGGCGGTGAGGTGGGTGTGCGCGGTTTTGAACTCGGCGCGTTCGAACTGGATGATGTCGCCGGGGAGGGCGTCTTTGGGCGGGATTTCTTTGCCGAAGTCGTAGTGATGCGGCGGCTTGGCACCGGCGTGTTTGAGGGCTTCGGCGGCGAGGGTCCAGCATTGGCCGTTGCCGACCTGCTGCTTCTTGTGCGCGACGGCGAAGTCGAGGACTTTTTTGTTGAGGGGCGGGAGATCGGCGGCGAGCGCGGCGGCGGTGAAGGTCAGGGCCAGGAACGCTGCGGCGGAGATCGTGCGGAGTGGAGGCATGGGGCCAAACTACCGCGCCGGTGGTGAGGGGGCAATGAAGTTGTGTGGCGCGGTGGCGATTTGGCGGTGGCCGATGGGATTTTTGTAAAGCCGCGACCGTTGGTCGCGTGGTGTGGGGAGGCTCGCGGCACGGGAAGTTTCAAGAAACCCGCGGGGATTCGGCGGACCTCATCCCCGGGCTTGGGGGTGTCGGGGCGACGGAGCCCTGACGGGAGAATTTCGGAATGCGGAGTGGGGAACGGACAACCCGACCGGCGGTCGACTAAGGAAAAAGGCATCCGGACAACGCGACCAACGGTCGCGGCTTTACAGGGGAAGAAGACGGGGCGACGTTACGGCTTGGGGGGGTATTGGACGTGGGTGCGGAGCGGGAGGCTCCAGGCGGTTTCGCCTTGGGCGTTGGTGGCGATGAGGGTGCGATGGGTGGTGCGAACGTTAAGTTTGGTTTCGGAGATTTCTTCGAGTTTGAGTGTGACGGTGGCGAGCTTGGCGTGGATGGGATTGGCGGGCGGGTTGAGGGGGAGCGGGTCGGTGTCGAGCGTGGTGAGCTTGGTGAGCTTGGTGAGCTTGGCGGTGGCGGGATCGAATTGGAAGGAGCCGCGCGACATGGCGATTTTTTTGGCGGCCCCGCCATCGTAGAACTCGACGGCGGTCCAGTTCACGACGAGCTGATCGGCGGGAGTGATGGCGGCGGTGGCGCCGAGGTGGTAGCGCGGGCCGAGCTTGGCGGTGAAGCGGATGGGCTGGGATTCGCGGAGCTTTTTGCCGGTGCGGGGATCGAAGCAGGCGAGCGTGAAATTTTCGTCGTGGCGAACGGTGACAACGAGGGCATCGGCGGTGGCGAGGATCGCGGCGACGGGCTCGGCGGATTGCCAGAGCGTTTTGCCTGTGGCGAGTTCGACGGCGGCGAGGCCCTGATCGGTGTCGAGGAAAGCGATGGCGGCATCGGGCGTGGCGGGACCGCCGGGGATGAGGAAGGGGTAGGTGAGGGCGGGTTTGGCGGGAGCGGGGTCCTGCGCGGCGCGGGCGTGGGCGAGTGGGAGGATGATGAGCGTGGCGAGAGCGATGAGGAGGATTTTTTGCGCCATGGTGAGCAGTTTAGCAGGGGATTGGATTTCAGATTTCAGATTTAAGGAGCGGGGATGACCGGCGCGACGTAGTCGCGCGGCTATTTCATAGGCAATGAAGTGCCCATGCCTCGCGATTTTTTGGTGCGGGCGCGCACAGATGTGGTTCGAAAACCGGACGTCCGGGGGGTTACCCGGAGGCGCGATGGGTGTGAGTGGGATTCGCAGTCTTTAGGTGTGGAATCGGTGGGGAGTTAAGACGGGAGGTTCGGCGGGAGCGGGCGGAAAAACGCGCGTGGGGGGAGGGGGTGAATGTGTCCGGTCGACGGGTTTGTGCGCACGGGGGAGGACCTCCGGAATGGGGGATGCGGAGGCGCAAGCGGGGTGGATGGGGTTGAGGGTTAGGGGAGAGAACTGCGGAAGAAGCGGAGCCAGTTTTGATGGAAGAGGTTGTCGAGGTCGGAGTCGGTGTAGCCTCGTGCGGTGAGGATGGGGGCGAGGTTGTGGAGGTCGGAGTGGGAGTTGATGGATGGGGTTTCGGTGGAGCCGAAGCCGCCGTCGAGGTCGGTGCCGAGGGCGGTGTGTCGGGAGGAGCCGGCGAGTTGGCAGAGGTGGTCGATGTGGTCGGCGACACGGGAGAGCGGGACGGGCGGGTCGCCGGGGCGCCAGTTGGGGGCGAGCATGGGGTTGTAGAAGGCGACGCCGATGACGGCGCCTCGGGAGATGAGTCGGCGGATCTGGTCGTCGGCGAGCTGGCGTGGGCCGGGGGCGAGGGTGCGGCAGTTGTGGTGGCTGGCGATGACGGGGCCGGGGAAGAGGTCGAGGGCCTGGTTGAGGGAGGTGTCGCAGAGGTGGGTGACGTCGAGGATCATGTGGAGGAGGTGCATGTGCTGGAGGAGCTCGACGCCGCGGGCGGTGATGGGGCCATCGAGGGGCGGGCCTGAGGCGTAGTGGGAGTGGCCGAAGTGTGCGGGGCCGATGATGCGGAGGCCTTGGGCGTGCCAGTGGTGGAGGTCATCTGGGGAGAGGATCGGGTCGGCGCCTTCCATGGAGAGGATGAGGCCGAGCGGGGAAGGGTGCAGGGTTCGGGGTTCAGGGTTCAGGGGGGAAGTGGAGGGAAGCGGAGGCGCAAGCGGGGTGGAAGGGGTTGGGGTGCAGGCACTCCAGTGGTCGTTGAGGTCGGCGGCTGTGGTGATGAGGCGGAGGTGGCCGAGGCGGGCAAGGAGGTAGTAGTAGGCGAGCTGGCCCTGGGCGACGGCGTGGGCGATGGGTTGGGTGGAGCTGTCGGCGTCGAGGCGTTTGGCGGTGGGCTGAGGGGGGCGCGGGGCGGGGCCGGAGCGGGCGAAGAGGGTGCCGACGACGAGGGGCACATTGGCCCGGCGGAGCTCGGGGAGGCAGACGGTGGCGTGGCCACGGGAGGAATCGTCGGTGAGGGCGGCTTCTGCGTGGTTGATGGCGTCTAAGTCGAGCAGTTGGTCGCGGTTGGCGGCCAGGGCGTTGTAGGCGAGGTCGAGATGGGCGTCGATGATGGGCCGCATGAGGCGTTTCCGGGAGGCGGGAGGGGCTGGGGGGTAAGGGGCGGAGGCAGTATAACCCTTGTGGGACGTTGGGGGAGGCGTGAAATGGGCCGACGTTGGAGGAACGAGAAACGCGGTTAAAAACGGGAAAACCACCAGAGAAAAACCTTTGACCCGATGACTAAAATAGGCGATCTTAAAGGGGATAAGTGATTGCCGTGATGATGCAAGTGCCCTATTGAGGAAATGGAACGAGTGCGGAGAAAAGGTTTTAGCCTAGTTGAGCTGTTGGCAGCCCTGCTGATCATCTGCACGCTCTTGGCAATCATCCTGCCGGCGTACGGGAAGGCGAGGGCGTTCAGCAAGCGCATCGAATGCGCCTCTTCGATGCACCAGTTGGGCATCGCGGTGTCGAGCTATACGATTGCTTCGTTCAATCAGTTGCCCACTCACTACGGCAATGCGAATGTCCCGTTCGACCAGTTCTGGATGTACAACCCCGACTCGGATCAGGTCAACCTGGGCCTGGTGCTCAACTACCTGAACTCCTCCGAGCGCGTCTTCTACTGCCCCACACAGACCGATTCGACCTCACCTGCCCTGGCGATGAACAGTAAGGCCAACCCGTGGAACAACGGCAAGGGCAAGGGGAAAGGCAACGGCAATAACGGAAATGGAAACGGGAACAACGAAAACGAAAACGAAAACGGGAACAGCGGAAGCGGGAACAGCAATAACGGGAATGGAAATGGCAACGGCGGGGGCAACGGCAAAGGCAATTCCGCAAGCTCTTCCTCTGCGGCAATCGGTTCGACCGTGCCCACCACGCCTGCCGTAGCGACCGTCCTCAATTCCTCCTTCGACGCCCGCCCCATGGACGCCCCCAGCGGTCAGCAGCCCAGCTGGACCGTGCACAACTACGAGAACAAGGTCATCTACACCGACTTCGTCGGCGTTGATGGATGGGTCGGCCGCGATCGTTTTGCAGGCACGGTGATCCGCGCCGCGCACGACGGTCGGGGCGTCAACCGCCTCTTCGGCGATGGCTCGGCGCTCTGGGCCGAGGCCTCGCGTCTCCTCCAGCAGCGTCAGGTCAATGCCATCGAACCCACCCCTCAGGAAATGTCCGCGTACTATAAGCTGCTGGACGTGGTGCCCTGATCAACTGCTACACTCAAGCGAGCCGCCCGCATCAGCGTGAGCAGCGGTATCGCACCCGCCGAATCCTTCCGAACCCGACGCCACAGCCTGTGACTGGAATGTCCAAGCGTGAGAGTTGACCTTCAATTGCTGCGTTGGTTTGCGCTGCGTGGCGCGTGGTTCGGCCCCGCCGTGCTGACGCTCCTCTTCTTGGCCATCCTCGGCGCCATGCTCGGCCTCATCGCCCTCGATGCCCGCAACAACGCCAGCCTCGACCTCTCCAGTAGTGCCCGCAGCGCCCGCGAACGTGTCTCGCTCCACCTCGACAGCACGCGCGATTACCTGCTACTACTCTCCGAAGACATGAGCCGCGGCGTCCTCGATCCCAAGGTCTTCAACGAACGCGCCACGCATTTTGTCTCCGATCACCCCGAACTCGTCGCGATCACCTGGACCGACGAAAAAGGCGTCGTGCAGTGGATCGCCCCAGCCGCACCCAACAAGCAGCTCCTGGGTCTCAGCCTCCCCGCCGAAGCCGAGCGCGCCTGGCAACAGGCTCAGCAGCCCAAGGTAAAACAGGCTTACTCCCGACAGTTCGTCGGAATCCAGGGCGGCACCGTCTTCGATGTCCACGTCCCCGTGCGTGTCAACGATCACTCGCGCGGCACTTTCTCAGCGACATTCTCCTGCGAGGGCCTGCTCCGTCACACGCTGCAGCGCGAAGTCCTCCAGAAGCACCAAGTGCAACTCCTCGACTCCAACGGCGCCGTCGTCGCCTCCACGCCCGCCGGCGCCCCGCTCGACGCGGGACTCAGCGAGAGCGTCCCGGTCCTGGGCTTCGACATGCAGCTCACACGCTACAGCACCGCCTACTGGAGCTGGGGCGTCGGCATCCTCACGCTCATGTGCACCGGGCTGGTCGTCGGCATGGCGTGGGGCATGTGGGCGCTCAACGGCCACATCGTCGAACGTCGACGCGTCGAGCAGGAGCTGCGCGAGGCGCGCGACGGCCTGGAACAGCGCGTGCGTGACCGCACCGTTGAACTCATCGCCTCCAACGACAAACTGCAGGAAGAAAGCTCCGAACGACAGCGCGCCGAGCAGCGTGCCCGCGAGGTGCAGCAGCAGCTGGCGCACGTGGGCCGAATCAGCACGATGGGCGAACTGGCCGCGGGGCTGGCGCATGAGCTGAATCAGCCGCTGGGCACGATCGCCAGCTATTGCCAGGGTTGCGTGCGGCTCATCGAATCGGGCACCGCGGACCGCGCCGAACTCAGCCGCGCCATGGGTGAGGTCGCCTCGCAGGCACGTCGCGCCTCAAAAATCATCCAACGTCTCCGCGAGTTCATCGTTGAAAGTACGCCCCATCAGACCCGCGCCGATCTCAACGGCCTGGCCCGCGAGGTCGCCGACCTCATGACCACCGAGATACGCCAGAAACAGATTCAGTTAAGATTCGAGGTTGATCGCCCCCTGCCCGCCGCCCTCGCCGATCAGATCCAGGTCCAGCAGGTGATCCTGAACCTCATGCGGAACGCGATCGACAGCATGGACGAGGCCAATCCCCCCGTCCGCAAGCTTGTCGTGCACATCGGTCTCGCGGAGGACCCGGACATGCTCGAGGTCTCCGTCTCCGACACCGGAGGCGGCGCCGACCTCGACACGCTCGACCACATGTTCGACGCCTTCTTCACCACCAAGGAGGGCGGGATGGGCATGGGCCTGTCCATCAGCCGCACCATCGTCGAGGCCCACAAGGGCCGCATCTGGGCCACTCGCAACCTCGATCGCGGACTCACCGTCAGCTTTACCGTCCCCATGGCCAATGGAAAACACCATGAACAGCACGCCTGATCTCAAGCCCGCACCGTCGTACATGCTTGGCCGCCCCACCGTCTACATCGTCGATGATGACGACGGCATGCGCCGCGGCCTCGAGTTCCTCCTCAAATCCGCCGACCTGCCCGTCAAGGCCTTCGCCTCGCCGCAGGAGTTCCTCGCCGCGTACAACACCTCCATGCGCGGCTGCCTCCTGCTCGACATGCGCATGCCCGGCATGAGCGGCTTCGATCTCCAGGATCAGCTCCGCAAGCAGCACATCACCATTCCCGTCATCATCATCACCGGCTACGCCACCGTGCAGATGGCCGTCCGCGCTATGCGCGTCGGGGCCTTCGACTTCATCGAGAAGCCCTTCGACGATCGCGAGCTCGTGGATCTCGTTCACCGCGCCCTGCAGCACTGCGTCGAGAACACGCAGAACGACGAGAAGATTCAGCAGATCGAAAAACGCCTCGCCCGGCTCACACCCCGCGAGCGTCAGGTGATGGAGTGCGTCGTCAGCGGCATGCCCAACAAGGAAATCGCCGCCAAGCTCGACATCAGCATGAAGACCGTCGAAAACCACCGCGCCCGCGTGATGGAAAAGCTCGACGCCAATACGCTCCCCGAACTCGTCCGCATGGCCGTCGCCCTGAACATCGGCGCCTGACCGTTCAACCGAAATTTGGATCACAAGGTTCTGCGGTAGCTCCGCAGAACCTTTTTTTTGACCTGAGGGTTGCGCTATTCCGCCTTCTTAACCACCTCGACGGAGCATTTCGCGCGCTCCGCCACAGCCGTCGAAACGCTGCCGACCAGCAGACGCTCGATGGCGCTCAGCCCCTTGGCCCCGACGAAGATGCAGTCGGCCTCCCACCGATCCGCCTCGGCGATCAGCACATTTTTCGGATCGCCCGTGTGCACGACCGCCGTCACATCCAGCCCCGCGTCGCGCAACACCCTGCCCGCCGCGTCCACCGCGTTCTGAGTCCAGTCGCGCGCGCCTGCCGCTTCTATCGTCGCGTCCCATTCCGCCACATCACCAATCTCCGACAACATCACACGCAGATCGATCGCCGCGACCGCCAGCACCCGCGTCCCCGCCGGCCACGCCCGCCCCGCCAGCGCGGCCACCGCCGCATTCGAGCCCGCCGAACCGTCCACGCCGATCACAACCTTCGGCGGGCCCGTGTCCGTCCTCAGCGTTGCACGACTGATACGCACCGAGCAGTGCGCATGCGTCAACACGCTCTGCGACACGCTGCCAAGCACAAACCGGCGCAACGCGCCGTGGCCGTGCGAGCCGATCACGATCAGGTCCGCGTTCCACGCGTCGGCACGCCGAAGGATTGCCGATGACGGCGCGTCGATCGCCGTCGCCACAGCCACCTTCCAGCCCGGCATCATCTTCCTGATCTTCGCGCCGGCCGCTTCTGCCGATTGACCCGCCGACTCCAGCGCCAACCTCGATAATTCCGCCGCAGCTTCCATCGACATCGCAAGCTCACCGAGGATCGGGCTAGCGAAGCCCGGCTCCGCCGCCGCCACGGCCCACGGATCCACCGCAGACATCACCTCGACATCCGCCGCGCCCGGCAGACCGCCGCGCGACAAATCGCCCAGTGCGGATTCCGAGTACTCCGAGCCGTCGTATCCGATGAGGATCTTCATATCCGATTCTCCGTTGCGTAATCAATTCTATCCGCCACGGCTCGCTATGCGATCCTTTTATCCACCAACACAACCCGCAGATCGCAAACATTCGTGTGCGTCGGCCCTGTCTTGATGAGCGCATCGAGCGACGCGAAGAATGTGTAAGCATCATTCCGTCGCAGATAATCGGCGGCGTCCATCCCACGCGCCGCTGCGGCATCGATCACCGCATCATCCACAAACGCTCCCGCCGCGTCCGTCGGCCCATCCTCGCCATCCGTCCCCGCCGACATCACGATCACCCGCCGCGGATCGTGGTGTTTCGCCAAGGTGATCAGAGCAGCCAGCACGGTCTGCTGATTTCGCCCACCAACACCGCGCTTCGACGCATCGATCAAAGTCGCCACGCCCTCGCCACCGCCGACGTAGGCATCCGGCCCACCGATGCCCTCGCGCATCCACGTTGCTCGGTTCGTCAGCATCTCGCCGATCCGGCCAACCTCTCCCTCCGGCTTGCGGGCTGAATATCCATCCACTTGGTAACCAAGCCGCCTTGCTTCATCTGCCGCGCCGTATACCGCCATCGCGTTATTGCCGATCACGACGTTGTCCACGCGACACCGCGGCGGCGTGGAGGCATGCTGCGATTTATCAGCCAGAAACTGCTTCACCGCCGGCGGCGCACCGCCATATTTCTCAAGAACCGCCACCGCATCGCGCGGCGTCGAACGGTCCTCCACCGTCGGCCCCGATGCAATGACGTCCAGCGGATCGCCCAGCACATCCGAGATGATCAGCGTCACCAATCGCCCGGCATTGCACGCACGCGCCAGCCCGCCGCCCTTGATCCGGCTCAGCTGCTTGCGCACGGTGTTGATCTCGACGATGTTCGCACCCGCGCCGCTCAAGTGCCGCGTCAGCGCGAGCTTCTGCGCCAGCGTGATCCCCTCCGCCGGCGCGGGCATCAGCGCCGAACCACCGCCCGAAATGAGGCAGATGCACAAATCATCCGGCCCCAGCGCGCTGACGATCCGCAGCATCTCCTCCGTCCCCGCCGCCCCCTCCGCCGTCGGCTCATTGACGCCCGCCGGCCTCGCCGCGTTTAGATGAATGCGCCGCAGCGGCGTCACGCAATCCGCCGGCACGTTCACCCATCCCACCAGCTTCTTCCGTTCCATCAGCGACTCGCCGAGCACGTCCTCCAGTGCCGCCGCCATCCCCGCCCCCGCCTTGCCGCCGCCCACCACTGCGATCCGGTTCACACGCGACAAATCGATCCGATGCTCACCGACGATCAGTTCATCGCCCTCGACACGCACGCCCCGCTTCACCAGTCGCGGCGAGCGCACCGCGTCCAGCCCCGCGTGCCAGATCCGCAGCGCATCGTCGCGTAATCGTTTCGGTGTTCGCTCGTTCATGCCGCTCCACATTCAATGTTCAATCCGACGCGTCCAGATTTCCATCTCGGTCGCCGGGCCTCGAATCACCGGCGCCGCACCGCGCGGCACAAACTCCACGAGATCGCGATTCGGCGCAAACTCGTTGTCACGACCGGCGCTCGCCAGCGCAAACAGCCGATTGCCCGCCGTCACCATCGGCCCGAAACGCGGCCCCTGATGCTTGAGCGCATCGAGCGGTGTCCGGGCCTTCTCAATGCCGGTGGCGAGATCAAGCCAGACAAACGTCGGTCTGAACTGGTTGTTCTCGATCCTTTCACCGCTGACGTACAAGAGCCCTCCCGGCCCGCCGCAGAGATCCGCGCATAGCACATTCTCCGCGACGCTCGCCCAAAGCTGCCTGCCGTCCGCGGGGTTGAGCGCCACAAAACCGTCCTCGGTCCTGATGATCAATCGCTGATCGACCAGACCGATCACTTTCAGGATGGCGGGCACGATCCGCCGCCATTTCAATTCGCCCGATGCGTTGTCGATGCAGAGGATCGTGCGCGTGCCCGGCTGCGCGATGAAGCAGTGGTCGCCATCAACGATCGGCGCGTCCTGCCCCTGCGATACCCAGCCGTGATCGACGCGCGGCGGCAGCGTCATTTCCTGCCTCGTCCACCGGATGTCGCCCGCAACATCGATCGCCATCACCGTGCCCATGGCGGTGATGACGAAGCCATCCTCGATCGCAGCGATCTGCACGGTCAGAAGATTTGCCCCGCTCTCGCGCATGGACATCAATTGTTTCTGGGAGATCAAAGCGCCGCTCTGCGGATCATACGTGGCGAGCATCAGCGTCCACTCGCGACCATCGATGTTCTTCGCGCTGACGACATAGATCCGATCCTGTATCAGGATCGGATCGGTGAGAATCATGTTGATGGGATCCGCGGCGTTCGACCAGATCACGTTGCCGTTAGCCCGTTCCATACATGCCAAGGTCGCAGCGGTGTCACGGCCATCCTGTCCATTGACCCTCTGCAACCGTCGGACAAAGATCCGGCCCCCGGCAATGATCGGCCTCGCCGCCGCTCCGGGCCATGCAAACATTTTCCCTGGAAATTGCCCCCGCGACTCATCGCGGCTGAGTTCCGTGCGCCACTTGAGCGTTCCCGGCCCCAGGTCATATGACGCGACTTGAAAACGGTTGCTTAGCAGCAGTTGATTCCCGTACACCGCCAAGGCAATCTGCCTCGCCACAAAATCGCTTCGCACCGGCGACGCATCGGGCGGACCGTTGTTTTCACCGACCTCGCCCTCATATCGGGCACGAGCCACCGCATCGAAGCTCGCCGACGCCGGTGCGGGTGCTGCCGCAATAGTTGTCACAGGAGATGCGACGCCGCCGTTTGTCGCGTGCTGCTGCCGCAGGCTGTCAAGTTCCGCCGCGCTGATGCGGGCACTGGCGAACTGGGACTCGACCGATCCCGCGGTCGCTGTTTGACCTAGCATCGCATTGGCCAAACGCAGTCCCGCCTCGATACGGTCGCGATTCGGTCCGGAGGTCATACGGAGCGCGCGGCGGTAATGGCCTGCAGCTCGCGCCGGTTCGCCCTCGAGGATCGCCGCTTCGCCAAGCCAAGCCTGTGCCTCGGCCGACTCGTCCGTACCGTAGTAATGCAGCGATTCTGCCTCCACGGCTTCGGGGTCCGCGGATTCGATCGCCTGACGGACACGCAGCCGGGCCTCCGCGGCAAAATCCTTCCGCAGCGTGTCGCACAGTTCCGGGTGCTCGCGCATCATCCTGTCGAGCGCCACCGGCCAGTTGACCAGCAGTTGCCCATCACCCGCGGTCGGAAGCAGTCCGCGCCCACCGCCGCGCGTGTTGAGCTTCACCAGAACGTGGCAAGCGTCGTTCCACGCGGAGCGATTCACAGCCGCGCGGAGCTCCAGCAGATCGCTGTAGCCCTCTTTGCTGATTTCCGGCACCATCGGATTCCGCCAGGGAGCGTTGCGAGGTGAGTTGACGTTGGCGGCGGTGCGGAATCCGTCGCCCAATCCATCGGCGGCCAGCGCTTCGGCCCATTCGACCAGATCCGTTTCATTCGGGCGCGCCACACGCTGTTGGAATTTGACCCAGCGACAGAGCGTGTAAAGCGGCTGCCACTGTCCGGTGTATGCGAGGTTGATAATCTCGGCGCGGATAAGGGGCTCAAATGTCGTTCGAACACCCTGCGTGAATCGCAGCGGAACCCGCTCGAAATCCCGCGCGATTCGCGTATACGGCCTCATCTCACCGTCACCGATCGCATCTGCCGCGACGCGATCGTAATACCTCTGAATGCGCGGCCACTCGCCGCCGTCGACGCGCGGCAACATCAGCGCCGCCTCGTCGATCAGCCGCAGCTTCTCGGCCCACGGTCGGCGCTGCTCCATCGCCACACTGACCAGTGCATCGACAATCAACGGGCCGGCGTATGCCACTTCGCCGGTGCTCAGCGAATGGATCGCCGCGGCCCGTGTCCAGAGCGCCGCGTCCACATCGGCCGGGCGACAGGCATTGACCGCCTGCATCCACTGCGTATACCGATCGTCGGGCTTGAGATTGAGCGCCGGAACCCGCCGGATCAAATCTGTCGGCGCCATCGCGCTCAGCAGAGGCAGATTGCGGAGCGTGATACTCCGGAGCACCAATGCCCGATGCTCCTTGCCGGGCGCCGCGTAAAGTCCGACGCTCTGGATGGACCCGTTCGCTTGGACCATGTTCTGATCGAACGACTGCGCCCAATTCTGACCGTCGGAGCTGATCCAATACTTGACGTTTCCGCAGGCGAAAAGCAGGCGAACCCAGAGCTTTCCACTGATGAAAGCAGCCGCCGGGCCGTGGGGATCGGTCTGCAAATCGGTGCGCGGGTCGTTGAGATTGCCGCGTTCGACGAGCAGCCGTCCGCTTTCGCCGCGTTCGGTGTAGAAGCCGATCGGGTAGAGCGGCTTTCCCTGCGCATCGCCGAGGTAAATGCCGTCGCCGGGTGCGGCGCCTTCGAGCTGCAGATCGATTTCGCCAATGCCGTCACGCTGAATCATCGCCGCGGCCCAGGCGAGCCGGTCTGTATTTTCGGTGACGAGGGCGACCGAGCCGTCGGCGCGTTTTTCGAGGTCCGAGCCCGCGGGGCGGTCGGCGAGCCACTTCAGTTCCGCGGGCTTCGTCAGCTCGTGCGCTGGTCCGAAAGGCGACACGATCGGTTGAAGCGACGCCGCCGGGACCGACTCAATCCGATTGATCGCGAGATGACCCTCAAGGTAAATCTCATCCGGCGCTGCAATCATCGGGACGCTGAGCACAGGCGCATCGGCGCTGGAAACAATGAGCTGGCCGCGCTGCCTGTCGTAGCGGAGGTCCATTTGCAGGGCGTAGCCGGGGACTCCGCCGGACATGGCGCGCCAGAGGCGCTGCTCGTCGTTGGCCAGGAGCGAGAGCGTGGCGGGGCGCGGACCGGTGTCTTTTCGGGTCGCGATGTAAGCCGTGAGGCATCGCCGCGCCGTATCGCCGTCGCTGAAATAATTCAACGTGACGCCCTGGCCGCCGTTCCAGAAATGGAGATCGAATTTCTGCGGGTGCTGACGGAACCAGAGCCGCGTCACGCTGCCAGCCTCCCAGTCGACTTTCAGTCGCGTGACACCATTGAGTTCGACCGCCTGATCACGCATGGCCTGTTCGGAAGGCACACCGGGCACGCCGGACAACCAGCGGTTCACGACATCATCGGTCATCCGCTGGTCGTTGATCTCGACGACTTGATAGACGCGCTGCGCCATCGCGGGTGTCATGTCGGCGGGCGTGTCACTGATGACCGCAACAGCCGGCACAACAACGGCGGGTGTCGGTGGCGCGACGACAGGCTGTGGCTGGGGCTCGGTGGGTTTCTGCACGACCGACGGAGTTTGGGCAAGCGCGAGATTCGGCGGAGTGAGATGCGGTGGCTGCGACAGCTGCGACAGCTGCGACAGCTGCGACGGTTGTACGGGTTGCTGCGGTTGATGCGCTGTCTGTGAATCAACCGGCGTCGATGCTCCATCGGCTATCACTGTCTGAACCGGGGGCCGCGACTTCGCCTGAAGCACCACAACTGCGACGACACCGGCGACGATCGCGATCGCCGCCACGCCGATCAAGATGGGCATCCGTGATGTGATGCTCGCCCGTGGCACCGGCTTCCGCTGCTCGTATCGCTGGAGAATCTGATCCACCGAGAAGCGAACACGCCGCAGGGCGTCGCACAAAATGCGGTCCATTTCGAGGCGTTCGGCCAGGGCCGCGCGGAGTTCGGGCGACTCCTCAAGCCTCCTGGAAAGCAGCTCAAGCTCCTCCACCGAGAGGTCCTCGGGGCTCTTATTCTGCACCAAATCGATGAGCTGCTGATCGGTCATGGAGGGTCTCGACTCCCGAGGAATGGCGAATCATACCCCCCACCGGCCGGGTCACAACCGGAATTTACGACCGGCGACCGCGTGCAGCGGGCCAATTCTGGTAACATCTTTACCCCGATCTGGAATCCCCGATTGCCCAGCGCCCCTTATTCATTTTGGCTCAACTCAAACGGCCCCCGCGCCTCCGACGACGTCCGCAACCGCGGCGAAGATTACTTTGCGCAGAACCGGGTCACCATCGACACCGAGACGGAGCGCAGCGTCCTGGCGACCGTGCAGGGCGCCGAGGCGTATCACCACGTCGGCCTTCGCTTCACACGCATGCAGGGTGTGCTCGAAGTCGGCTGCACCTGCCCCTTCTATTCCGGCGGTCTGCAATTCTGCAAACACATCTGGGCGACGCTGCGGATGTGCGAATCGCAGTCGCTCATGCAGGGCTTCATCCCGCAGACCAACACCGGCATCGAGCTGCTCGAGCCCGAAGAAATCGAGAACGCGCGTCATAAGAATGGGCTGATCAGCCGACCGATCGTCGCCGTGGACGCCAAGCCCGTCGCGCCGCCCGTCGCCGGTTGGTTCACGCCGCTGGGCAAGGCCAAGGCCCGAACCCGCGCCGCAGATGATCCGGCGTGGAAGAAGCAGCTGCAGAACATCGTCGCGCAATCGCTGCCGCACTACTACGACGCTTGGCCGGTCGAGCGGCAGATTGTTTACGTCGTCGATGTCGAGGCGGTGGTCGCCGGTGACGGGCTCGTCGTCGAAGTCGCGTACCGTCAGCCGGTGCGCAACGGACGGTGGAGCAAGCTCAAGCCCGGTCGCATCCCCCCCACCGCGATCTCCACGCTGCGCGATCCCGCCGACCGCCAGATCCTCGCGACGCTCGACACCACCAGCGGCGTCAGCACGCGCTTCGACAGCTACACACGCACGGAAGAGACTCCGAGCTTCCACACCATCGCCAATCCGCTCGCGCGTCCGCTGATGAAGCTCATGTGCCAGACCGGCCGCTGCATGCTCCGCCTCAAGAGCGAAGAGGATGACCAGCACCCGATTCGCTGGGATGAGGCGGGCACATGGGAATTCTGGATCGAGGTCCACCCCGGCCCGTCGAAGCAGGAATTCAAGATCACCGGCTCGCTCCGCCGCGGCGATGAACGCATGGAGCTCGACGAACCAGCGCTGCTCGTTGGCGGCGAGGGCCTGATGTTCACCTGCGATTCGGCGGCCCCGTTCGACGATCACGGCACCTCGGGATGGATCTCAGTTCTACGGCGTGACAAGAAAATCTCCGTGCCGATCGATCAGCGCGATGCGCTGCTCGAGACGCTGCTCCGCCAGCCCCGGCTGCCGCTGCTGGATCTCTGCGATGAATTGCGGTTCGAGCGCGTCAGCGTCGCTCCTAGCCCGCGGCTGCGCGTCCGTGCCGCGCCGCAGAGGCCGATGGAACCCGAGCGGCTGCTGGGCGAGGTCGAATTCGATTACGCCGGTGTCGTCATCCCGCGCAACGATCCCGAGCCCAACCGCTACGATTCGCAGACACGTCGGCTCATCCTCCGCGATGAAACCGCCGAACGCGCCGCGATCGCAACGCTCCGCACGTTCGGCTTCCGCGAGGCCTACGGCTACGCCGACGGCGAGCTGGCGATGCTGCCCAAGCATCTGCCGCGCGCGGTGCTCGGGCTCACGCAGGCCGGCTGGCACGTCGAGGCTGAGGGCTCGCTCTACCGTCAGGCCCGCGCGTTCACCGTCGAGGTGCGCTCGGGCGTGGACTGGTTCGAGTTGCACGGCACGGCGAATTTCGGAACGCAGACCGTCGGCCTGCCGGAACTGCTGCGAGCCCTTCGCCGCGGCGACCCGATGATCCGTCTCGACGATGGCACGGTCGGCATCCTGCCCGAGCAGTGGCTCAAGCGTTACGCGGCGATCGCCGGCCTCGGCGAGGCGGAGGACGATCACGTCCGTTTCAGCCGCAGCCAGGCGGGGCTGCTCGATGCGCTGCTCGCGGTGATGCCCGATGCTTCAGCCGACGAAATCTTCACGAAGGTCCGACAGGAACTGCACAGCTTCGAGGGCATCGAAGCCGTCGAGCCGCCGCCGAGTTTCGTCGGTGAGCTGCGACCGTATCAGCGCGAGGGGCTCGGCTGGCTGCTCTTCCTGCAGAAGTTCGGTTTCGGCGGCTGCCTCGCCGACGACATGGGTCTGGGCAAAACCATTCAGGTCCTCGCGCTCCTCGAGATGCGCCGCATGCAGCGGAAGCAATCCAAAAACGGCCTACCCTCGCTGGTCGTCGTGCCCCGCTCGCTGGTGTTCAACTGGAAACAGGAAGCGTCCAAGTTCACGCCCAAGCTCAAGATCCTCGACCACACCGGCGCCGACCGCACCAGCGGCTCGGACCACTTCGAAGATTTCGACCTGGTCATCACGACCTACGGCACGCTCCGCCGCGATGCGACGCATTTCAAGGATGCGAAATTCGACTACGTGATCCTCGACGAAGCGCAGGCCGTCAAGAACATCCGCACGGAGTCGGCCAAGGCTGTTCGCCTGCTCCGCGGCAATCACCGCCTCGCGCTCTCGGGCACGCCGGTCGAAAATCATCTCGGCGAATTGTGGAGCCTGATGGATTTCCTGAATCCCGGGATCCTCGGCGCCGCGTCGGCGTTCACCGAAGCGTCCGACGGTGTGGGCACGGAAGAGACGCGCCGCCTGCTGGCGCGCGGCCTGCGCCCCTTCATCCTCCGCCGCACCAAGCAGCAGGTCGCCAGCGATCTGCCCGAGAAACTGGA
>JAYVTU010000099.1:0-29456 GCA_043788485.1 Planctomycetota bacterium
CGGGAACGGTCGCCACCGCTATTACTCCTGCAGCACCCATCACGCGGGCCATAAGGACCGATGCCCGAAGCGATTCACTGTCCCCGCCGACCTGGTCGAGCAGCACATAATCGCCCTCGTCCGTGCCGACCTGGCTAAGCTCCGCGACGATGACCAGCTTCACGAATACGTCGCCCAGGAGTTGCTAAAAGCCTCCGGCGATACTTCCGGCGCCCGCGACCGCCTGCAACGCCGCCTCGCCGAACTCGACCAGCAAATCGCCAAGCTCCGCGATCACCTCGCCGCCCTCGACCCCGATACCGCCCGTTCGCTGGGTCTCTACGATCAAGCCAAGGCCGTGACCTGCGAGCGGTCCGAAGTCGAGCAGCAATTGGCCCAAGCCTCCCGCAGCGTGCCGCAACTCCCCAGCGCCACCGAAATCCGCCGGCGTGCCACCGCCGCATTCGACCAGCTCGGTGAAGTGATCGACGGCGGCACAATCGAGCAGAAGCGCGATCTGATCGCCCTCTACGTCCAGCGTGTTGACGCCGACCCCTCGCCAACACCCTGAACATTAAACTTTACCCACCCCTGTTTAGTTCGATTATCACGGGAACCGCGAGGTTCCCCGGCGGGAGACGTGAAGCGCACGGACGGCGCACGTGGGGGCGGCGTGTTGCCATAAATCGGTCGGGTCGACGTTGTTGTTAGGATAGGTTTTCCTTCCAACTTCACAGGAACTCAAACGCATGCTCACGCATCTCATTCGTCGCGCCGCGATCTGTTTCATTCTCGCCGGGCTGATCCTCGGCTTCGGCACGCTCGCTGCGGCGGAAGACGCTTCACGCGGCGTCGGCGGCAGCGGGGAGTGGTTTACGCTGCGCAGCGGGCTGGAGAATTGCAGGATCCGGTTCGAGCGCGAGAAGGTCGGCGTCGTCGCGTTCATGGGCGGGTCGATCACCGAGATGCAGGGCTGGCGGGACATGGTGTGCGCGGAGCTCAAGAGGCGGTTCCCGGAGACGAAGTTCACATTCATCGCGGCGGGGATTTCGTCCACGGGTTCGACGCCCGGGGCGTTCCGGCTTGAGAGCCAGGTGCTGAGCAAGGGGCCGGTGGATTTGCTGTTTGAAGAGGCGGCGGTCAATGACAGCACGAATTTCTTCACGCCCGCCGAGATGACGCGTGGGATGGAGGGGATTGTGCGGCACACGCTGGCGGCGAGGCCTGAGACGGATGTGGTGGTGATGCACTTTGTCGATCCCGACAAGATGGCGGATTACAACGCGGGCAGGGAGCCTGTGGTGGTGGGGCGGCATGAGGCGGTGGCGAAGCATTACGACGTGCCGTCGATCAATCTCGCGCTGGAGGTGACGCAGCGGATCAAGGCGGGGGAGTTCACGTGGGACAAGGATTTCAAGGGTCTGCACCCGGCTCCGTTTGGACAGAAGATTTATTTCAACACGATCAATCGGTTGTTCGACAAGGCGTGGGCCAAGCCGCTGGCGGCGGACGCGAAGTTGACGCCTCATGCGATGCCCGAGCCGCTGGACAAGTTCAGCTACTACCGCGGGCGTTTCGTTGCGCTGGATAAGGCGGAGATCGTCAAGGGGTGGAAGATCGATCCGAGCTGGAAGCCCGGCGCGGTGGGCGGCGGGACGCGTCACGGTTTTGTGGACGTGCCGATGATGGTGGGGGCGGAAGCGGGCGCAACGCTGAAGCTGCCGTTCGATGGGACGGCGGTCGGCATCTTCGTCGCGGCGGGGCCTGATGCGGGTGTGGTGGAATACAGCGTGGACGGCGGGGCGTTCAAGAAGCGGGACCTGTTCACGCACTGGAGCGGGGGGCTGCATATCCCGTGGGCGTACGTTCTGGAGGGAGAGCTAGCCGAGGGCAAGCATGAATTGACGCTTCGGATCAGTGACGACAAGAACGCCGCGAGCAAGGGCCACGCGGCGCGGGTTGCTCATTTTCTGGCGAATTAGCGCCCGTTTTGGGAGGGGAATGTTAACCGCGAAGGCGCGAAGGACGCGAAGAAGAAAGAGGCTTTAATTCCGATCAATTCCAAGCCTTTGTCTTCTTCGCGTCCTTCGCGTCTTCGCGGTTAACACTCCTCGCCTTCATCATCATCTGTGTCGAAATCGTTTACCTCGCGGCACAGGCGCAGGCGGTGGGTGGGTTCGCCGGTTTGTCGGCGGCTTTGCGGTTCCAGGGCATTTTGGACAGGAGCAGGGCCATTCCGCAGAAGTTGGTGACGCCTGCGAAGACGAGGCCCGCGCCGACGAAGGTGGTGAGCGCGAGGAAGAGGGGGCTGACGAGGTAGCTGAGTGCGAGGCTCAGGAGGACGAGCGAGCCAGCGGCTAAGCGGACCTGGCGTTCGACGGGGACGGGGCGCGGGCCGAGGACGACGGGGAGACCGGCGGCGGTCCATGCGTCGGTTCCGCCGGTGATGACGTAGGTGTTGGTGAACCCCGCGGCGGCGAAGCGGTCGCGGGCCTTGGCGGCGCGTCCGCCGGATTTGCAGAGGAGGAAGAGGGGCTGATCGGGGTTTTGCGTTGCGACGACGGCGGCGGGGTCGAGGGCGTCGAGAGGGAAGGATTGGGCGCCGTCGGCGTGGAGCTCGGCGAATTCGGCGGGCGTCCGGACGTCGATGAGGTTTTTGAGTAGGTCGACGCGGCGCAGGGATTCGGCCTCGGCTGGGGCGATGTTTTGGGGCGGGGCATTGGGGGCGGTAGGATTGGCGTTCATGGCCATTCTCCGGGTGAGAAGAGTTGCTTTCGATCTACTACTATATTACTATTTAGCAATATGAAAGTCAAGCCGCGTCTCCATGGGAATGCGTCGCACACGCTGGCCGAGCCGCAGTTGGAGGCGGTGTCGGAGCTTTTCGGGGTGCTTTCGGAGCCGACGCGGCTGCGGATCCTGCAGCGGCTTGAGCGGGGGCCTGCGACGGTGACGGAGATCGTGGAGGGATTGGGGATCAAGCAGGCCAATGCGTCGAAGCAGCTGGGGATATTGCACGGGGCGGGTGTGGTGTCGCGGCAGAAGCGGGGGAATCAGGTGGTTTATTCGATCCGGATGCCGCTGATCTTTGAGCTCTGCGAGCTGGTTTGCCGGGGGATCCGTGAGGAAGCGGAGGCGGCGGCGAAGGCGCTGCGGTGATCGGTGGCGGGGCGTTGAGCGTGTTGTGTGGCGTTTTTTTCATTTGCATGCCGCATGTGGGACGGAAGATGTCACTGGATGAATGGGCGGATATCGGTGCGCACGGATTGCGCGACGGCCGGTCGGGCTGACTTCGGCGGGCAATTTGAAAAGAAATTGGAAAACTTCGAACGGGACGGAGTGGGGCGGCGTCTATTGGGCAGAGGCGCGATCGGTGCGCGACGTGGATGGCGGGCGGGACGCGGTTTTGCCGGTGGTTGCACCGGGAAAATCAGCGAAAAGGTCTCACGGCTATCACGGAATTGCGTCCAGAAGGTAAGATGGTCCGTCCCTGAAAGTTGGGCAGAGCGCCTGGCGGGGGACAAACAGAATTCCGGGTGGTCAGGCATGACGTTTCGCAGCTACTTCAGGATTGACCCGCTGGGGCGATGGTGTTGTTTGCCGTGGGTGGGCGTTGCGCTCATGCTGGGGATTGTGCTCACTGCGACGGCGGTGCAGGGCCAGGTGGTGGTCAATGGCGCGGTGCTGCTCAACGGCGCGGCGACGGAGGCGACGCCCGCGGCCGGTGATGATGACGACAACGGCGCCTCGCTGGCGTTTACGCTGCCTCTGGTGGACCGCAAGGTGTCGGAGGCGTATGACGATTTCCGCCGGTTGTGTGAGCGGAAGGCGTGGGAGAAGGCGTTCGGTCAGATCGGCAAGCTGGGCGATGGCGACCTCGAGAGCATGATCGGCTCGCGGGAGGGGCTGTTCATCCCGCTGCGCCAGCGGGTGTGGCAGGATCTGGCGGCGCTGGATGTCGAGGGCGCGCGGGCTTACCGGTTATTCAATGATGCGCAGGCGAAGCATCTGCTCGAGGACGCGGAGGCGGCCCACAAGGCGGGCGACGCGCGCGAGGCGAAGATCCTGCGAAAGGTTTACGACTTCTACTTCATCACCGCGGCGGGCGACAAGGCGGCAGACCGCATGGGCGACCTGTCGTTCGAGGCGGGTCGATTCGGCGAGGCGGCGCGGTACTGGGCAGTGATCCTCGACAACCGGAGCGACAGCGAGATCCCGGCGGTGAAGCTGCATGTGAAGCGGGCAGTGGCGCTGGCGCGGTCGGGGCAGTGGGGGGAGTATCAGCGGACGCTCAAGATTGTGAAGGATCGTTACGCGGGGCAGACGGTCAATGTTGCGGGCAAGCCGGTGGATGCGGCGGGGTATCTGGCGGAGTTTGGGAAGGCGATGCCGGTGAAGGCGGAGGCGCAAGCGTCTTCTGGGACCGCGGCGGCGACGGCGATCACACAGAAGGTGAAGCTGCCGGTGTCGGACAAACCGGTGTGGCAGATGCAGATGGTCAGTCCGTCGTTGCAGAAGGTGATGGCGGAGATTCAGCCACAGTGGGACGGGCGCGGGAACGTATCGGGGATCGTGCCTGTGGCGATCGCAGACAAGGATCGCGTGTACGCCAACTGGATGGGGCTGGTCTTCGCGCTGGATATTCAGACGGGCAAACTGATCTGGCAGACGGATCGTTTCAGCCAGATCAGCAAGATGATCCGGGAGCTGGCGTATCGGTTTGATGTGAAGCGGTGCAGCATCATGCAGGTGGGTGACAAGCTGCTGACGACCGGTTCGCGGCTCAATCAATTGGATCGGTCGAGGCCTTCGCGGCTGAGCTGCCTGGAGGCGGCGACGGGCAAGACGGTGTGGTCGAGCGAGAGCACGCTGGGCGCGATGAGCTTCGCGGGGAAGCCGACGATCGTCGATGGCACGATCTATGCGATCACGCGGTCGCAGGAGAAGCAGAACTGGAACCTGACGGCGATCGGGTTTGAGGATGGGAAGCTGCTGTGGTCGATCCCGATCGGGACGCCGGCCAGCGGCGGGCAGGGATTCGATGGTGAGCCGGTGACGGTGGATCCGGTAGTCGCGGTTGACGACGGCATGGTGTACGTGCAGACAAACTGCGGCGTGCTGCTGGCGATCAGCCTGGCGGAGCGGCGGCTGCTTTGGGCGGTGTCGCTCGATGCTCCGGGACCCGATGCGCAGAGCCGGCGGAACCGCATGATGGCGCGTTACGCGATGCAGATGATCGGGCCGCCGGGCACGCTGCTGATCGACCGCGGCACGGCGTACGTCAAGGACGGTCAGGGCGATTCGCTTTATGCGATTGACCTGGGCAAGCCGGGCGTGATGTGGCGTCGGCCGCTGGGCAGTGATGAGTCGGTGATCGGTCTCGATGCGGAGTCGCTCTACACCGGGGGCCGCGATCTGGGGGCGATTGATCGCCAGACGCGCAAGCTCAAGTGGAGCAATCCGATCTCGACGGGCGCGGGCCCGGGGCGCGTGATGATCACGGGCGATTCGCTGCTGGTCTTCGGGCCGCGCGGCGTGTTTGAACTTGATAATGTGCACGGCGATGTGCAGCAGACGTTCCGCGGCGTGGACCTGGAATCGATCGGCGGCGTGGTGCTGCAGGTCGGTGAAAGATTGATCACGGTGTCCAATCTGTCGGTGACCGCTTATGGCGGGGCGGCGGGACCGGAACGCGCGCCGCTGGCGCCACCCGATTCGCCGCCGCTGCCACTGCCGCCGGATCGCGCGACGCCCAGGAAATAGAACCGCTTCAACGCATGGGATTCTTCAACGCAGAGACCGCTGAGACCGCAGAAAAAATGGCTAAGTCTTCAGGAAAAATTTTGATACTCTCCGCGGCCTTTGCGGCCTCTGCGTTGAGTGCTGTGCTGTACTCGGCTCCTGTGGCGACGGCGGCCGAGCGCGTGCCGCGCGGGATCAGCGTGGTCGGTGAGGGTGTCGTGGTGCTCAAGCCCGCGTTTGTGATGATCACCGCTGTGGCACACGGCGAAGCGCCGCTGGCTTCCGATGCGGTCGTCAAGTGCCGGGACATCAAGCGCCGCGCGACGCACGCGCTGAGCGCGATGAAGCTCGCCGGGCTCACGGTCTCGCCGCAGGGCATGGTGATCGATGCGTCGGGCGGCTTCGACCCGGATGAAGAAGAGACCGAGCAGACGCAGGAGAGCTCGACGACCGCCAACGAGCCGATCGAGATCAAGCTCGCTGGGCTTGATGGGATGAGCCCGCAGCAGATTCACGTGACGGTCGCGAAGCTGATCGACGTGTGCCACGATTCGGGCCTGCAGATCGACGACCATGAGGCGTTCAAGCTCGCCAGCGATCAGGAAGCGCACGACAAGGCGTACGACCTTGCGATGAAGGACGCGATGCGTCAGGCGAAGCGTTTCGCGGAACTGGCCCATGCGAAGGTCGGGCCCATCGTCTACGCCGAAGAGGTCGATGCGGACGAGTCGAGCGACACGTCAGCAGACACATCGGCCCCGATGCCGTCCAAACTCGACGCGGTGGCCGGAGCAGGCCCCGACCACGGCGACCCCGTCCTGCATCAGCAGCCGGTCCGCGTGCGGCTGAGTGTTATATTTGAGGTGTCTCGATGACAACAATCGCCATTTCCCAAGCATCCCCGAGTCACACGTTCACTGAAGGAGCGGTTATGAGCAGGTCGCCATTGGCACGTTCGGTTTCGACCCTTGCGGCGGCGCTGGCCGCGCTGCTGCTGATGTCCTCGGTCGCGCCGGCGCAGGAGAGCGGGATCACGGTCACCGGCGGCGGCGAGGTGAAGGGCCGGCCCACGTCGATCGAGCTGCGCGGCAGCCTCGGCGGCGATTCGGAGATGGCCGCCGATGCGCTGGTGAAATACAAGGACGCCAAACGCCGCGCCGTCGATGCGATCAACAACCTGAAGATCGCGAACCTCGCCATCACCGGCGAGGGGCCGTCGATCGTCAACGCCACCGGTGGCAACGATCAGCAGGCGATGCAGATGGCGATGATGCGCGGCGGCCAGGCGGCGACGATCAAGCCGCGCGTCGCGTTCAATGAGCAGATGCGTATCAGCATGACCGGCGTCGACAAGCTCAGCGACGATCAGCTGGCCGAGACGCTGGTGCGGCTGCTCGACGCGTGCAAGGACGTCGGCCTCCGCATCGGTCCGCCGGCGCCGACGAATTATTACCAGATGCAGATGATGGGCATGAACCAGCAGAACAACGTCGTCACGTTCAAGCTCGCCGATCCGGCGGCGCTGCGTGAAGAGGCGTACAAGCTGGCCGTCGAGGATTGCCGCAAGCGGGCGGAGCGCCTGGCCAAGCTCTCGGGCGTGAAGCTCGGCGGCGTGCGGTCGGTGCAGGAGGTCGCGGTGGCGGCGCCGGCGTCGAACAATACGTCGTCGGTGCCCTATCAGCTCCGCATGATGATGGGCGACGATGACGCGCCCGATGGGGAAGCGCCGCTCGCGTCCAAGTCGATGTCCGAGATCCCCGTCCGCGTCCGGCTCACCATCGTCTTCGAGATCATCAAATGATGCCCACGCGGCTCAAAAAATTCGGCGTGATCCTGCTCACCGCGATGCTCTGCATCACGCTGGGCCCGGCGGCCGGCGTCGTCTCGCCGGCGCAGGGCGATGAAGAGCTGCGACCCAAGCACGTCACCGTCGCGCAGCAGCGCGCGGTGCAGCTCGGCCTCGATTACCTGGCACGCACGCAGAACGCCGACGGCGGCTGGACCGGCGCACGCGACGGAGCCGCCTATCCCGTCACGATGACCGCGCTGGCCGGCATGGCATTCCTCGCCAACGGCAACACGCCGACCCGCGGCCCCTACGCCGAAAATATCCGCAAGGCCACCGAATACCTCCTCCGCTGCGGCACGAGCAACGGCCTGATCACCGGCCCCGGCCAGGAACAGGGCCGCCCCATGTACGGCCACGGCTTCGCGCTGATGTACCTCTCGACCGTCTACGGCATGGAGACCAATCCCCGCATCCTCACCAAGCTCAAGAAGGTCATCGCCGACGGCGTCCAGCTCACCGCCACCGGCCAGAGCAATCTCGGCGGCTGGACCTATTTCCCTGGCGGCGGCGACGAGGGCTCGGTCACCGTCACGCAGATTCAGGCGCTGCGAGCCGCACACGCCAATGGCTTCACCGTCCCGCAGGGCACCGTCAAGGAAGCCATCACCTACCTCGAGCGCTGCAAAACTCCCGAAGGCGGCATCCGCTACTCCTTCGCTTCGGGCCCGCAGGCGGCGCCGGCGATCAGCGCCGCGGCCGTGGCGACGCTCTACAACGCCGGTGACTACGAATCGCCGCTGGCCGAGTCATGCCTCAGCTACGTGACCAAGATGTTCGATCGCAACCGCAACCAGTGGGCCAAGGGCACCGGCCACGAGTTCTACACGCATCTCTACGCCTCACAGGCCTTCTACCAGGCCGGCGACAAGGCGTGGGACAACTACTTCCCGACCGCCGCCGCGCAGCTCGTCTCCATGCAGGACCGAACGACCGGCTCGTGGGAGGGCGACGGCATCGGCCCCGTCTACGGCACCGCTATCGCGCTGACCATCCTTCAGCTCCCCTACAAATTCATCCCCATCTACCAACGCTGAAAAGCAAAAAAAATTAACGCAGAGATCGCAGAGTTGAGAGAGTTCGCAGAGCAGAAGATGAATGGATCAATCCAAGGTTGGGTCTTCCACTCCGCGTACTCTGCCGACTCTGCGCCCTCTGCGTTGAAATCCGGATAAATACAGGAACCTCAAAACACCCCGCCGACCCGACTGCCCCGCACCGCCACATACACCGCACAATCCAGTCCACCCCTCAGTCAAGGAACCTCCCGTGAGCCAGCCGCAGACCGCCAAGCCCTCCGATGTCGATGTGGAGAATCTCCGCAAGCTCCGCACCGCCTACGACCAGATCAAGCAGCAGATCGCCGGAACGATCGTGGGCCAGGACCACGTCGTCGAGATGCTGCTGACCTGCATCTTCGCACGCGGCCACTGCATCCTCGAAGGCGTCCCGGGACTGGCGAAAACGCTCGTCGTGCGCACCCTCGCCCACACGCTCTCCCTGAGCTTCGCGCGCATCCAGTTCACGCCCGACCTCATGCCCTCCGACATCACCGGCACCGAAGTGATGCAGGAAGACAAGGCGACCGGCAACCGCAACTTCCGCTTCGTGCCGGGGCCCATCTTCCGTCACGTGCTCCTCGCCGACGAGATCAACCGCACACCGCCCAAGACCCAGGCCGCGCTCCTCGAAGGCATGCAGGAGCGGCAGGTCTCCGCCGCCGGCGAGCGCCACCCGCTGCCCGATCCCTTCTTCGTCCTCGCCACGCAGAACCCCATCGAGCAGGAAGGCACCTACCCGCTGCCCGAAGCGCAGCTCGACCGGTTCCTCGTCAAGGTCGTCGTCGATTACCCCAGCTCCGACGAAGAGCGTCGCATCTACCGCCTCATGACCGGCGATGAGCCCGCGGTTCCCAAGGCGGTCCTGGGCGCCGATGAGATCCTCGCGCTCCAGCACACCGTGCGCCACATCCCCATCAGCGATCTCGCGCTCGACTACGCGCTGCGTCTCGTCCGCTCCACGCGCCATGTCTCCCCCGATGCGCCGCAGTTCGTCCGCGACTGGATCCTCTACGGCGCCGGTCCCCGCGGCGGTCAGGCGCTGATCCTCGCCGCCAAGGCACGCGCCGCACTGCAGGGCCGCCCCGAAGTCGATATCGAAGACCTCCGCGCCGTCGCCAAGCCCGTGCTGCGTCACCGCATCGTCCTCAACTACAACGCCCAGGCCGAGGGACAGAACCCCGACACGATCGTTGACAAGCTGATCCAAACCATCCCCGTGCACGCCACCTCCGAGGGCCGCCATGAGCGAGTCGAGCGCCTACTTAAAGCCTGAGGTCCTGGCGCGGATCACGAAGCTGGGCCTCCGCGCCCAGCGCGTGGTCGTCGGGTCGCTCGCCGGGCTGCACCGCAGCCCGCTGCACGGCCGAAGCGCCGAGTTCCTCAAGTACCGGGACTACAACCCCGGTGACGATCTCAAGCACCTCGACTGGCGCGCCTACGGGCGCTCCGGCCGCTATTACATCAAACAGTTCGAGGAGGACTCCAATCTCCGCGCCGCGCTCGTCGTCGACTCCAGCGCATCGATGACATACGGCCGCAAGGGCACGCTCACCAAATTCGACTACGCCGCGACCATCGCCGCGTCATTGGCCATGCTGCTCATCGGCCAGCGCGACGCCGTCGGCCTCTCGCTCGTGGACAAGAACCCCCGCGCGTTCCTCCCGCCCGTCGCGACATTCTCGCACTGCAACAAGATCATCGACGCCCTCGAGAAGGCCAAGCCGCAGGGCGAGACCGATCTCGGTGCCGCGCTCGTCCACGTCGCCGAGCAGATCTCCTCACGCGGCGTCGTCTTCATCCTCTCCGACCTGCTGACCAATCTCGACAGCTTCTACAACGGCCTCGCTCGCCTCAATTTCCGCGGTCACGAGGTCGTCGTCCTCCACGTCCTCGACCCCGATGAGATGAACCTGCCCTTCGACGGTTCGGTCATCTTCAAGGACATCGAGGGCGAAGAGAAGATCTCCGCCGAGCCCTGGTATTTCCAGAAGGCGTACCGCGCCGCCATGCTCCAGTTCTGCAACGACGCCGAGAAGCGCTGCCGGTCGCACGGCGTCGATTATCTCCGCCTCACGACCGACATGGACCTCGGCGTTGTCCTCAGCCACTACCTCGCCAAGCGCCAGATCATCCGCGGCGTCCGCCGCCATGTGATCACCGCCGGCCCCGTCGCCGCCGAAGCCGCCAGCCACCCGTTCGATCACCACACCACACCAGCCCCCACCCCCAGCGCGGAGCACTGATTCATGTTCGGCAGCCCCGCGATGTTCTATCTCATGGCCCTGGCCGCCGGGCCCATCATCCTCCACCTGCTCAACCGCAGGCGGTTCATCGTCGTCGATTGGGCGCCGATGAAGTACCTCAAGCTCACCCTCAAGACGAATCACCGCCGTCTCAAGCTCGAGCAGATCATCCTGCTCATGGTGCGCACGCTCCTCATCGCGCTCTTCGTCTTTGCGCTCGTCAAGCCGACGGTGTCCGACACGGGACTCGGCGCCTGGCTCGCCGGCGGCAACCGCACCGCGCGCGTCATCATCGTCGATGACTCGCTCTCCATGGGCTACACCGACGGCACGCGCTCCGCCTTCGCCTCCGCGCAGGACATCGCCGCCAAGCTCATCCGCAAGACCAAAGCGCACGACAGCCTGACCGTCATGCTCACCTCGTCGCCGACCAAGCCGATCATCTCCGCGGCGAACGTCACCGATCCCGAAGCGCCGATCAAGGTGCTTTCGGCGGCGAGCGTCAGCGGGACGACGGTGGACTGGACCGCCGCGCTCGACACCGCCGGCAAGATCTTCCAGGATTCGCCGTACTCCGTGCGTCAGGCGACGCTGCTGACCGACTTCCGCCGCCAGGGTTGGAGCGAGGGCGCCGCCGCGGTCGCCGCCAAGTGGGCCGAGCAGCACATCGAGCTGACGATCATCGACGTCGGGAGCCGCCGCACCGACAACGTCGCGCTCATCGCACTCGAGCAAGAAGATCCCGTCGTCCTCGTCGGGGCTCCCGTGCATTTCCGTGCGACGGTGCGCAACGACCGAGCCGAGCCGCTTTCCCCGGTCGCCGCGACGCTGACCGTCGCCGGTCAGCCGCGCACCGTCATGCTCCCCGCCATTGCCGCGGGGCAGACGGCGAAGATCGAGCTCCTCCTCACATTCGAAACCGCCGGGAGCCAGATCGTGCAGTTCTCGCTGCCCGATGATGCGCTGCCGCAGGACAACACGCGGAACCTCTGCGTCGATGTCCGCTCGCAGATCAATGTCCTGCTCGTCGATGGCGATCCGCACGATCAGCCCTTCGAGAGCGAAACCGATTTCCTCGCCGCGGCCCTGTCGATCGGCGACGGCGCCTGGCACATCACCCGCATCACCGATCCCATGAGCATCAGCGACACCGGCCCGAGGCCCGATGTCATGGTCCTCGCCAACGTCGCCGCCATCACGCCCAACCTCGGCGCGAAACTCGAAACGATGGTGCGCGGCGGGATGGGCCTGATGATCTACGTCGGCGATCAGGTGGACTCGGCGCAGTACAACGCCAACCTCTTCAAGGCCGGTGCCGGCCTGCTCCCCGCGCAGCTCGATGTGACCCGCGACGATCCGATCACCGGCCTGATGATCGAATCGCTCGATGGCTCGCCCATCCGCATCCTCAAGGAGCTCGCGCCCGCCGCGCTCTCCCGTATCGCCGCCAAACGCATCCTCACGACGAAGCTCGCGCCCGGCGATTCCGAGGTGCGCGTGCTCGCCCACTGGAACGAGGCCGACGGCTGGCCCGCGGTCATCGAGAAGCGCTTCGGCTCCGGCCGCGTGCTGCTCTGGACGATCACCGCCGACCGCGCGTGGAGCGATTGGCCCGTCGATGCGACGTACGTCCTGGCGATGCGCGAATCCGCGGCCCACATCGCCGGGGGTGGCACGATCTCGGCTCCCGTCATCGCCGGTCATCCGATCGCGCTCGATCTGCCCGCCGCGAAACGCGCCGTCGAAGCGAAATTGAAGCTCCCCGGCGCGACGACCGCGAGCACAATCCCCGTCGCAGCCCCGAAGGACAAGGAAACGGTCCAGTCAATCCGCTATCCCGCGACGACATCGCCGGGCGTCTACAACATCGCGTGGACCGATCCAGAAAACGTCGCTTCGGCGCGTGACTTCGCCGTCGTGCCCGATGTCGTCGAGAGCAGCCTCGAACCCGTGAGCCGCGATCAGGTCGGAAAGTGGCTGGCGGCGATCAAGCCGATCATCGTGGACATGCAGCAGCTTGAAGATGCGATGGGCAACAAGGGCCGCGAGATCTGGCGCACGCTGGCGATGATCGTCGCGGCGATGGTCATCTGCGAAGCGGCGCTGGCGGCGTACGTCGGCCGGCAACGGTAAGCGCACTCATGCAACGCGGAATGGAAATGAATGCAGCGATTGTTTGAAATATTGTTGGGCCTGGAACGCACGACGACCGGCGGGACGACGCGCTGGGCGGTTGAATGGACCGGTGCGCCGTCGGGCGACTGGATGCTCGCGCTGCTCGCCGGGCTCATCGTGCTGGGCGTCGGGGCGGTGTGGCTCTACAAGCACGAGGCCCGCGACATCTCGGAGCGATGGCGTTTCATCCTCGCCGGCCTGCGCATCGCGCTGCTGCTGGCGATCATCGCGATGCTGATGGAGCCCGAGCTCGTGGCGCAGACCAGCGAGCCGGTGCCCTCGACGATCCTCGTCCTCGTGGACCGCTCGGCGTCCATGGACATCCGCGACGCCTATCCCGATCCGCTGCAGGCGCAGCGCGTCGCGACCATGCTCAAGCTCGCTACTCCCGCCGAGCTCCGAAAGCAGAAGCGCAGCGAGCTCATCGATCGCGTGCTGGACCCGGCGATGTTCCAGAAGCTCGCATCGGGGACCGATCGCGCGGTGAAGGTGCACGCGTTTGCCGAACAGCTGAGCAGCGGGGGGGACAAGGCCGCCGAGGTTCCCGCCGATCAGGGGCGGCGCACGGCCGTGGGCACGGCGATCCGTCAGGCGCTGGCCGATTACCGCGGCCAGGCGCTGGCCGGGATTCTGCTCGTGACCGATGGTCAGTCCAACGCCGGCCCTCCGCCGCGCGAAGCCGCCGAGGCCGCGAAGGCCGCCGGAGTTCCGATCACCGTCCTCGCCGCCGGCACACCGGAAGGCCCGCGCAACGCACGCATCATCAAACTCGATGCGAGCCCCGTCGCCTTCGCCAACGATCCGATCGAGATGCGTGCGATCGTCGAATCGCGCGGCATGAAATCGGCGACCGGCGGCCTGCTGCTGGAGCGCCGGCGCGACGGCGGCGAGTGGCAGGAAGTCTCCCGCAAGCCGATCACGCTTGAAGAGGCGGGGCAGCTGCAGACCGTCGTCTTCGACGACAAGCAGGAGCAGCCCGCGGCGATGGAGTACCGCGTCAAGCTCGAGACCGCCGAGACCGAGCTGACGACCGATGACAACGTTGCCAGCGCGGCGATCCGCGTGGTGCGTCAGAAGATCCGCGTGCTGCTGATCGCCGGCAGCGCGTTCCCCGAGATTCAGTTCCTGAAAAATGCATTGCAGCGCGACCGCGGCATCGAGCTTTCGAGCTGGCTGCAGTCGGCCGATGCGAAGTATGAGCACCAGGGCAACAAGCCGATCCGCCGTCTGCCGGTCAACCGCGAGGAGCTTGAAGAGTACGACTGCGTGATCGCGTACGACCCGGACCCGCGCGGTTTGCCGCCGAATTTCCAGGAGCTGCTCGCCGACTTCGTGGGCAAGGCGGGCGGCGGGCTCGTGTACGTCGCCGGTGAAGGCGCGACGAAGGACATCTTCGAGACCGGCGAGGGTCAGTCGCAGCAGAAGCTGCTCGACCTGCTGCCGGTCGTGCGTGATCCGGGGCTGTTCCGCAGCGAGGTTTCGGTGCAGCTCAGTGCGAAGAACGCGTGGAAGCTGCTCGTCACGCCCGAGGGCAAGGCCGATCCGTTGATGCGTTTCAACAAGGATCTCGACGAGAACCAGCGCGTGCTGGCGAGCCTGCCGGGCATGTACTGGCATTTCCCCGTCACCCGCGCCAAGCCCGGGGCCGTCGTCCTCGCCCGCCACGGCGATCCGCGCATGACCAACGAATACGGCCCGCACGTCCTGCTCGCCACGCAGCTCTACGGCCCCGGCCGCACCTTCTTCGTCGGTTTCGATTCGACCTACCGCTGGCGCTACCTCGATGAGCAATATTTCGACGGCTTCTGGGCCCGTCTCGTCGATCGCGCCGGCCGAAATAAATTGCTCGGCGGGCGCTACCCCTATGTGCTCTCGACCGATCGCGCGGACTACAGCCCCGGGTCGCCGGTGACCGTCCGCGCCCGCTTCATCGATCCCACCGCCGCCGACGCCGCCGTCCCCTCGCTGCACGGCCAGATCGAGCACGGCGACGATCCGCCGCTGCCCATCACGCTCAATCCCGGCCACGAGCCCGGCCTTTTCGAGGCCACCTTCACCGCCGCCAAGGCCGGCCCGCATTTCGTCCGCGTCTGGCCCGGTGAAAATGATCCGGCCTCCGCCGTCCGCCCCGCGACGCTGCAGTTCCAGGTCGAGCTGCCCAACGTCGAGTACGAGAACCCGACGCAGGACCGCGCCACGCTCGCCACCATCGCCAAGGTTTCCGGCGGCGAGCTGCTGGACCTCGATCAGGCCGACCGCATCCCCGACGCGTTCAAGATCCACCGTGTCGCCCGCGTCTCCGAGGTGCGCAGCGCGCTCTGGAACGCGCCGCTCCTCTTCGGGGCGTTCTTCCTGCTGATCTTCGGCGAATGGATCCTCCGCAAACGTCACCGATTGGTGTAACGCATGACCGATGAGACGACGACAACTTCAAGCGACCCGATCACCACGATCGACCCGGAGCAGGCACGCTTCAAGCTTTCCGAGCGGCTCGGCGCGTTCCGCCGCATCATCTTCCGCGAGATGCTCACCGAGGGTCTGGCCAAGACCGCGGGCGTGATCGTGACGGCGGTGCTTCTGAGCCTCGTGCTCGACCGCTGGCTGCGCCTCAGCGTGCCGGCGCGCCTCATCCTCGTGATGCTGGCCATCGGCGGGCTTGTCTACGCGGTGCGGCGCTGGATCGTGCAGCCGCTGCGGACGGGCCCGGACCTGCTGGACATCGCCGCGGCGGTGGACCACGCCAATCCCGCCGGTCACCTGCTCGCCGCGCGCGTCGCGTCCGTGCTGCAGCTCCCCGATCAGATCGGCGAGCCCAACGCACCGCCCAAGGCGATGATCGAGCGCGCCGTCGCTCGCAGCTACGATGAACTCAAGGGCATCGACTTCATCGCACAGATCGACCGCTCCCGGGCCCGGCGTCTGACGGCGATGCTCGTGGCGATGGTCGTGATCCTGCCGCTTTTCGCGGTGCTTGCTCCGACCGTCGCTTCGCTGTGGTTCAAGCGATGGTTCATGGCGTCGAATACGCCCTGGCCGCAGAACACGTACCTGCAGATCGCCGGGGTGACGAATGGCCGAATCGCCGTGCCGCGCGGCGAGCCGTATGTGCTGCGCGTCGGCGCCAAGAAAGACAGCCGCCCGCCGGAGTGGGCCTCGCTGCAGTTCACCGAGGGTTCCGCCGGACAATCGAACAGCGCCGCGATGACGCGCTTCGGCGACAACGACTTCCGCTACAACTTCTCCAGCGTGCAGAATGCGATCCACCTGCGCGTCCGCGGCGGAGACGATGAAACGGATTCGGTGACGATCGAACCGATCGATCGGCCGCGCGTCGAGGACATGGAACTCGTCGCCAAGCATCCCGCGGACACCAAGGAGCAGACGCACAACTTCTCCGGCAACGACAACGCCCCGGCTTACCTGCCCAAGACGAACCTGAAGCTCCGCATCACCGGCAGCGTCCCGCTCGCCGAGGTGCACGTGAAATCCGGCGAGGTCGCGATGGACGCCCGCAAGATCGACGACAAGCATTTTGAAATCCAGTGGACGCACGACAAGGCGATGCTCCTCTCGCTGGAGCTCGTCGGTGTCGAGGCGGGACTGATCTCCAATCCCGTGCAGGTCGCGGTCGGCCTCAAGCAGGACCTTCCGCCGAAGGTGACGCTCCAATCCAGCGGCGTCGGGCAGTTCATCACGGCGCAGGCGACGCTGCCCCTGGCGATTGTCGCGCGCGACGACTACGGCGTGGCGAAGGTCGATCTCAACGTCCGCATCGAGCAGCCGAGCCCCGACGCCAAGCCGATCGCGCCCGCGGTGATCGGCGTCGCCGGCCCGCTGCAGCCGCCGTCGGCGACGCCCGTCGAGATCAGCAAGCCACTGCAGGTCGGTCCGATGCTCGCGCCGGTCGGTTCGATGGTCTACGTCACCGCCGCCGCGACCGACAGCCGCTACGAAGGCGCACAGGTCGGCCAGTCGCCGACGCGTGCGTTCCGTGTCGTCGAGAACGATGAATTGATGCGTCAGATCCTCCAGCGTCTCCAGGCGGAGCGTTCGCGGTTCCGGCTCGTCGTCACCGCCGCCGGTGCGATGAAGGAGCAGCTCGTCGCGTTCAAGGCCGCGGACGGCCCGGCGATGATCCAGCAGTATCGCGCGATGCAGCGCGATGTCGGTCGCGTGCAACAGGGCATCGGCGGGGCGCTGCTGGAGATGCGGCTCAACGCTCTGGCGAGCGTCGAGGCGCTGAACCTGCTCAACAGCACGGTCGTCACTCCGCTCAATGATCTGCAGGACAACGCGATGGCGGTCCAGCTCCAGACGCTCGAGCAGCTGGCCAAGACGCCGACGACCGAGCTGGCCAACCAGGCTGGCGCCCAGCAGGCGAAGATCGTCGAGACGATGACGGCCCTGCTCAAGGCGATGGCCGACTGGGACAGCTTCGTGGACGTGCTGAATCAGCTCAACGAGGTGATCAAGATCGAGGGCGGCGTGCAGGACGGCACGCAGCAGCTCAAGAAGAAACAGGCGGAATCGATCTTCGACAAATAGCTTGGATCGGGCTGGGCGGACGCCTTAATATAGAAGGCTGTTCGCCCCGGCCCACCTAATCGGAGTCAAAGGGTCATGGCTCAAAAAATCACGCGAATCGCCGGTGTGGCTCTGCTGGGATGGATGCTGGGTGTCGGCGCGGACGTCGCGCGTGGCGTCGGCGTTGAAGCGACGGCCCTCAAGCCCACCGACAAACTCGAGTTTGAGCAGGAGAAGGCGACGGCCCACATGCGTGAGCTCGAGGAGCGCATGTACCGCATCTCCGAGATGATCCGGCAGACCGAGCAGGACCACTCGGCGCGTCTGATCTTGGCGCTGCAGAAATCGCGCGAGGATCTGCTGCTGGAGCAGATGAAGGAGATCCGCGGGCTCATCAACGCCGGCAAGCTCGATGAAGCCGCCGCGCAACAGGCGAAGGTCGTCACGAAGCTCGAAGAGCTCCGCCAGCTTCTGCTGTCCAATGATCTGGACCTGATGCTCAAGCTCGATCGGCTCCGCAAGCTGACCGATGCGATCGCCCGCGCCGACAAGCTGGCCAAGGAAGAGGCGCGCCTGGCCGCCGAGTCCGACAAGCTCGGCAAGCAGGACAAGGCGGATCCGAAGGACGTCGATCAGGCCAAGAAGGATGAACAGAAGAACGCGGACGCGACGGCGGCGCTCAAGAGCGATGTCGAGCGCCTCGTCCCCAACAGTTCTCCGGCCCCCGGCAAGCTCGGCGACGCGGGCAAGAGCATGAAGGATGCCCAGGGGAAAATGAGCCAGGGCAAGCCCGGTGAAGCCAAATCGGATCAGGACAAGGCCGCCGAAGACATCAAGAAGGCGAAGGAATCGCTGGAAGATGAGCGTCAGAAGCTGCTGGAAGAGTTGCAGGCGCAGGTGCGTGCACAGGTGAACGAGGCGCTGACGCAGATGCTCGAAAAGCAGAAGAAGATCCGCGAATCGACCGAGGCGCTGGCGAACCAGATGAAGCCCGGCAATACCGCGGTGGTGATCGCCGTGCGCAAGCTGTCGGGCGGCGAGACGGAACTGGTGGAGATCGCCGAGAAGACGATCGTGCTCGTGGAGCAGACGGAGTACAGCCTGGCGATGCCGCTGGCGCTGCGGTCGATCCAGCGTGAAATGAAGGGCGTGGTAGGCGGGCTCGATGCGAGCCGCGCCGATGCGAAGGTGATCGCGCAGGAAAAGGAAGTCGAGCGGCAGATCATGGCGCTGCAGGAGACGCTCAAAGAGCAGGCGAAGCAGCAGGAAGAGGCGGATTCGCAGTCCGAGGGCGAGCCTAAGAAGAGCGAGGACAAGATGGCGAAGCTGATTGCCGAGCTGAAGATCGCGCGGGCGCTGCAGTCGGGTGTCAATGGCCAGACAAAAGAGGCCGATGGCCAGCGTCCGGCAGACGGTCATACGCCCGAGGGCGAGATCAAGAAGAGGATCGAGGGTGTGCGCGACCGCGAGGGCGATGTCCGCGATCTGATGAAGCGGCTGGACCGCAAGTATGGCGATCGGTCGGGCGATCCCGTGAGCTGAATCGTGGGCGGCGTACGAACTGAAATGTGGAGCCTTGATATGAAGATGAAATTCACACGATTGGGGATGTTCGCCGGGGCGGCGGCCGGTGCGCTGATCGCGATGCCGCTGATGGCAGCGGATGGCGTGGCGCGGGCTGTGGCGTCGGCGACGCCCGGCACATTCTTTGTCGATGCGAAGCCCGAACCGTTTCTGCCAAAATTTGAGCTGCCCAAGAAGCCGGGCGAAGACGACGGCGACGGCGGCGGCATCCAGGGCGATCCGCTCAAGGAAATGACCGAAAGCCTGAGCGGGATCACCGACGATCTCACGGCGATGCAGACGGGGAAACCGGTGCAGGACAAGCAGCAGGCTGTCCTCGACACGCTTGACAAACTGATCAAGCAGCTTGAAGAGCAGCAGAAGCAGAAATCCGGCAGCGGCAACGGGCCGGGCAACGGCAAGCCTACCAAGCCGGCGCCGAAGTCGCAGATCCTCAGCGGCCCCGGCGGGGTCGGGGACCTGCACGCGCCGCCATCGGGCAAGAAGTCGCTCGACGCCGTGTCGCCTCGGTTGCGTGATCAGATCACGCAGTCGCAGAACGAGGGCTTCCCGCCCGGTTATCAGCAGCTCTTGGAGCAGTATTACAAGAAGCTGGCCGAGCGCCGCGGCGAAGAGTCCGCGGCTCCCGCTAATCCCGCCACGCCGGCGCCGACGCCGAAACCGGTCCCCGCCCCGGTCACACCCGCCGTGCCCTGAATCCACCCATGAAGAAAATCATCACTCACACCGCTGTCGCCTTCGCCACCGTCGCGATGCTCGCGCTGACTGTCACCGCTTTTTCGGCGAGCATTCAGCCGATCGACGGCGAGCCGTTCGACGCCGCGGTTCGCTCCATCGAGGGCCAGACGCTCACCGTCGCCCCCGCCAAGACGCCCGACAAGCCGGTCAAGCTCAATCTGAGCGAGCTACATCGCGTAGTCTGGGCGCCGATCGCCGCGCCGTCGCAGCCCGGTGCTACCGTCGCCGCAGCTACGGTGAATCCCGATGGAACTTCGAACACCACCAGCGGAATGATCCGCAAACGCCGCATCATCCGCAACGGTGTGGTTATCAGCGACACGACCGATTCGGGCGATGCGCCTCCGCCTCCGCCGCCGGGCCCCAAGACCAAGACGCTGCCGGTGCAGTGGCAGACGGAATTGGTCGGCGGGGACCGCGTGCGCGGCGAGCCGGTGAACTGGGCGGACGGCAAGCTGACGGTGCGTCCCGCGGCGGGGTCCGTCGGTTCCAGCGAGTTCATCGCTCCCGAGAACCAGGTGCAGTCGCTGTGGCGCAGCGACGCGGACCTCATCGCCGAGGCCCGCGCGAAGATCGCCGCCATCAACGCGGCGGAGACGGATGACGTGCTGGTGGTGATGAAGGATGAGCAGCTTCAGGCCGTCGCCGGCAAGATGCTTTCGATGGACAAGACCGCGGTGAAGTTCCGCTTCATGGATCAGGACCGTAGCCTGGAGACGGGGCGGATGGTCGGCGTCGTGCTCGCGACCAAGACGCGGGCGCAGCCGGCGAGCGGCACGGTGCAGCGCGTCCGGCTCAAGAGCGGCGACTGGTTCACGGGTGTGCTCAAGAGCGCCAGCGACAGCGAACTGACGCTCACCGCCGCGTGGGGCGATGTCGTGCGGTTCAACATCTCGGCGGTTTCGTCCGTCGAGTTCCGAGGAAGCCGCGTCACGTATCTCTCGGACCTGAGCCCCGTGGATGTCGAGCAGGTGCCGTACTTCGATCGGCTCATTGCGTTTCGGACGGATCAGGCACTGGGCGGCGGACCGCTGGTGCTGGCCGACGGTGTGTATGACAAGGGCGTCGCGGTGCATGCACGCACGGTGCTGCAGTACGATCTGGGCGGAAGGTACGAAACATTCCGCGCCCAGATGGGATTCCAGCAGCCCGAGGGGCGCGTGGGCCGGGCGGTGGTGCGCGTGATCGCCGACGGCAAGGCGCTCTTCGAGAACGCCGATGCGCACGGCGATGCGCCGCCGACGCCGCTGAAGCTGAGCGTCGCCAACGTGAAGCGGCTCACGCTCGAAGTCGATTTCGGCGCCGAGCAGGACGTCGGCGACCGCGTGGTCTGGGCCGATGCCCGGCTCATCTCCGCCGCACCCGCACCCGCATCCGCACCGGACAAGAAATAATCATGAGCACGACTCTGCGCAATCTATTGTTTGGCGCTGTCGCTGTGGTCGCCTCCGCGCCGCTGTTTGCCGCGGACCCTGTAAAACCGCCGCCGGTCGCCGCTCCCGCTTCCGCTTCCGCTTCCGCGCCCGCCGCCGCGCCGGCTCCGTCGAATCCCGCCGCGATCAAGGGCATCGAGGTTCACGACTGGGTGATCCTCGTCTGCAATCCCTTCAAGCCGACCGCCAACTCACCGCAGCTCGTCCTCTCGTCGCTGCCCGAGAATGTCGCGACGCGCCGGCCCTCCGTGCCCGAGACCGAGCCGCTGTCCAAGGTCCCGAGCCCGATCGGCATGATCCGTTTCTACGGCGAGCCGCGCAGCGAGATGGACGTGGTGCTCGACATCAAGGCCGGTGAATTCCTTGGATCGCATCCGTCGGCCAATCGCAAGCCGCAGCGGCTTTTCTGGGAGCGCCTCGGCGTGACAAATGATCCGGCCTCCGCGACGCCCATCCGCCCCGAGCACTGGCTGGCGGCGTGGCGCGGCGGTCCGGCGCTCTATCTCACCGCACGCGGCGGCAAGGAGCAGTGGCTCCTCTACGACGCGGAGTTCCAGTACAAGTCGCCGGTCACGCTCGGCGCCGCCGGGCCGACGCGCTACGGCCTGGTCAACGCCGGCGATCCGTCCATCCATGACCTGACGATCTACAAGCCCGGCGCGGAGGGCTGGCAGACCGCGACACTGGCGGAACTGCCGGGCCGCAAGGCCGGCGCTCCCGCGACGCCGGGACAGGGCGGCGTCTTCACGCCCGCCGCCGCGCCGCCGCCGTCACCGGCAAAACCCGCGGCTCCGGTCACTCCGGCCGCGCCCGCCGCGGGTGCTGCGGCGGTCGTCGCGGTGCCGGCGCAGGGCGGAGCCGGGCAGGTCACCGTTCAAGTGCAGGTCAACGGCAACGTCCAGATCGCCGGCAATGGGAAGGTCACCGTGGTCGGGGGCAACGGCGCCATCATCGCGAATCCCGCCGCGGCGGGCGTGCTCAGCGTCGCCGCGGCGCAGGCCGCCGCCGAGCAGGCACCCGATGCCGCCGAAACGGGCAAGGACGAAACCGGCGCGATCACCCGGCTCGTCCGCGTCGCGCCGGATGCCACGAAGGACACCGTAAAACTCCTGGAGCCCTGGCGTCAGCGGCTCACGGAGATGGGCTTCTTCGAGCAGGAGATCACGGAAATCCTCGCCGAACTCAAGCAGCACGCGCTCGATGAGAAGCGGTTGACCGCGGTGTATCGCCTCGATCCCGCGGAACTCGAGAAGATGCTCACGCTCGATGTCACGCCGACGCCGGGCAAGAAGGTGCGACTGGCGCTGGTGATCCTGACCGGTGTCGATCCGGGCAAGAAGGAAATGATCGCTGCGTGGATTGAGCAATTGGGCGATGCGCAGTGGTCCCGCCGCGAGGAGGCCGAGAAGCTCCTGGCCGCCGAGGGCCCCGGCGCGACGGCGCAGCTCAAGGAAGCGATGAAGCACAAGGATCGGGAGATTTCGATGCGTGCCGAGCGATTGCTCGATGCGCTCAAGGCGCCCGAACCCGAGAAGTGATTCGCGTCGTGCTCGGCGGGGCGCTCAACTCCGATGGCCGGCACGCGTGCTCTGGAATCGCGGCCCCAAGACAGATGGAGACGCATGCTCGAGGTGATCCTGCCCATTCTCTTCGGCGTGATCGTCGGATTTTCGCTGGGGCTGACCGGCGGGGGCGGATCGCTTTTCGCCGTGCCGCTGCTGGTGTACGGCCTGGCCATCGCGCCGCGGCAGGCGATCGGCGTGTCGCTGGTGGCGGTCGGTTCGATGGCGGCGGTCGGGGCGCTGGATCGCATTCGGCGCGGCGAGGTGGAGTTCGGCGCGGGACTCATCTTCTCGATCGGCGGGATCGCGGGGGCGCCGCTGGGCGCGTGGGCGGGGCGGCGCGCGCCCGAGATGCTGCTGATGACCGGGTTCGGCGTGCTGATGGTTCTGGTGGCTCTGCGGATGTGGTGGATGGCGACGGCAAACAAGGCGCAGGCCTCGGCGGTGCGCGTCAGCTTCGCCGCCATCCCAGCCGAGCGCGGCGCGGCATGCCAGCGCGACCCGGAGGGCAAGCTGCGCATCACCTCGCGCTGCGCGATGGTCATGATGATCGTCGGTCTCGTCGCCGGGATGCTCTCGGGACTGTTCGGCGTGGGCGGCGGCTTCATCATCGTGCCGGGGCTCATCATGTATACGGGCATGGGCATCCATCGCGCGGTGGCGACCTCGCTGATGGTGATCGTGCTGGTCAGCGCGACGGGTGTCGCGGCGAACTGGTGGGCGGGCATGCAGCTGCCGATGGATCTGACGCTGCTCTTTGTCGCCGGCGGCGTCGCGGGATTGTTTCTGGGTGCATCCGTCTGCCGGCGGCTTTCGCCGGTCGTGATGCAGAAGCTGTTCGCCACGGCGATCGTTTTGCTGGGCATCGGGATCGTCGTCAAGAGCCTGCTGAAATAACCGGAGATTGAGCCATGTTCCTGCATCAACGTTTCATCCCCGGCCTGGCGATCGCCTCCTATATGGTCGGCGACGAGAAATCGCGGCGCGTCGCGGTGATCGATCCGACGCGCGACGTCGAGGAATACATCCGCATCGCCAAGGACGAGGGACTCCGCATCACGGACATCTTGGAGACGCACGTCCACGCCGATTTCGTCAGCGGCTCGGCCGAGCTCAAGTCACGTCTCGGCGGTGAGCCGAAGGTGCGCTGCTCGGCGATGGGCGGCGCGGAGTGGACCCCGCCGTATGCCGATCACGCGGTGCGCGACGGTGATGAGCTGGTGATGGGAAGCGTGCGACTTCGCGCCGTGCACACGCCGGGCCACACGCCCGAGCACATTGCCTGGGCCCTGTTCGACGAGACGCGGAGCAGGGACGTGCCCTGGCTGCTTTTCACCGGCGATTTCCTGTTCGTCGGCGACGTGGGCCGGCCCGATCTGCTGGGCGAAGAGGCCCGCAAGCAGCTCGCGCATCAGCTTTATCAGAGCGTCACGCAGAAACTCCCGCCGCTGTCCGACTTCACGGAGATCTTCCCCGGCCACGGCGCCGGTTCGCTCTGCGGCAAGGCGATCGGTTCACGCCGATCTTCGACGCTCGGTTTCGAGCGCCGCTTCAACGCATCGCTTCAACCGCTCCCCGAACCGCAGTGGATCGACCGCCTGCTCAAGGGCATGCCGCTGGCCCCGCCGTACTTCGCGCGCATGAAAAAGATCAACGCCGCCGGCCCCGCCATCCTCGGCCCAACTCCGCCGGGCCAGCGCGGCTTCACGGCGAAACAGCTGCACGAGCAGCTCTGCGAGAAATGTCTCGTCGTCGATGTGCGATCGAAGGAGGCCTTCGCCGCGGCGCACATCCCGGGCGCGATCAACATCCCCGTGGGGCCGAGCTTCTCGACGTGGGCGGGCTGGGTGCTGCCGTACGATAGGCCGATCGTCGTGGTGCCGAGCCGGCCGTCCGAGATGCCCGATGTCGTGACGCACCTCATCCGCGTCGGGCTCGACGAGATCCGAGGCTACCTAGACGACGGCATGGATGCGTGGGAGAACCTCGGCTTCGGCATCTCGCAGCTCAAGTCGCTGCCGGTCCACGATCTCGTCACGATGCTGCGCGGACCGGAGTCGGCGCGGCCGTTCGTGCTCGACGTGCGAAGCGATTCGGAATGGAACGCGGGGCACATCGACGGCGCGGTGCACATCCACGGCGGGCTGCTGCAGGAACAGGTCGAACGCGTGCCGCGCGATCGCCCGGTCGTCGTGATCTGCGGCAGCGGCTACCGCGGGTCGATCGCCGCATCGTTCCTCAAGAGCCACGGTTTCGCCGATGTCAGCAACGTGCTGGGCGGGATGAGCGCGTGGAGCGCGGCGAACCTGATGAAATGAACGGACCGATCAGTTGGCCTTCGCAGAATCCATGGCTTGAAGGACGCCGCGCGCCGCGCGACCGACGCGCGCCAGCGCCGGATCGCGCAGGCCCGCGGTGTTGCCGACGTCCGCCGCCGCTTCGCTGAGATCGACGCAGATCGCCGCCAGCGCCGCGCGGTGGGTCACACCGAATGAATTTTCCGTCGGCCCGTAGAGGCATTGGCTCAGTGTGCCCGGCGCGCCGGTCGGCAGTTTCGCCAGGCCCTCGCCGAGTTCGCCGTAGAGCCGCGCGACCAGCAGTTGCAGCGTCGATTCCTGCTCGATCTGCGTGAGCATTTCGGCGAGTCCCGGCCAGTTGCCGATCGAGCCGAGTCGGCTCGCCGCCGCGACGCGCTCGGGCAGCAGCTTGAGCAGCGGATCGAGCGACTGCGGACTGACCTGCCACGCCGCCCACTGGTTCAGCCGCTCGCCGACGCCCTGCGAGCCGTAGATTTCGCTGCTCAGTTCCAGCGACTGCAGCAGCCGGCGCATGAGCATGAGCCGCTCGGCCGTCGGCCCCGGGTCGCCGCCCGTCGCCCACGCCGTCGCCCATTCCTGCCTCAGCCGCTCGATCTGCTCGACGAGCAGCAGCTCCGTGTCCTGCGTCACGTGCCGCACCGCATCGTCCGGTTCGCGCAGTTTTTTCTCGTAGGGCATCGGGTCGAACAGCGCCGCCTGCTGCTCGAGCGCCGCCAGCGAACGCGCGGGAATCGTTCCGTCAGCGCCCGGCGCCGCGGGCTCGGTCGCCAGTTCGCGCAGCCGCTGAAAGAGCGTGTTGGACGGCCGCGGCTTGTAGCGGTTGAGCTGCTCGACCCACGCCGGCACATGATGCACGCGCTGAAGCTGCGTCGCCGCCGCTTCGAGCACCGCCAGATCGTCGTTCCACGCCGGCTCGCCGATGCGCGTCGGCTTGATCACCAGCGCCGGCAGCGTGCCGATCAGTTTCAGTTCCAACGTCTGGTAGTCCTTGCGGATTTGCAGCGAGACGCGGCGGAGATCGAGCGGCAGCGTGTCACCCAGCAGGCGGCGGTAGAGCAGCATCGACTGCGAGAGCCGCTCGACGTAATTGAGAATCTTCGCCGAGTTTTCCGTGTCCTGCTGCGCGAGATGAAGATTGATCCCCGCCAGCAGCAGCGCCATCGGCCGCTCGGTCGCGGCGCCCTGCTGCGAAAGCGCGTTGAGCTTGCGCACGAGTTCCAGGCTCCTGGCGAGCAGGCGGAGCCGCTCGGCCCCGGCGGCGCGGGTGCGCGGGTCCTTGATGAGGATCGTCGCCGTGTGGACCTGCCCGCGGAGTTCCGTCACGGTCGCCGCGTCGAGCCCCTGCGCCGACGTCAGCTCCTCGGCGACGTCCGCCGATCGGTCGAGCAGATCGTAGAAGATGCCGACGCGCGGCCGGAGATCGGGCTGATCCATCGCGTCGCGCATCATGGTGACCATCGCGACCATTTCGGTTTTCGTCGCCGCGGGCAGTCCGAGGCCTCCGATGCGTTTTTCGAGGGCATCGAGGTCGGCCCGGCTCAGCGCACCGCCGAGCACCGCGGCGTCGGCCTCATCGGCGCGCGCGACGTGGAGCCAGGTCGTCTCGAGCGGCTTGCCGCCGGTGAGGCTGATCACATTCGCCAGAGGCGCCATGTGGCGCTGCAGGTATTGCTCGATGTCGAGCGATTTGGCGTCGAGCTTTTCATCGCTGCCGTCGTTGGCCTGGTTGAACTGGTCGATGGCCTCGGCGACCGATGCGGCGGCGGCGGAGATGTCGGCGGCGGTGGCTGTGGTCGGCAGCGCCTTGGCGGCCTGCGCGGCGGCGCCCGAGAGGAGCGCGGCGATCTCATCGGCGTGGTCGGCGATGCGGTTGCCGTAAAGGATCGCAATCTCGCCGCCGCTCTCGGCGTCCGATCCGGTCTTGAGCAGGGCGCGGGCGATGAGGCGCACGTTGATGTCTGCCTGGATCAGTTTCGCGGATGCCGCCTCGGTCGTGCGCAGCTTCGGCAGCAGGGCGGCGACCTGCTTCTCGATCTCATCGATGCGTCGCAGCGGGGCGCGACGCTTGAAGGGCGCTTCCTTGGGCTTGAGCAGCTCATCGATGAAGGAGCTTTCAGCGGCGCAGAGCGGCGCGACCGGGGCGAAGGGAAAGACGCGGGTCGCGAGGACGCCGGTGAGGAACAGACTCGAAGCGAGATGCTGTTTCATCTTGCGACTCCGCGGGCGGCGCCGCTCAGCAGGCGTTGATAGAGAGATTCGAGTTGCTCGACCATGACGGCGGCGTCGAATCGGCGGGCGCAGATGCGTTGGCCTTCGGCGGCCATCGCCGCGCGCTCCGCTGGGTGGTCGTGCATCCAGTTTAGCGCTGCGCCGAGGCCCGCGATGTCGCCGGTTTTGACGAGCCGGCCGGTCACACCGTCCACGCAGACCTCGCCCGCGCCGTCCTGATCGTAGCTGACGACCGGGACGCCGCAGAGCAGCGCCTGCGGCAGGGCGCGTGCGAGCCCCTCGCGGTAGCTGGGGTGGGCGAGGACATCCATGGCACGCATCATTCTCGGGATCCTCTGCGGTTCGATCAGGCCGGTGATGATCACCTGCTCCTTTAGACGCAGGGCGGCGATCTTTTGTTCCAGCCTTTCGCGCCACCAGCCATCGCCGATCCAGAGCAATTTCATGCGGGAATCGGCCCGCATGCGGTCGGCCATCGCGTCCAGCAGGTCATCGTGGCCCTTGAGCTCGGCGAGGCGGGCCACGGTGCCGATGATGAAGTCACCCGGCGCGATGCCGAGTTCGGCGCGAACCTCGTCGCGCTTGGCCGGCTCGTTAAGAAACGTGCCGACCTCCATGCCGCTGTAGACCGTGGAATACTGTTCGGGCCTGCCGATGTGTTCATCGAGATATTGCCGCGACATCGCATCGGCGACGCTGACGATCGCGTGGCAGCGCTTCGCAGCCCATCGCTCGGCGAGGACGTAACCGGCGTGGACGAGGCGATTCTGATACGGATGAAACGGCGGGCCGTGGATCGTGTGCACCATGGCGGGCGATTTCTCTTTCCACGCCGCCGCGCGGCCGACGATGCCCGCCTTCGACGAGTGCGTGTGAACGACATCGGGATTCAATTTGCGGATCAGCGCCCGGCACTGGTCGTAGCAGCGGATGTCGATCGCGGGATTGATCTGCCGGACCATCGCGGGAAGTTCGACGAGTGCGTATCCGCCGCGCTGCGCGCGCTGGAGCAGCGAGCCCTCCGGCCCGAAGATCGGGCCGAACGCGAGCGTCACCTCATGACCGCGCGCAGCGAGCCCCTCGCAGGTGAGCACGGTGTTTTCCTGTGCCCCGCCGAGGATGAGGCGCGTGATGAGGTGGAGGATTCTCATAGAGGAAGGCGGGGAAATTAATCATTGGTCATTAATCATTTTTCATTTCCCATTTCGGAAATGACAAATGAAAAATGATTAATGACCAATGATTAATTCTTCGCCGTGGGTCATGGGGCGTTTGCCGGTTGCGTCGTGACGTTGAGCGATCCCTTGGCCACCTGCGCGATCGCCTCCGCGGCTTCTTTGCCGGCGCTGTGGCCGTTGAAGGCGGCGACGACTTTCCGGAGGGCTTCGATTTGTGTTTCGCGTTTCTGCGGGAGTTCGATGAGCGAGGAGAGCTCGGCGACGATCGGGCTGACGTTGCGGGTGCCGCCGAGCCAGGGGACGAATTCTTTGACGATGTGTCGCTGGGCGGTTCGGTCGGGGCCGTTGCAGGCGATGAGGTTGGGGAGCGTGAAGGTTCCGGTGTCGATGATCCAGCGGCCGACGCCGTGCCAAGTCAGCGGATTGACGCGGTAGAGGACGGCCATGGGTTTGAAGTGGCGGGCGACGTGCAGAGTTGCGGTGCCGGAGACGGTGAGAACGAGGTCGGCCCAGTGGAGGACGGCGTCGGTCTGCTTGACGACGACCTTCGTGTAGCGCGGGACGGGGCCATCGGTGATGTATTGCGCGGAGCCTGCGTCGGCGGCGGCGACGACGGCTTCGAGCTTGGCGTAGCGGCCGCGGAGCTGCTCGACGACGCTTCGCATGACGGGCCAGTTGGCGGAGACTTCACCGGGGCGCGAGCCGGGGAGCAGGGCGAGTTTGGGTGTGCCTCCGCCGTAGCTGACGGATTGCCACTGCATCTGCTCGGCGTCGAGGTTGTGTGCGAAGAGTGGATGGCCGATGAATTTCGCGGGGACGTTGTGTTTGGCGAACCAGTCGGGCT
>JAYVTU010000100.1:0-21640 GCA_043788485.1 Planctomycetota bacterium
ATCGTCAAGGAAGGCCTGAGTGAATATTTCATCTTCACCATCGAAGGCACCGAGACCGTTCCCAACGGCTGGGCCAAACGACTCCGCGCCATCGAGGCCGAAGCGGTGCCCTTGAAGATCCAGTACCGCTACCACCCGCGCGAGTTCGGCGACAAGCTCATGCGCATGTACCTGATGACCAACAACAAGGACTCCAAGCTCGGCGGAAGCCCGCTGCCCGACGGTGTCGTCCGCGTCTTCCGTCAAAACGGCCGCGATGGCCTGAGCTTCCTCACCGAGCACACCATCAAGTACATTCCTGTCGGCGAGAAGATCGAACTGCCGCTCGGCGTCGATCCGCAGGTCGTCTTCGAACTCATCCCGCTCAAGGCGTTCCGAGACAACATCTGGATGCAGATCAACGGCGCGGACGTGTTCAAGCGCGTGGACGACGGCGTTGTCGCGATCGACATCAATTCGAGCGTCGCGGGCTGGGACGATCACCAGATCTTCACGCAGCGCGTCCGCAACTACAGCGGCAAGGCGATCGACGTCGAGGTCGAGCGCAGCTTCGACGGGCATGTCGTGTTCCGCAGCGTGCTCGAGCCTCATCTGTTCGACTTCCGCACGGTCGTGTTCAATTCGACGGTCAAGCCCGCCGAGAAGAAGGATCTGAAGTTCGAGATCGTGGTTCACCAGGGGCGGAACTCGAAGCAGAACAACATCACGCTGGAGGCAGCGTCGGCGCCATAGTTCCCGCGACTGCAATTCTCGGCGACGAATTTCCCACCGGTGAGATTTCCAGCGTTTTGCCGACCCGATCGGTCGTATTTCGGCGTATATTCCCATCATGATACAGACACTGGCTAACGTCACACCCGTCGAGATCCCCGAGCTCTGGTCCATGGCGAGCCTGATCGCGTTCGTCACGCTCGCCTGCCTCGAGATCGTGCTGGGGATCGACAACGTCATCTTCATCGCGATCCTCTCGGGCAAGCTGCCCAAGGAATTGCGCGTCAAGGCGCAGCGAATCGGCATCGGCGCGGCGGTGATCACGCGCATCCTGCTGCTGTTGTCCATCGCGCAACTCATGAAGCTGACCAAGCCGCTCTGGACCGATGGCCCCGCGCTGCTCAACCTCAACGAGATCACCGGAAAGGGCCTGATCCTCATCATCGGCGGGCTCTTCCTCGTGGGCAAAAGCGTCTGGGAACTCCACGAGAAACTCGAAGCCCCCGAGACCGGCGGCGGCGAGCACGGCGGTCACGGAGTGGGGAGCGTCGCGAAGGCGGCGGTCGCCACCATGCCCGCGGTGATCACGCAGATCATGTTCATCGACATCATCTTCTCGCTCGACTCGGTGATCACCGCCGTCGGCATGAGCGGGCAGATCGCCATCATGATCGCGGCGGTGATGGTGGCGGCGGGCGTGATGGTGCTCTTCGCCCGAGCCGTCAGCGACTTCGTCGAGAAACACCCCACCATCAAGGTGCTGGCTCTAGCGTTTCTCCTGCTCATCGGGTTCATGCTCTTCATCGAAGGCTTCGGCCAGCACGTGCCCAAGGGCTACATCTACTTCGCGATGGCCTTCTCGCTGGGCGTCGAGATGTTCAACATCGCGCTGCGCAAGAAGGCGGCGAAGATTCATCTGCGGAACTCGACGCTGCCGCGCGGCGAAGCGACGTGAGTTAACCCAATCACGGGCTGACAAAACTCGGAACCGTGTGCGAACTGACGTCCACCGCAGCCCCCTCCGCGGAGCTTTGCCGCGCGGCGTCCATCAGCGCCATCGTCGGCAGCACGCTCTCGGCGACGACGGCCGGCTCTCCTTCGCCACGCACAGCGGCGGCGAAGCGGTCCCATATCTGCGTCTCGCTGAGGCCCAGCGGGGCCTGCGGAAGTGCACGCTCCGGGCCACCGGTGGCGGGGGTGAACTTGAGCGCCGCCCAGGTGCGTGTGTCGAACGTCGTGCTGGCCGGGGCGGAGGCGGAGCCGAGCGTGCCGTCGAGGTGCCAGCGAGAGAGCGGGCGCGCGGTGGTCGTGTTGATCTCGACGAGCCCCGCGGCGCCGCTGTCGAAGTCGATGAGGAGGCGTGCAAAGTCGTCGCAGTCGCTGGACCACACATTGCTGCGGAGCTGCGCGAAGACGCGCACGGGGCGGGCGGGGAGCATGAGCCGCCAGAGCTGATCGACGAAGTGGCTTCCCCAGTCGTAGAGCCCGCCGCCGCCGAAGGCTTTTTCGTTTCGCCACCCGGGGCGGTACTCGATCGCGGCGGGGCCGACGCAGGAGGCGAACTGGCCGAGGCGGCTCTCGACGTTGATGAGCTTGCCGAGGACGCCCGACTCGATGGCCGCGCGGACCGTGAGCACATCGACATCCCAGCGGCGGTTGTGGAACACGCTCAGCACGCGGTGACGCCGCCGGGCCTCGGCGCACATTTTCTCGGATTGCGCGAGGTCCAGACCCATGGGCTTCTCGACCATGACATGCTTGCCGGCCGAGAGGGCGGACATGACGTGGTCGAAGTGCATCGCGGTGGGCGTGGCGACGAGGACGGCGTCGATCGTGGCATCGCTGAGCAATTCATCGACATCGGCGTAGACGCGCAGGTCTTTGGAGCGCGCGAGCTGCTGCCGGGCGGGCGTCGCCTCGGCGACGGCGGCGACCTGCGCCCCGTGGCTGGAGTTGATCCAGGCGGAGTGCTCGTTGCCGATGCGACCGAAACCGATGATTCCGAGGTTGAGTTTTTTCACATGCGCTTTCCTAGTATCACGGTGAGACCCGCCGGCTTCCGCCTGCGGCTACCATGATACAATGCTCGTCCAAGCCCTTGAGGAGATCAAACCATGTTGACTCACGCACGCCTCGCTCTCGTCGCCCTCGCCGCCGCCCTGACGCTTGGCGGGTGCGATCATCACAACATGGTGCACGCTCATCCGTGGGCGGGCGTCAACGAACTCGTCGCGGTCGTCAAGCCGACCGGCGCGAACACGGCGCACGGCGTCGTCCGCTTCACGAAGGTTTCGGCGATAAAGGACGGCGACATCTCCGGCGTCCGCATCGTCGCCGACTTCGAGGGCCTGCAGCCCAATTCCATTCACGCATTCCACATCCACGAATTCGGCGACGCGACGAAGGCCGATGCGACCAGCGCCGGGTCGCACTACAACCCCGCGCACAATCCGCACGGCAAGCCCGGCGACGAGAAGCGCCACGCCGGCGACCTTGGAAATCTCCAGGCCGATGCGAACGGCCGCGCGCACTACGATCGCCTCGATGACCAGATCTCGCTCGTCGCCCTGCACAACCCGATCCTCGGCCGCGCGGTGATCGTCCACGCCGGGGAGGACAAGTTCACGCAACCGGTGGGCGACGCCGGTTCGCGGATTGCGATCGGCGTGATCGGCGTTGCGTTTGTCGCGCCGCCGGCACCGGCTCCCGCTCCGGCTGCGGCGCCCGCGCCGGTGAAATAATTGGGGAAACGGGGAGCGCTAAGCCGCAAGCGTTAATGCCCTGTTTTGGCGTGATATTGACGTTTTCCGCACCCATCTTGACATCTCCTTAACACTCTGCGCTAATACCGGCCTGCAGCCTAAATCCGCCCCTGTTCGAGGGCGGATGCGGAGGACCCAATCTCCCCCGGTGTCACAACCAGGGGACGGGGCGTACGAAACCGGGTAACCGGTTCCAAGGCCACTTCCAAGGCCGAGCCCGTCAGCTAACTCCGTAGGCATCTTGGAAGGGCGATCTCTCGGGCCGCACATCACGTCGCGGCTCCCGAATCACCCTTACATCCTCACCACGACAAGCGCCGCTGTCAGTGCGCTTGTCCACTTGCCCAGGGAGCCCCATGGCCACCAGCGTTGCGCGCACCGTCAAGAACGTCGTCATCGGCAAGGGCCGCGATCTGCACGACACGAGCATCTTCCACAAGGTCTCGCTCATCGCACTCTTCGCCTGGGTCGGCCTCGGGGCCGACGGGCTGTCGTCCTCCTGCTACGGCCCGGAGGAGGCGTACAAGACGCTCGGCTCGCACACGCACCTGAGCCTCTTCGTCGCGCTCGGCTCCATGCTCACCGTCCTCATCATCTGCGCCAGCTACTCGCAGATCATCGAGCTCTTCCCCAGCGGCGGCGGCGGCTACCTCGTCGCCAGCAAGCTGCTGTCACCGAAGCTCGGCGTCGTTTCGGGCTGCGCGCTGCTCATCGATTACGTGCTGACGATCACGATCTCCGTGGCCAGCGGGATCGATGCGCTCTTCAGCATGCTTCCGCCGCACTGGCAGCAGTGGAAGCTCGTCGCCGAGGTCGCGGGCATCGGGCTGCTGACGATCATGAACCTGCGCGGCGTCAAGGAATCGGTCGTCGTGCTCACGCCGATCTTCCTCCTCTTCGTCGTCACACACGCCTTCGCCATCCTCTACGCCCTCGGCTCGCACGTCGGCGAAGTCGGGCAACTCGTCACGCAAACGACGACCGATTTTAAGAACTCGCAGAGCGAGCTGGGCCTCTTCGGCGCGATGCTGCTGATCCTCCGCGCGTACTCCATGGGCGCCGGCACATACACCGGCATCGAAGCGGTGAGCAACGGCCTGCCCATCCTGCGAGAACCGCGCGTCCAGACCGGCAAGCGAACCATGCGCTACATGGGCTTCTCGCTGGCGCTGACGGTCGGCGGGCTCCTGCTGGCGTACCTGCTCCTCCACGTCTCGCACGAAGAGGGCAAGACGCTCAATGCTGTGCTCTTCGAGAAAATGACCGCCAATTGGGGCGGCTTCGGGTTCACCTTCGTGCTCGTCACGCTCGCCTCCGAAGCGTGCCTCCTGCTCATCGCCGCGCAGGCCGGTTTCCTCGACGGCCCGCGCGTCCTGGCGAACATGGCGCTCGACCGCTGGTTCCCCTCGCGCTTCTCGACGCTCTCCGACCGCCTCGTCAACCAGAACGGCATCATGCTCATGGCCGGCGCGGGGCTCATCGTCCTACTGGCGACCGGCGGGTCGGTCGACTGGCTCGTCGTGCTCTACTCCATCAACGTCTTCATCACCTTCAGCCTCTCGCAGATGGGCATGGTCAAGCACTGGTGGGAAGTCCGAGGCCGCGAGAAAGGCTGGGCGAAGAAACTGGCCATCAACGGCATCGGCCTGACGCTCACCGGCGGCATCCTCATCTCGCTGACGATCGTCAAGTTCCACGAGGGCGGCTGGATCACGCTCGTCGTCACCGCCCTGCTCGTCGGTCTCGCCCTGCTCATCCGCCGCCATTACGACCACACGCGCCGCCTGCTCAACCGCTGCGATGACCTCGTGCGAATCGCGCAGAAGACAGGGCCGCACAACGACCTCTCGCACACAGTCCCCGCCGTGCCCGATGCGCAGGCGAAGACCGCCGTGATCCTCGTCAACGGTTTCAACGGCCTGGGCCTGCACACGCTGCTCAACATCCAGCGCCTCTTCGGCGGGCTCTACAAGAATTATGTGTTCCTCTGCGTCGGTGTCGTCGACGCGGGCAACTTCAAGGGCGCCGATGAGATCGAGCGCCTCAAGCAGCACTGCGATCAGGAGGCGGGCCTCTACGTCGCTTTCATGCAGAGCCAGGGCTACTACGCCGAGGGCGTCACCGCGATCGGCATCGACCCGGTGGCGAAGATCGCCGAGATGGCGCCGGACATCGTGACGAAATACCCCGGCTCCGTCTTCTTCGGCGGCCAGCTCGTCTTCCCGCACGACTCCTTCTTCACCCGCCTGCTGCACAACAGCTTCGTCTTCGCCATCCAGCGCCGCTTCTACTACCAGGGCTTCCCGTTCCTGATCCTGCCGATCCGGGTGTGATGCCCCCGCCTTTTTCGTGCTCGTGCTCGTAATCGTAATCGATGCCTTAAGACCGATTACGATTACGAGCACGAGCACCGCTCGAAGACTCGCTGAGCACGAGGGGAACAAAATCCGCTATGCTCACCGGCTCTTGCTCTTGCCCTTCCGCTTCCCCGGCTTCTTCGCTGCGCGGGTGCGGCTGCCCGCCTGTTTCGCCTCGCTCTCTCGGAGAAACCAGTCCACCAACCCGGGATCCACCTGGAACAGCGGCTCCAACTGTTCCGCACACCACGCCGCCTCTTCCGGGCTGCCCATCGCCATCGGTCCGCCATCGTAAGGCGGAAATTCCAAGTCCCTGACGGCTTCGATCACCATGGGGTTGGCCTCAACCGCCTCGCGCCGCAGGCGCATCGTTTCCTGTGTGGCGCCCGATTCGCGGAACGCAAAAATGGCCCGTGCGTAGCACCAAAGCGCCGAACCGTCCTCCGGGTAGGCCTTGAAGAGTTCCTCGACTTCCGCATCCCGATCGTACTCCATGAGCATCGGCAGCAGCGTGTCGCGGACCCCCAGGTTGTCATTGGGATTGAGCCGCAACATCTCTCGGTACAGCTCGATGGCTTCCTCCATGCGATCCTGCCGGCAGAGCGATGAAGCCAGCGCGTCCAGCGCCCGCATATAGGGCCGCGTCTCGTGCGCTTGCCAGAATTCGCCGGCGTTATCCTCAATGTACTTCTCTCCCAGCGTGCGCCGCGCCGCATCGAGCGCCCTGCGGCACAGTCGCTCCGACCGCTCAGGGTCAGATTGCCGATCCGCCAGTTGAAGATACGCCTCGGCGCAATCCGGAAATATCTCGATCGCCTGTCGCAACAGCAGCAGCTCACGGCGGCCGATGGAATCCATCGCGTCGTAACACAGATCCATCGCCCTTTCCTCGGCGGTGCTTCCGGGATATTTCGAGTAATCCATGCGTTTGCCGACAAACTCCTGCTGCAGCAACCGATCCGCCTCCTTCATATCCGTCACACCCCGCTGCTCCAGCCACCGCGCGGCGACCATGGTGGAGCGCTCGGCGACTCGGGGATTCAGCGGGTATCCGCGGCGACGCAGCTCGTCGAAATCCGGCGGATTCAACAGGTCCGGCAGCGACAGACGCACCGGCGTCGCGCCCTGCGGTCTCGTCACCGTATGCTCCCAACGCCCGGTGTCGATCTGCGATTCGGTCGTCACCGCCAGTGCCCGCAGCAGGGATTCGACGTAACCGAGCGTCGCGGCGTCGGCACGCAGAATCTCACCGCCGGGCATGTACTTGGCCAGGACCGGAAACCATTCCCCCTCCGCCTTGGGCAGATTCTCCCGATCCCATAATTCCAGATCGGGCGGCGGCGTCTCCGTCTCGCTCCCGAACGTCAGGCTCCAAGCCCCACCCCTGCGGCTCTCCAGCCAAGCGCCGGGGTCACCGGCCATGCGCCGGATATCCCAGCATTCATCGGGGTCGCCGTAAAAACCCAGACCAAATGTCTGCCCGCCGCAACCCAGGACCGAGATGAAACGCATCCCCTTCGGAGCCTTGGGCGATTCGACTTCGATCAGGTCTTCGTCCGTCAGATGGATCCACGGCTCCGCCTTGAAGAAAAGAGCCGCCGCTTCCGCGAAGCCGCGCATCGCCTCGGGTGTCACGCCCTTGCCGTTCAGCGGGCCGGGCACGGCGACCATCTGCTGCGTCATCAACTCGAACATCGCATCGAAAAGCGGGATGGAATCATTTTCGACGATCCGCATTCCCGTGCCCGCCAGCGCCTCGCGGAGGTGCGCCGCCAGAGCCGCCCCACGCACCTCCAGCACGCCGGGCCGTGTGCCCTTGAGCGCCTCGTCGCTCAACGCGATCAGCGCCTCGATCGCCGCGTCTTCCGGCGCCTGGCCCGGGGCGCACATCACGGGCCTTCCCGCAGCGCCCGTCCGCGGCGAAATCCACAACGCGATCTGCGGACGCTTCGCCGACTTGGGGTCGACCCGCACCGGCGCTTCCACCAGGGTGCCCTGCCAGACCTCCGCCGCGTTCATCGGCAGCCGCTTGTACCGTTCCAGTTCGATCTTCATGCGAGGCATGATGCGCCGATTTTCATGCGCTATCAACCCCAAAACGCAAGGCATGGGCACTTTAGTGCCTATGAACTTCCGCGCGCCCACCATCGACGCCGCCCACGTTTTCCGTAGAATGCCGCCCGTGACCAAGCTGCTCCAGACACTCATCGACGGGCTCGCCGCAGGGAGCCTCTACGCCCTCATCGCGCTCGGCTACACGATGGTCTACGGCGTCCTCTCCTTCATCAACTTCGCGCACGGCGACGTCGTCATGACCGGCGCGTGGGTCAGTTTCCTCATCGCTTCCGCCATGGGATGGACCAAAATCGGAAGCCACCCCCCGCTCCTCGCCGGCGGATTCGTGCTCCTCTCCTCCATGATCATCTGCGGCGCGCTCGGGTTCACCATCGAGCGCCTCGCCTACCGTCCCCTGCGAAACGCCCCGCGGCTCAATGTCCTCATCACCGCCATCGGCGTCTCGCTGCTCATTCAGAACGTCGGACAGCTCAAGGGCGTCTTCGGGCCTAATCCGCAATCCATGCCCGACATGGTGCCCAACACCGTCCTCTTCAACATCGCCGGCGTCCCGGTCCACGCGCTCGATGCGCTGATCCTCGTCACCACGCTCGCCCTGATGGTCGCCCTCGACTACACCGTCTTCCGCTCGCGCATCGGGCTGGCCATGCGGGCTGTCGCTTTCGATCAGCGCACGGCGGCGCTGATGGGCGTCAATGTCGATCGCGTCGTGAGCATCACCTTCATCGTCGGCTCCTCGCTCGCCGCCGCCGGCGGTTTCCTCTTCGCCACCAAGTATCGCTCGTTGCAGCAGCCGGCCGACATGCTCTGGGTCCTGCTCGGGCTCAAGGCCTTCGTCGCCGCTGTCGTCGGAGGCATCGGCAACATCCGCGGCGCGATGCTCGGCGGGCTCCTCATCGGACTCCTCGAACAGCTCACGCGAACCTACCAATCCCCCGCACTCTCCGATGTCTACGTCTTCGCCCTGCTCATCATCGTCCTGCTCGCCAAGCCCGCCGGGCTCCTCGGCCGGCCCGTGCGGGAGAAAGTCTGAGTGACCGCACCTTCCGCCGAGTTCGCCGCGCCGGTCACGCCTGCCACGCCCCCCATGCCCGGCTTCCGCGCGATCCTCTGGTCCGTGCTCCCCATCGTCGTCGGCGTCGCCGCAGCCGCCGCGCTACACCTGCTCATCGTCCCGCACATCGATGACTACTACGCCAAAATTCTTCTCGACGTCGGTATCAACATCGTCCTCGCCGTCTCGCTCAATGTCGTCAACGGCATGACCGGCCAATTCTCCATCGGCCACGCCGGCTTCATGGCCGTCGGTGGCTACACCGCCGCGGCCATCACCTACTACGGCTCGATCGCGATCTGGGGCGATACGATGGTTCACGGCGGTCTGCTCAGCACCATCGGCAACCCCGCCGATTACACCGGCCCGCTGCTGGCCGGCGGCGATCTGCTCTTCCTCGCCGCCTGCATCGCCGGCGGTCTCGCGGCGGCGATCGCCGGTTTCATCGTCGGCCTCCCTTCGCTCCGTCTCCGCGGCGATTACCTGGCGATCGTCACGCTCGGCTTCGGCGAGATCGTCCGCGTCCTCATCGAACAATCCAAGCCACAGCTCGGTCCCGATGAAGTCACAGGCGTCAAACCCCTCGATCAGATCACCCACCTCGGCGGCGCGCTCGGCTTCAGCGGCGCGCCCTTCTACACCACACCGTTCTGGACCTATTTCTTCGTCGCCGCGATGCTCATCGTCGCCTACCGCCTCCGCGAATCGACGTTTGGCCGGTCCTTTTTCAGCATCCGTGAAAACGCGATCGCCGCCGAGTCGATGGGCGTGCCCATCACGCGCTACAAAGTCTCCGCCTTCGTCATCGCTGCGTTCTTCGCCGGGATTGCCGGCTCGCTTTTCGCCCATCAGATCGGCAACGCGCTGAGCCCCGGTGAACTGGGGTTCCAGAAATCCTTCGACATCCTCATCATGGTCGTCCTCGGCGGCCTCGGCTCGATCAGCGGCGCGACCCTCGCCGCGATCATGCTCACGATCCTGCCCGAGCTGCTGCGCGATCCGCCGCATGCCTGGCACGTCGGCCTCGCGCTGATCGTCGTGATCCTCGCGGTGAAGCGCTCGCGCGGAATCCGGGCCGCGGCGATCTGGGCCGGTGTGATCGTCGCATGGGAAATCCTGCGCGGCGCGGCGATCCACTACGGCATTGACCTCTCGAACTACCGCATGATCTTCTACGCCCTCGCGCTGATCCTGCTCATGATCCTCCGGCCGCGCGGGCTTTTCGGCGTCAAGGAGATCTGGCACCTGTGGCAGCCGGATGGGCGCGATGCAAAGCCCTCGTCGATGGGGGCCGCGAAATGAACACCGCCACCGCGAATTCGCCGCTCTTTGATGTCGAGCACGTCTCGATCGCCTTCGGCGGTCTCCGCGCTGTGGACGATTTCAATCTGCGCCTCATGCCCGGCGCGCTGCACGGCCTGATCGGCCCCAACGGCGCGGGCAAGACCACCGTCTTCAACCTCATCACCGGCGTCTACCGCCCCGACTCCGGCCACATCCGCCTCGCCGGTCGAAAGCTCGACGGCCTGCCCCCCTGGAAAATCGCACGAGCCGGCGCGGCCCGCACGTTCCAGAACATTCGCCTCTTCGGCGAGCTGACCGTCCTCGACAACGTCCGCATCGGCTGCCACGTCCGCGCGCGTCACAACATGGCCCAGACGATCCTCCGCACCGTCGGCCATTACCGCGGCGAGCAGCACATCACCGACGCCGCACGCAAACTGCTCCGCACCTTCGGCCTCGAGCACCGCGAGAACGAATACGCCCGCAACCTCCCCTACGGCGACCAGCGCCGACTCGAAATCGCCCGCGCCCTCGCCACCGGGCCTAAGCTTCTGCTGCTCGACGAACCCGCCGCGGGAATGCACTCCGGCGAGAAACACGCCCTCGCCCAGCTCATCCGGAAAATCCGCGACGATTTCAACCTCACCATCCTGCTCATCGAGCACGACATGGCACTCGTCATGGAACTCTGCGAGGAGATCACCGTGCTCGACTACGGCCAGATCATCGCCCGCGGAACGCCGGAGAAGATTCAGAATGATCCGAAGGTGATCGAGGCGTATCTCGGAGAACCGGCGAAATGATCCCCGCTATCTTTCGTACTCGTACTCGTACTCGTACTCGGTCTTAGAATCGAGTACGAGTACGAAAAAGGCTGAGCGCATGGCCCTTCTCGAAATCTCCAACCTCGACGTCCACTACGGCGCGATCCACGCGCTCCGCGGTGTCAGTCTCTCCGTTGACGAGGGAAAGATCGTCACGCTGCTCGGCTGCAACGGCGCGGGCAAGAGCACGACGCTGCGCGCGATCTCCGGCCTGATCCGCCCCACCGCCGGGGAGATTCTTTTCGACGGCGAGCCCCTCACCAAGGTCCCGCCACAGGTGATCGTGTCGCGCGGGATCGGTCACGTGCCCGAGGGGCGCGGCATCTTTGCGAATTTCACTGTGGAGGAGAATCTGCGGCTCGGCGCATTCATCCGCAAGGACCCCGCCGGCGTGCGCGACGACATGCAGCGCGTGCTCGACCTGCTGCCGCGTGTCCGTGAGCGGCTCAAGCAGAACGCCGGGACGCTCTCCGGCGGCGAGCAGCAGATGCTGGCCATTGCCCGCGCACTTCTGGCGCGTCCCCGGCTCCTGCTGCTCGATGAGCCCTCTCTGGGACTCGCGCCGCAATTGGTGCAGACGATTTTCCAGATCATCCGCCAGATCAACGCCGCGGGGACGACGGTCCTGCTCGTCGAGCAGAACGCGAGCATGGCGCTTTCGGTGTCGCACTTCGGCTACGTACTCGACGTCGGCGAAATCGCGATGTCCGGCGAGGGCAAAAAGCTCGCCGCCAGCGATGAAGTCCGCAAAATTTATCTGGGCGTCGGATGAGACGGGGAATTTAACGCAGAGAACGCAGAGGGGACGCAGAGAACGCGGAGAAAAAACCATTTTTAGTGGAAACCCCCATTTCCTCGTCCCGCCTCCGCGATCTCTTCGGTCTCTGCGACCTCTGCGTTAAATGCCTTTGATTCCGCCTTAAATTCTTTATTTCACAATGTAGCTATCGCGGTGTGACCACTGTAGGGTGAATACATGCGGGAGGGTGTGAGCCGCCATGGTTTGCGGCCTGAGTGGTTTTGAAGATGTGTTGGAAAACACTTTTGGCCGTGCAACCCAAGCAAGGAGCAACCCAATGGCAAATGTTCACGACATCCTGGCGATCAAGGGACTGCGGGTGCACACCGTCGGCGAATCGGTCAGCGCGCTCGATGCGGTGCAGCTCATGAACGCGCAAAAGATCGGCGCCCTCGTGGTCACGCGCGGCTCGAAGGTCGCGGGCATGTTCACGGAGCGCGACGTGCTGAGCCGGATCGTCGCGGAGGGTCGCGATCCGGCGAAGGTCGCGATCAAGGACGTGATGACCAGCAAGGTCGTCTGCTGTCACGAAGACACGCCGGTCAAGGAGGTCGCGTCGCTGATGAAGAGCCGCCGCATCCGCCACCTGCCGGTCGTCGACGAGCACGGGTCGCTGTGCGGCATGGTTTCGATCGGCGACATCAACTCCTTCAACCTCCGCGACAGCGAGGTCACAATCCAGTACATGTCCGAATACATTTACGGACGCGCGTAGAGAGCACGCGACACGTCCGGGCCATCTTCCTTCCCGTACATGCGGGGCGGATGGAGACTGAATCAGGGGTGGATCCCGTCCTGTTTCCGGAGCCGCTGCGCATGAGACCGAATCACCCCACGTATCGAATGCTCGTGCGGCTGCCCCGGTCGGCCGCGGGTGAAGTGCGGTCAACCACCCCTTGCAAGGAGGTGCATCATGCTACGCTGGGCCGCCATATTCCTGATCATCGCGTTGGTCGCGGCGCTGCTGGGCTTCGGCGGGATCGCCGCCGCGGGCATGCACATCGCCAAGATCCTCTTCGTCGTGTTCCTCGTGCTGTTCCTCGTGGCGCTGGTCACCGGGCTGATCAAACGACCGCCGGTGACCTGACGGGAACACGCTCACAACTACAAACTCACAACACCCCGGCTGCCTTCGGCTGGGGTTTTTCAATCGACAGCAGGCTCTGGCGGATCAATTCCAGGCACGCGTCGCGATCCATCGCGGGATCAAGCTTGAACGGCTTTCCGAAGTTCACCGTCGAGCGGCTGAATCGCAGATAACTCTTGAGCGCGCTGCGGACGCGTGGCGTGCCGCTGATGTGCACGGGCACGATCATCGCCCCGCTGCGCTGCGCGATCATCGCCACGCCGGCGCTCAGCGGGCGCAGCGGCTGATCGGTGTCGTTGATCCCGCCCTCGGGGAAGACGCCGACGATCTGGCCCCGCTTGATGATGTCGATCGCGGCGCGTGCGGCGGCGGGCTGCGCCTTGTCACGGTCCACGGGGATCGGGTGCGTGCGCCGCCAGAACCAGCCAAGCGCGCCGAGCATGTACTCGCGTGCCATCATCCAGCGGACGGGCCGCTGCATGCTGGCCTGAATGATCATGGGATCGAGACCGGCGGTGTGATTGCTGATGAGCAGGACGCCGCCCGTGCGCGGGACGCGGTTGCGATGAAGCGATTTGAGGCGGTGGAAGCCGTCGCAGTAGAGGCGGGAGAAACGGAAGAGGAGATTGAGCAGCGGCGTCGGCGCGGGGCCACGCATGAGGTAGCGGATGGTGCCGAAGACGCCGGTCGCCATGAGCGCGGTGCCCAGGGCCATGGAGAGCGGCCGCATCGCGCTGTTGGCGTTGGGCCACTGCCAGACCGAAAGCGCGGCGCAGACCTTGCCGAGTTCGGTCAGCAGTTCCTTGGCTCCGAAGACGCGGCCCATGAGGTAGTCGGGCGTGATCTTCTGCGCGAGCGTGTAGCTGGCGACGAGCAGGCCACCGGCGAAATAGCCGGCGATGACCGAGAGGAAAAGACCGGCGAACAGGCCGAGCGTCGCGGGATGGAAATGGCGGCCCGTGACGTTGTAGAGCATCTCCAGGATGAACTGGCCGAATGAGGTGTGCGCCAGCGTCTGCTCGATCATCGTGGGCAGGAGCATGTGCAGGAAGATGGCCAGGCCCGAGCCGAGGGCGCCGAGTGCGATGAGCACCTCGTTGCCGTGGCGGTTGTTGAGCAGGCCGACGGTCGCGGCTCCGAACATGAGGCCGATGCCCAGGCACGCCTGCATGACGGCGAGATTTCCGGCGGCGGTGCCGATCATGGCGTGGCTGTACTGCTCGCTGAGCGCGGTCAGGGCGGGCATGTAGACGCTGGTCCCGCCCCAGACGAGCATGGCGAGCAGCGCGAGCATGAGCAGACGCTTGCGGATGCTGATGTAGCGCGCGCCCTCGGCGATTTGCACGAACACCGCCTTCATCGTCGGCGCGACGGCCATCTTGTGCTGATGCGACCGCACGAAGATCCACATGAACCCCGCGCCGATGTACGCCACGGCCGCGACGGTGATGCAGAGGCGGACCGAATCGTTTGGCAGGAACCCGGCGACGAGGGCGCCGAAGAGGTTGCCGATGATGCCGACGTTGGCGACGACGGCGTTGGCGGGCTGGAGCGCGGCGTAGCCGACGACGTTGGGCACGAGCGCGAGCTTGATGGGCGAGAAGGTCGCGGCGCACAGACCGATGCCGAGCGTGAGCAGCCAGGCCATCCAGTGCTGATCGTGGTGGAGCAGAAGCCCGCCGCTGGGCAGGAGCATGAGGGCGAAGAGGATGAGGACGCCGCGCAGTTCATCGGCCGCGAACATCACCCACTGCCGCGGCAACCGGTCGGCCATCCACCCGGCGATAGGCGACCAGAAGAGATAAGGCAGGAAGAAAAAGAAATCGAACCCGCCCGCGAGGCTCGCCCCATGCGCCTCGGACCCGACGGCGCCGAAGCCGAGCATGGTGAGGATCGCGAACATCGCCATGCGATCGGCGAACCCGCTGAAGAACGTGCTGCTCCACAGCAGGTGGAAGCTGGTGTTCCGCCACAGCGGCGGGTGAGCGTGATGGGTAACGTCGTCGAGTGACATGGGGGGAAGTGTAACAAAGGTGATAGACCCATTCCCAAATCCCGATGACCAAAAATGAAAAGGCGCCGTGGTACAATCCGTGCGTCGAGGAGGGACACCAGTTCATACGCAGCTCTGAACCGAACGCAGAAAGTTATGCCGAAAACCCTAGCCGAACGCGCTCAATCGTTGCTTGCGGCTTGGGACGCTGGCTTACTCACTGATGAACAAATTGTCGCGTGGGCTGACTCAAATGTTGCCGCGATTGACGCACTAGACATTCCCGTGTGGCTATCTGACTTATCGATATATGGACCTGCTCGTTGTTGGCAATTTTCCGAATCGGATTTCTTGCCACGACAATGCCTTGGATACCCTGAAAGGTTTGCCATTCGCGCATCACGGCTTAATCTGCAAGATTCGGCAGCAATACGGGAATTCGTCCTATGGGTGTCAGACGCATGCCATGGCCAGGATATTGACGCATGTGGTGTCCGATTTGGATACAACGTCGATCACTTGTTGAATGACTGCAATCAAATAGGCCATGCAATGCAATACGTTCGCCAAGAGGTTCCCAAACTCCTTGAAGAGTGCAGATCACTCGCACACGCGATAATTGATTTATCAGTTGACCAATGACGCATTGAGACGTCGGAGGCAGGGTAAAACCCTGCCCTACGGGGCCGCCGCCGATATACTGCCCGCATGGCTGAAAAGAGCGGACAAACGGTGCGGCCGCGGAGGCTGAGGCGCGGGGGGATTTTGCGGGACCTGGTGGCCGATGTGCGGCTGCACGCGGATGATCTGGTCATGCCGCTTTTTGTGCGCGCCGGGAGCGGGATTGAGAAGCCCGTCAGCTCGATGCCGGGCGTGTCGCAGATGTCGGCGGATGTGGCGGCGAAGCGCATCGCGGAACTCAGCGCGGCGGGCCTCAGGGCGTTCATCCTTTTCGGCGTCACGGAACCCGGCAAGAAGGATGCGACGGGCAGCGCGGCGCTCGATGCGGCGAATCCCGTCAACAGCGCGATCCGGGCGGTGCGGCACGCGGGGTCGGAGGCCCTGCTCATCGCAGACCTCTGCTTCTGCGAGTACACGGATCACGGGCACTGCGGGGTTTTGCATTCTCACACACATGCAGGCACGAAGAGCCCTCACCCCGGCCCTCTCCCGGGGGGAGAGGGGGATGTGGACAACGACGCCACGCTGAAAATCCTCGGCGAGCAGGCGAACGTGCTGGCCAAGAGCGGCGCGGATATGGTCGCGCCGTCGGGCATGATGGACGGCCAGGTGCGCGCGATCCGCGCGGCGTTGGACGGCTGCGGTCACGACCAGACGGCGATCATGAGCTACAGCGTGAAATACGCTTCATCGATGTACGGCCCGTTCCGCGAGGCCGGCGAGGGTGCGCCGCAGTCCGGCGACCGGCGCGGCTATCAGATGGACTACCGGCGATCACGCGAATGGAAGCGGGAACTGGAACTCGACCTCGCTGAGGGCGCGGACATCGTGATGGTCAAGCCCGCGATGGCGTATCTGGACATCCTGCAGCAGGTGAAGGCGGTGAGCAGTGTGCCCGTCGCGGCGTATCACGTCAGCGGCGAGTACAGCATGATCCACGCTGCGGCCGAGCGCGGCTGGATCGACCTCAAGGGCGCGGCGATCGAGACGACGACGGCGATCAAACGGGCGGGGGCGGATCTCATCCTCACTTATTTTGCGCCGCGGTTGCTGGAATGGATTTAGAACTCCAAAAAGAACCGGGGATTTAACGCAGAGAACGCTGAGGAGGACGCAAAGGACGCCGAGTGAATCCTTTCGAACTCCGATTCAAAACAATTTTTCCCTGCGTCCTCCGCGGCCTCTGCGGCCTCTGCGTTAAAATCCGATTCCTTTGGAAGCTCTCAACGCATGCTCCGCACACGCCTCATCGCGGCACTCGTGTTCGTCTTCTGCGCGGCGATTCTCGGTACCGCGGCGTGGCTTTCGCCCAGCGCTTCGGGCATCGGGACGCACACGCAGCTGGGCCTGGCCGAGTGTCCGTGGAAGATCGAGCACGGCTACATCTGCCCGACATGCGGGATGACGACGGCTTTTTCGCTCGCCGCCCACGGGCGATTAATCGACGCATTTATCGTGCAGCCCGCCGGGGCTTTTTTCGCGGTTTTGACGGCGATGAGCCTGTGGATCGCGGGTTTCACGGTGATCCGCGGCTGCGACACGGGACGGTGGCTCGGTCGCATCATCCGGCCGATTCCGGCGGTTGCGGGACTCTTGGGGGTGGTAGGTTTGGCGTGGGTGATTAAACTGGCGGGTGGATGAAAACACGGGGCAAGCCCCGTGGCTAAACAGAGGCCGCCGATCCCGGCCGTCGCTTTCACCGGAAACAACATGCGTCAAATGATGAAAAACTTCGCTCTGCCCGCGCTGCTGCTCGTCTGCTTCTCGTTCCTGAGCGGTTGCCCGCTGTTCGGCTGGCTGGCGCAGGGCGCGGTCGGCACCAAGCCGCCGCCGGTCAAGGTGCACGCGGAGTATCACGGGCTGGAGAATCAGACCGTCGCGGTGCTGGTCGATGCGGACCAGGCGCTGCTGTTCCAGAATCCGCTGGCGCAGTACGAGGTCTCGGCGGCGATCAGTCTGCGTCTGGCTGCGGGCGTGCCGGGCATCAAGGTGATCGACGCCAAGCAGGTCGCCGATTTCCAGAACGCGAACATCTACTGGAACACGACGAAGTACTCCGAGCTGGCCAAGAAGCTGGGCGCGACGCGGCTGATGATCGTGGACCTGATCGATTACCGGCTGCACGACGCCGGCGACGTGAACATCTGGAAGGGCGTGGCCTCGGCGAAGATCGACGTGGCCGAGACCGACGGCGCCAAGCCCAACGACCTGGCGTACACGACGAATGTCTCGGTCGCCTATCCGCCCGACAAGCCGCAGGGACTGCTTAACTCCGATGCGGCGACGATGCGCTTCGGCCTGCTGGACCTGCTGTCGCGCGGCGTCGCCGGCAAGTTCCACGAAACCATGACCGATGAACCCGATCCGCTGGCGCCGGGGAAACTGAAATGAACAGGTTCACTACCGCGACATTTGCACTCGCCGTGGCCGCCATGCTCGCGCTGGCCGGCTGCCAGATCCCCGGCTTTCTCGCGGCCACGATGCTGCCCGTGCCCAAGATCCCCGCGATGTACACGGCGCCCGATCAGCCGACCGTTGTGGTGATCGACGATCCGAACCGGCTGCTCCCGTCGTCGGCCGAATCGGGGCTCATCGCCGCGCGGATCGGCGAGGACCTGAAGACCAACAAGGCGATCACGAAGATGCTCTCGCCGACGGTCGTCGAGGAGCTGCGTCTGAGTGACCCGAATTTCGCGGGCCTGCCGATCGACAAGATCGGCCAGCGCGTCGGGGCGTCGCAGGTGATCTACGTGCTGATCGATCGATTCAGCCTGGTGGCCGAGCCGTCGGTCTACCGCCCGACGATCAGCGCACGGGTGAAGGTCGTGGACGTGGCGACGGGCAAGCGCACGTTCCCGATGGACAACCCCGGCGGTTACCCGATCACTTCACAGATGGTCTATCGCTCGCAGCAGTCGAATGTGCTGGGCACCGAATCGGTGCTGAGCCGCAAGGTCTCCAACAAGCTGGGCGAGGAGATCGCGCTGCTGTTCTTCGAGCACAAGGGCCGCGAGGTCGGCAGCGATATGCCGGAGTGACGGGTCTTCTCACGTTTGCCGCATGAATGTTCTGCACCTCATCAACGGCGATTGTTCGCAGGCGACACTGGCGAGCCTCGCCGACGGGCTTGCTGCGCTGGGCAGACGTCAGGAGATCTGGCTGCTGGGCGATGCTTCTTCGCGGCGCCGGGCGGAGGGCGTGGGGCTGACGGTGGATCGTGTGCTTGCCGGGCCGGCGGCGGCGAGGCCTCTGGCGGCGGCGGCGCTTTGGCGCGAGCTGTGCAAGGTTCACTGGGGCGTGATCCACGCATGGATGCTGCCGGCGGTCGCGCGGTTCGCGGTGCCGATGGGCAGGCCGGTGGTCACGTCGAACACGCTTCGAGATGTGGACGGTGCCCCGCTCGATCCGGCGATCGACGCGCGGCGGATCGATCACGATCGCCGGGAACTGATCCGCATGGCGTGGGGCGTGACGGATGAGAAGACGAAGCTCGTCGCGGCGATCGGCGAACCCGGCGAGGTCGATGCGCTGCAGGCATTCCTGGCGGTGGGCCTGTCGGCGGAAGCGGGCCGCGATGTGCGGCTGCTGATCAGCCCCGAGGCGCGTGGGCTCGACCGGGCGTGGCGAGTCGGGCAGAACGCCGACCGCGATCGGCTGCTGGTCATTGATGAGGCGGTGGATCGCCCTTGGGAAGTGCTCGGCGGCTGCGACCTGGTGTTAGCCATGGACGACGGCATCGCCGGCGCTTGGGGCATGGCGGCGGGACTCGCGGAGGTCGAGAGCCTGTGCGCCGAGCGGTTACGCAAGCGGGAACTGGCGCGGAGCGCCGCGGCGGTTGAAGCGAAGCCGGCCGCGGGCACCGAAACCGATGGCGAGAATGACAACGAGAACGACGGAGGCGAAGTGAGCGGCGCTTCTCACGCCGGCGAACTGGCCCGCGCGGTGTGCCGGCTGTTCGACGATCCCCTTCTGGCCACCCAGCGCGGCGACGCCGCCCGCGCCGAGGCCGCCACACGTTTCGACCCTCACCGCTGGGCCGATCGCCTGCGGCTCGTCTACCAGAACGCATCGCGGGCCTAAGACAGCGAAAATCCCCTTTCACATCACGTCCCCATCTTTCCTCCCGGCGTGATAAGCGATACGATCCGCCGTCGCAAAACGCGTGGGGGACACCTGATTATGGACGAGCAGCTTCGCAAGGAAGTTCGGTTCATCACGACCAAGCTCGGGCACATCGTGCGTGAGCAGGCCGGTGAGGTGGGATTCACGCACATCGAGCAGCTCCGCCAATTGTGCAAGGCGATCCGTGACAAGCGGGACCAGGCGAGCGTTACGGCGAAGCTGAAGCTGGTCGCGGGGCTGAAGACCCGCGAGGCCTATGTCGTCGCGCATGCGTTCAGCCTTTTCTTCCAATTGACAAACCTCTGCGAGGAGCGGGCGCGCGTGCGCCACCTGCAGGAGGCGGCGGCACCGTCGCAATCGCTCCGCCGTGTGTTCAAGGAGATCAAGGACGCGGGCGTCAGCGGTGAAACGCTGCAGCAGTGTCTTGAAACGCTGGAGGTCGAGCCCGTGCTGACGGCGCACCCCACCGAGGCGAAGCGGAGGGCGACGCTCAACCACATGCTGCGGCTCTCGGCGCAGTTCGAGAACCCCGATGAGATTCTCGAGACGCTGTGGCAGACCGAGGAGATCCGCGAACGGAAGGTCGGGCCTCTCGATGAGGTGGACAGCGCGCTGTTCATGTTTGAGCGCACGATCCTGCCGGCGATGGCCAGTTTCTACGCGACCTTCGACGCGGAGCTTGCGGCGGCGTACCCGGGCGTCACGCGCAAGCGGCCGTTCCTGACCTTCTCAAGCTGGATCGGCGGCGACCGCGACGGGCACCCCCTGGTCACACCCGAGCTGAGCATCGCGACCATGCGGCTTCAGCGCGACCGGCTGATCGGCCATTACCGCAGCGAATGCAAGGGCCTGATCCGGGAGCTGACGCACGCGGTGCCGGGCCGGCGGCGAATTAAGACCACCAACGACACGTTCCAGCCCAATGAGCTGTACCGGCGGGAACTTGCGGCGATCCATGAGAAGCTGGCGTCGGGCGGGTATCGGAAGAGCGAGGATCTGGTGCGTGACCTGGAGGCGATCCAGACGGGCCTGCGCAAACAGGGCGCACACCGTGCGGCCGGCGGCAGGCTCGCGGGGCTGATCGCGCAGGCGCGGGCATGCGGGTTCCATCTGGCGCAGCTCGATTTCCGGGACCACAGCGGGAAGCTGACCGGCGCCCGCGAGGAGCTGCTGGAGGAAATGAAGACGGTCAGTGCGATCCAGAAGGAGCACGGCGAGGCGGCGGCGCACCACTTCATCCTGAGCATGACGCGGAGCGCCGAGGATATCACGTCGCTGCTGGAGCTGGCCCGGAAAGCCAAAGCCCGCGTCGATCTCGTGCCGCTCTTTGAAACGATCGAAGACCTGGACCACGCGCCGCAGATCATGGACAAGCTCCTGAGCGACGCCGATTACCGCACGCATCTCAAGACGCGCGGGAACCTGCAGGAGATCATGCTCGGCTACTCCGACTCCAACAAGGACGGCGGATACCTCGCGGCGAATTGGTTCCTGCACCTGGCGCGGCAGAGGCTGGCGGAGATCGCCAATGCGCGGGGCGTGAAGCTGCGCTACTTCCACGGCAAGGGCGGCTCGATCGATCGCGGCGGCGGGATGAGCCACCGGAGCCTCCGGGCCGAGCCGCATGCCTGCCACGGCGGGCGCATCCGGATCACGGAACAGGGCGAGGTGATCTCGCTCAAATATTCCAACCCGGTGATCGCGCAGCGGAACCTCGAACAGCTCACCACGGCGGTGATCGGCGCCAGCTGCATGCCCGTGCCCGCGGCGGAGACGGCGTGGACCAGCGTGATGGAGAAGCTGGCCAAAAGCTCGTTCGATTTCTACCAGCAACTGGTCTACCACACGCCGGAGTTCCTGACCTATTTCAGGCAGGCGACGCCGATCGAT
>JAYVTU010000101.1:0-16143 GCA_043788485.1 Planctomycetota bacterium
GAGGAACCGCCGACCAGTGGCACCCGCTAAAGACGATCACGAAATGCTCTAAGGAACGTTCCATGAAGCGTCTCTCGCTGATCGCCGCGCTTCTGCTCACCGCCTCCGTCGGCTTCGCCGCGAAGCCGGTGGAGCCCGTGCTCCCCTTCCCGCCGACGCTCCCCGGCGGGCTCGCCTCTGCGACCGACACCTCCGACGATTTCCTCAAAGGCACCGGCACCCTCAAGCCCGATGTCACCGTCGCCAAGGCTGCGCCCACCGTCGATTTCATGTACTACCCCGGGCAGGATTACCCCGGCCGCCCCTGGTCCACGTGGGGCGACAGCATCGTGATCAACGGCAAATATTACGCCTCCATCGGCGACCACATCGCCCCCGCCGGCAACGCGCGCGTCTTCGAGTACGACCCCGCGACCAAGACGATGCGGAAGATGCTCGACATCAAAGAGCTGCTCAAGCTCCCCGAAGGCGACTACTGCCCCGGCAAGATCCACAGCCGCCTCGAGCTCGCCGACGACGGCTGGGTCTACTGCTCCACGCACCGCGGCTCGGCCAGCGCCACGACCGACAAGTTCCACTACCTCGGCGACTGGATCCTCCGCTTCAACCCCGCGACCGGCAAGAGCGAAGTCGTCGCGCAGGGCGTCGTCCCCAAACACTGCGTCCCCACCAGCATCGTCGATCCCAAGCGCATGATCTACTACGGCGGGACCGCTGCGGGCAGCGATGCGCCGATCCAAGACGTGCAGTTCTTCGCCTACGATCTGGCGAATCACAAGGTGATCTACACCGGCCCCAATGGGCCGCCACGCTCGATGATCTTTGCGAAGTCCACCGGCCGCGTTTACTTCGTCTCCAGCGAAAACGAAGCCGGGCCGCTGCTCCGTTACGACCCTGAGAAGCCCGGCCCGCCCGTCGAGATCGCCGGCACCGCCGCCAGCCTCCGCGCCGCCTCGCAGGAGACCGCCGACGGCATGGTCTACTGCGTGAACCACGGCTCGGCCAAGAACGGCGGCGCACGCCTCTGGTCCTTCAACACCAAAACCGAGAAGGCGGCGGACCTCGGCCCCGCCGCCGTGGGCGCTAACGAGTACATCACCACGCTCGACGTCGATCCGACCGGCCGCTTCGTCTACTACGTCCCCGGCGCCCACGGCGGCGCGGAGACCGACGGCTCGCCGGTCGTGCAGTACGACGTGAAGACCGGCAAGAAAAAAGTGATCGCCTTCCTCCACCCGTTCTACCAGCAGAAGTACAACGCCATGCTCCGCGGCACCTTCGCCGTCGCCGTCGATGAAAAAGGCGAGACCGTCTACGTCAGCTGGAACACCTCCCGCGGCAGCAAAGCCTGGGACTGCGTCGCCCTGACCGCCATCCACATCCCGCAATCCGAGCGATGAAACGCGGCGCCGGGCATGACGGACATCGTGGGGCACTGCACACGATTTAGCGCCAGCCAAAATGAAAAACAAAAACCCCGCATTGGATGCGGGGTTTTCGTGAAATACAGGAGTGCTTGAGGCAACATCAGGCCTTGCGGCGGCGCAGGAAGATGGTGGCCAGGCCGAGACCGGCGACGCCGATGGCGGCGGGCTCGGGGACGGTGGCGGCGGAGGAGGAGAAGGAGAACGAGGTGCCGGCCTTGTTGGCCGTGATGCTCCAGAAGCCGGGGGTATCATCAAAGCCGGTGACGTGCGCGACGCCGACGCCTTCGACGACGAGGTTGTTCACGTTGGCGAAGGGCTTGGTGAGGGTGGTGGCGTCGAAGCTGAAGGTGGTCAGGCCGATGGTGAACGTCCAGAGGGGTGTGACGCCCGCATCGGAGAACGCGAAGGGCTGGAACGTCACGGGAGCCCCGTCGGTGCCGGCGTACGTGCCGCTTGCTTCGCCGGTCGTGACCGTCACGCCGTCGAAGCTGAGGAACTTGGTCGCCAGGGCCAGGTTCGAGGTGTTGTCGATGGTGTACGATCCGGTGAACGAGATGTCACCGGTGATCGGGACGGCCTGAGCGGCGCCGGCGCCAAACGCGAGTGTCAAAGCGAGGACGGTCAGCAGCGATGCAAGGAACTTACTCATAACGTGTCTCTCCGAGGTAAAAAGGGTGGATGCGGGGTTTACTGGACTCTTATTCCTACTCTTGTTTCATTGCCTCATTCTCCTTTCCAGAAATATGCGTGACCTCTCCGACGATGGCCACGATCGCATGGTTTTATTTGATTTTGATGAGATCATTCATTTGAATCGATCAGGGCTTTGCTGAGATCTTCAATAGGAACCTTCCCGGTTCTTTCTTGTCTTATTGAAGGCCGGTTCCGAAGCCCATGTGTCGCGCCGATGTCCGTCAGTCCTGCGGGCGTTCTCAAGGTCCGGGTCGATCCTGCTGCCCGCCTGCCCGATGGCCCGCGCCGGGGGCAAAAAAAAAGCCGACATGATGCAACACCCGTGGGTGGTGGATCATGTCGGCTTACTCTTCGCCAGGCCCGCCGGCGTAGCCGGTTTGCCCTTCGTCTAGTCTTCCGTGGAGCCGATTTCGACGACGCTCGTGCTCCTCCGATGGGTCGCACTTTACCTGAACGTCTCTCCGATAGCCAGTGAAATATAATGAATTTGCAGCGGTGACTACCCAGCAAGATCACCCAGTGCCCTCTTCAGATTGATGCGTGGCCGTTTTTACGTTGACGGCGGAGCGCCAGGCCGGCCAACGCGAACGCGCCGGTCATCGCCGCGGCGGTGGGCTCGGGGACGAAGGTGTCGGCCTTGCCGACTGAGGCGCGGCCGGAGGTGAGCGTCGGGTTGAAGTTGAAGAAGTCGCTGGCGAAGAGGTCGACGTCCCAGGCGCCGGGGCTCCCGCCGGTGTTGTCGCGGACGATGTTGCCGGCGTTGTTGAAGAGATCGCCGACGAGCAGGATCGCACCGCCACGGGAACCGGCGCGGACGTCGGCCAGATCGATCGGGGAGGTGACGTCGAGGTCCTGAATCCAGGTCAGGTCGAGATGTGAATCGGCGCCGCCGAAGCCTGTGAACTGCGTGGCGTGGAGGACGGTGGTCGGCACGTAGTCGATGAGAGACGGCGAGGTCGATCCGTCGCTGGGGCGGAGATCGCTTTCGACATTCAGAGTGCCGCCCAGGACGGTGACGCCGCTGGCGTCGTGTGCGAGGCTGATTTGCAGCGCGAACTTGCCGATGGTGCTGAAGGTGTGCTGGGCGACGGAGGCGGAGGCGTCGAGCGTCACCGACTGACCGCGGAGCGGGTTGGCGGTATTGACACCGTCGTTGACGATCGTCAGCAGGCCGAAGCCCGGCACATCGGGATTGGCGATGTAGGTGACCTTGAGGTTGAACGCGTTGACGTCGGTGTGACCGGCGGGGATGGAAAGGCCCAGGTCCGGCAGCGACACCGCCGACGCGGGCTGCGCCACGATGCAACCGAGCGACGCGACGAGGCCCATCACCATCACACGAGAATGCTTCAGAATGTTCATCGTTTTCTCCCTTACCTGATTACGAGACTCGGAACACGGTTCACACCCGGCACGAACCGCTCAGATTAGTCAAATTATCCGCCATATCAAGGGAAATCCCGCAATTTTCGCGTCAAGATTATCGGACCTGTTCATCGGGCCGGATCACTTGCCGAGCTGGCCGTCGCCGGTGATTTCGGTGAGCTCGATTTTGTGGAAGGTGGTGACGTCGTCGCAGGAGACGCCGAGACGGGTCGGGTCGTCGAGTTTGAACCACGAGGTGCTGATGAGTTTGCGGCGGTCGCCGGTGATTTTGGTGCCGACGCGGCTATCGACGATGCACTCGATCATGTCTCGGCGGACCTTGATCACCGCGGTGTGGCGGGTATCGGGTTTGACGAAGGACTCGCTCTCTACGCGGATGACTTTGTCCGCGTTGTTGACCGTGGTCGCTAGCACATGACCCTCCGCGGTGCCGATGACGACAGCGAAGGTTCCGCCGTTCGTCGGGTTGGGGATGATCAGGCCGACGCCGTTGCGGGGATTGGGCTGCGTGAATTCGATCGTGACGTCGTATTCCTCGCAGGGCTTGTAGGCGAACATCACGCGGGGGACGAAGTGCCCCTGGGTGCAGAGCAGCTCGCCGCCGCGGAGAGACCACTTTTCGGGCTGCTGTGCGTCGCGCTGGATGTTGACGCGTTCGATGAGGTTGATGGTTCGGCCGGAGCCGGTCTGGTAGACGATCTGAGACACCGGCGGAGTCGGAGGTGCTGGCGTTGGCGCAGGCCGAGTTGGGCGCGGTGCGTTCGGGGTAGCCGGAGTGACAGGGGTGACCGGAGTGACGATGGCGGTGGGCGCGGAACGATTGGGCGCGGGCTTGGGCGAATTGTGCGTGACGGGCGGCGGCGAGCCGCCGAGGCGACCGAGCACGGCGAGAATGAAGACATACATCCCCACGTAGCAGGCCGCGGACACCGCGATCGTCGCGACGATGCGGAGGGCGGCGGCCCACTTCTCCTTTTGCACGATGAAGGTGTTGACGGCGACGCCGAGGCCCGCGACGACCATCGGGATGCCGCCTCCGAGCGTGAGGATGGGGATGCCGATCGGCAGGAAGACAGTGACGTAGAAGTACCAAGGCAGCGAATAATCGCTGAGGGCAGGCAGCGGTCCGCGGCCGCGCAGGAACTCGGTCATGTCGCGCGTCAGGCGGTGCGTGTACTTCGTCTGCATGTTGATGGAGACCTGCACGGTCTTGCCGTCGTGCGTGGTCGCCTCGAACTTCTTGCCGCCGAAGTAGCGCACGGTGACGCCGACGGGCAGCGTGACGGTGGTCCTGTTTTTCCGCGTGAGCACGAGGCCCGTGGAGCTCGCGACGCAGTCAAAGACGCCGCTGCCGATGTCCTTGGCGGAGGATTTGACGGCGACCTTGAATCGCTGGACACCGACCGGCGCACGCGACCGATTCGGCTGCGATCCGGGCGCGGCGTCGGATGAATCGTCAAAGACCTCGCCGCAGTAGCGGCACTTGACGGCGGTGCTGAGGATCTGCTCGCCGCAGGCGGGACAGGGCACGCGGTCGTCGGCGGGCTCGGGCGCCGGAACTTCGTCGGTGACGGGCTCGGCGTCGAGGATCTCGCTGCCCGGTGTGAACAGGGCTTCGGGTGCGACGGCCTGAGTCTCGGCGGGCGCGTTCAACCGGATCACCGTGCCGCAGCGCGGGCATTTGCCCTTCTTGCCCGCCGCCTTGTCGGGGACTTTGAGGGTCTTCTGGCAGTTGTCACACGTGACGCTGAAGGGCATAAACCAACATCCGAAAAAGGAATCGTGATAGAGCCGATGAAATGTAAATCCTAACAGGCGATCATTTCCCGGCAATCCGGTGGATCGCCGGGGTCCAGATCGGGAGCGGCGCGTGACCAGAGGGTTGGCGGCTCAAACCCATTTTCATCCCGGCGTCATTTGCCGGCTGCACCATCCACGTTGCGGAAAAAGCCCTCTTCGCAGGGAGGCAGCAGGAGGTCGGCCGGCGCCTTGAAGACCAGGAGCGGCAGCGTGTCTTCGTTCACGTAGCCGTAGATCTCCAGCGACTTGCCGGGTTTGCCGGAGATCTTGAACATGTCGGCGTAAAGGTCGGCCATGTTCGCACTGACGAAGAGCCAGCAGCCCGTGGCGGTCCGCACGGCGGCGCAGGATTCCTTGCCGGTGGCGATGAAGTTGTCGAGCTTCACGGGGATCGTCGCGTCGGCTTCCTGAAGCGGCTCGGCGGACGGCGCGGGCGGCGGTGCGGCGTCCCTGCCCTTTTTGAGCTTCACGGGCTTGGCCGGAACGGGCGGCTCGATGTAGGGCGAGAGCACCTTCGCACGATCAGCGGGGGCGACCTTGAAAAGCCGCGCGTGCCCACCGTAGCCGGTGTCGATCTGAAAGCTGTCCAGGCCGGTGAGCTTCGCGAGCTCGGCGTTGTGCAGCTCGGGGAGCTTGAACCAGCAATCGTCACGGACCTGCAACCAGTCGTAGGCTTTGCCTGTGAAAGGCTCGAGCGGCGTGTGGTTAGGCGTGGCGATGTCGAGGCGGTCATAGATGGCGGGCCGGATGATGTGCAGCCATGTGTTGAAATAGGCTTCGTCGAGGTTGTGTCCGGGCGCGTAGCCGAGCAGGCCGAGGCCGTGAAATTTGGTGAGGTGAATGCCCTCGAGATTCTTGAGCCCGTCGAGATATCGATGGTTGAACTCGTGGACCCAGAGCCCGGCGGCGGCCGCGGTGGTGGTCATGCAGTACCCGCCGTAGAGAGGCCATGCGGTGTAGCAGACGCCGTAGGGACCGACGCCGATGCCCTTGCCTCCGGCGGGCGGATTGAGCGTGACGGGCCTGGAGCAGATGAAGACCCACATCGCGACATTCGCATCCTTGTACTTCTCCAACGCCGGCAGAAGTTGATCCTGAATCCCGCGCGGCCAGATGCTGAAGATGGCCTTGTCGCCGGCCTGGACCTTGAGGCCGTCGAGCACGGGGAAGATGAACTCGACGAGCAGCTTGCCGTTGGACGCGGCATAGAAGAAGTCGATGGTCTTCTGTGCCTCGGCGCGGATCTGCTTTTCCTGCTCCGGCGTGGTGGTGAACGTGCCGTGCATCGGCTTGCCGTCGCCGCCCGGGTGGTTGGGGCAGGTGATGTCAACATTCTTGAGGAGGACGGCGGCGAAGGTGACTCTGCGCGGCGGATCGCTACGTGCGGCGGCGGCCTGCTTCGCGTCATCGAGATAGGACGCGATGTTCCTGCCCCACATGTCGTTCCACGCGCGACAGCGGACACTGAGCGTGCCATCGGGCGTGACGCCCACGATGTCCTTGCCGTATGACAGCGGCGGCTTGTAATCGGTGGGATACGCGCCCTTGTCAGCCTGCGCGGCATTGACCGCTGCGAAGGACACAAGCATCAAAACGACGGTCGCGATTTTCATGGCGATCTCGATAGGTGATGAAAAGAAAGAGTCGCGCTGCGGCGCAGCCGCCGCGAATCCCCCACCGCTCACACAACGTGTGCATGACCCGGTGTATTGCGGCGCAGGGAACCGGGAAGGATCCCGAACCGCCGCTCCGACAATGTTAATCTGGTGGAGTCGGCGGCGGGCGACGGAGAGAAGAAGTAACGCAATAGGCCCCGCTAATCCGGAACGTCTTCGAGGTCCGCGGGGGCTTTGGTCACGTCATCGCGGCGGAGGTCGGCGAGTTTTGCCTGCAGGTCTTTGACGCGGTCGGGCTCGGCGGCGGCGAGGTCGCTTTTTTCAGACGGGTCGGCGGTGATGTGGAATAGCTCGGTCTTGCCATTCTTTCCGGCGATCAGTTTCCACTCGCCGTCGAGCACGGCGGCGCTGCCGGGCAGCGGGATGTAGATGGTTCGCGGGTCGGGATGCGCGACATCGCCGGTGAGCAGAGGCCAGATGTCCATGCCGTCGAACTTCGGATCGGCGGTCGGCTTCCAGCCGGCGAGCTTCGTGAGCGTCGGCATCCAGTCGGCGACGTGCATCGGCGCTTTGACCTTGCGCGGCGCGAGCACGGCGGGCCAGCTGACGAACGCGGGGACGCGGATGCCGCCTTCGTAGAGCTGCTGCTTGTGGCCCCGGAGCGGGAGGTTGCTGCTGACGGCGAATTTCAGGGGCGGCGTGCCGCCTTCGTAGGCGTTGTCGAGCGTCGGCGTCCCGCCGTTGTCGGAGGTGAAGATGACGATGGTGTTGTCGCGCTGCCCGGTTTTTTCGAGCTCGGCGATGAGCGCGCCGACCTGCGCATCGAGCTGCGAGACGAAACCGCCGTAGCGGCGGAACGCATCGGTCCGCGCCTCGCTTTTGGGGAAGACCATGTCGGCGTAGAGATTCTTGTATTGGTCGGGCGCATCGATTGGGATGTGCACGGCCTGGAACGGGGCATAGATGAACCACGGCTTGTCGTGCTTGGCGCTGATCCACTGCTTGAGCTGCGCGGCGACGAGTTCGGTGGCGTTGCCCTCTTCATCGAGGAATTTTTCGTCGCGGTGCCAGGTCTTGAGGTACGGGCCTTTGCGGTAGGTGTGCTTCCAGGGATCGACGGCGCCGGTGAGCGAGCCGTAGCTGTGGTCGAAGCCGTAGTGATTGGGCCCCCACTCGGGCCGCGAACCGAGGTGCCACTTGCCGGCCATGTAGGTTTCGTAGCCGGCTTCTTTGAGGGCGGAAGCGAGCGTAACGGTGCCGGGCGCAAAGACGCGCACATTGGCGGGCAGTAGCGCCTGCGGTCCGATGCGGCTGGTCCACTTTCCGGACAGCAGCGCGGCGCGCGTCGGGGTGCAGACGGGCTGAACGTATTGACGATCGAGTTCGACGCCGGCACGAACGAGCTTGTCGAGGTTGGGCGTTTTGAGGGGGGAGCCGTGCCAGCCGACGTCGTTCCAGCCGAGGTCATCGGCGACGATGAAGAGGATGTTGGGATGCGCGGGGACGGCAGATGCGGAGGCGTGCGCATGCGGCGGCTTGGCGGTCTTTGAGTGACAGCCGACCGGGGCCAGTGCCAGGGCGAGCATGATGATGAGGGTGATTCGCAGATTCATTTTCATGGCAGGCGATTGGTACGTGCGGAGCGCGTGTGTGGTTCAAGAGCGACTTCACGGATCAACGAACTTATCGGCAATCTGATGCCCATGGAACATCGCGCCGCGGCCGAGCCGCGTGCGTCGAGCAACAACATAGTGATTATTGAACCCAGGATCACTGCACGAGAAACGCGCCGTGTTTGGCGGTGAGATTCGAGTCGTACCAGAACTCGGCATTGTTCTTGACGGAGGTGATGGTGTCGAAGTAACCGCGGCCCATGAAGGAGGAATTGTTCTTGGCGTCATACGTCGAGCCCGGCGCCCAGACGTCGGCGATGATGTCGATGTGGTTGGAACCGGCGGAGGAATTGGGGGCGAAGGTGCGGCCGGTGCCCAGTTGATAAACCTGGAGGTTGGAGGGGATGCGGTTCTGCGCGGTCAGGCTTGCGTTAATGACGATGTTGCCGTTGACGTAGACGATCGCATCGGCTGAGAAGCTGAGATCGGCCAGGATGTTGAGCTGCGTGAACCAGTATTCACCGCCGGGCAGCACGGTGGCCGAGGAGACGGTGTAGACCTGAGGGACACCGTTGGGATTGGCGACGGGCGCCCAGGTGGGCATGGGGACCATGGGGATGAGGCCGGGGAGCTGGACAACAGAGCCGCCGCCGGAGGGCGTGATGCCGTTGGTTTTTCCGGTGTTGCCCAAGAGGATGTCGCCGTGGACAGTGTTGTTGTTCTTGCCGTCGATGAGGCCGTTGGACCCGAAGGAGCCGTTGGATTGCGAGGATCCCTGCGAGGGAGTGGTGGTGGTTTTGGAGTTGTAGACGCCGAAGAAGAAATTGTTTTTCAGCGTGGCGCCGTTGTAGGCGATGATTCCCGCGGGGACAGGCGGGCTGGCGATGGCGACGGCGGAACGCTGGATGTCCACGTTGCTGACGCCGAACGCGGGGCCGAAGAGGAGCGGCAGCGAGCCGTTGAGGGAACCGGCGGTGCGCGGGGCGGTGACCTTCGCGGCGTTGGGATTGGTGTTGGTGGGCGTGAAGACTTTGGTGGAGCGACGGTAGCGTCCGATGACGACGTTGCTCGTCGAGAGCTGGATCGGGGCCTGGGCAACGGTGTTGGAATGAGCGACGTCGATCGCGGCGTTCTGTGCGTTAGATGGATTGCTGATGATCTGGTCCGCGGCGGCGAGCGCGCCGGCGTCGGCGCCGATCTGCAGCTTCTGCGCGGCCATCGCGACGTGCATCGTGTCGATCGACAGACCGATCACGGCGATGATCGCGATGAGCAGCACACAGACCCAGGCCAGCACGAACCCGCGATGCGATGTTTGATACTTCATGTATTCCCCTCTCGATCTCCTGCCGCCACCCACGCCCTTGCGGACCGGTGACCACGGCACACCACGAGCGCCATCGTATCAACAGTACATCGCGGGCACAGGCAAAAGTAGCGGGGAAAACCCTTGGATTCAGCCGTTTTCAGCGTTATTGGGACTCAAAACAGCACGTCACGAACCGCCCAATTTACCTTGATTGCCAAAACAACATGGGAAGCCTGAACGGCGCTTCACGGAGCCGCAGTCGCGCCTTGAGCCTCGGCTCCGGGAACGGAACGCTTGAGGCCCAGTTGCTCGGCAAGTTTATACTCCTCGCGGGCACGCTCCGGCAGCTTGCGCGATTCGAGGATCACGGCCATGTTGTAGTGCGCCTCGGCGGGCGTCAGCACCTTCTTGAAGACATCCATCGCTTCGGCGTCGTGACCGAGCAGGCCCAACGCGGTGCCGCGGTTGGCCTGGTAGCGGGCATTCTTGGGGTCGGCGTCGCAGGCGCCTTCGATGGCCGTCAGCGCGGCGGCGTAGTCGCCCTTGACCATGTGGCACATGCCGAGGTTGTTAAGGACCACGGCGTCCCTGGGCGCGATCTTGCGGGCGGAGTTGAGGATCTCGATTGCGCTGTCGGGGCGATCCTGACGCATGTAGAGCGCGCCGAGGTCGCTGTAGGCGGGCAGGAACTCGGGGTAGCTCTTGATGCTGCGTTTGAGGATGTACTCCGCCTGATCATCCTTCTGCTGCTTGACGAGGATGCGCGCCATGCTGTGAAGGGTCTGCGCGCTGGGCGGCTTGTTGGTGCCGGTCGCAAACTCATCGGCGGGCACGACCGAATCGGAGAAATGAGCGTCGGACGTCTCGACGTTGCGCTTCTCCTGCTGACACGCGCAGAGCCCCGCAACCACGACGACACAGAGCAGCGTAGCGGCGAAACGGAGTGGGCGACGTGTCGGCATCAAGAAAGCTCCTGGAGTCCGTTGTTATTTGTACGTGCCGACACCGGCGGAGGAACCGGAGGACGAGCCGGAGGAGGGCATGGAACTGCCGCTACCGCTGCCCGAACCGCTGCCGCCGGAGTTTGAAGCGCTGGAACCGGCGCCGGGGGCGATCGTCGCGACCTTCAGGGCGATGACGCGGTCGGCCGGTTCGCCGGGGCCGCCGGCGACGTCGTCGCCGATGGTCATGCGTTTCATGTCGATGCCGGCGCTGGCGAGCGCGGCGGTGACGGTCTTGGTGCGTGCGGTATAGACGTCATCGGATTCCTCGCCGCGGCGGATGCCGAGCTTGCCGGGGCCGACCTTGTAGGCCGAGGCGAGGACGGCGATCTCGTGCGCGCCCAGTTCGTTGAGCTGCGCGCTGTTGGCCATGAAATGGTGCGGGTAGAGGGTGTGCTGCGCGATGGAGCCGTTGGAGATGGACTCCTCGAAGTAGCTGCGGACGGCGTAGGTTTCCATCGCCTGGGCGCGGCCGTGGTCCCACGCGGGGCGGCCGGCGTCCATATTGGCTTTCTCTTCGTTGGAGCAGCCGCCGAGCGCGGCGATCGCGGCGAGCAGAAGGGCCGGGCACAGGCTTGTCATTGTCTTGGTCATGTTCGAATCACTCCTGCGGTGTTGGCGAGGCGGACCGATGCGTGTGGGGCCGCGGTTTAGTTGCTCATGATCTGGACGATTTTGATGACGGCGGGGCCCGCCGTCACGATGATGATCGGCGGGAAGACGAACATGACCAGCGGGAAGAGGAGCTTGACGGACATCTTCTCGGCGGCCTCTTCGGCGCGCTGGCTCCGCAGCTCTCGCATGCTGGTGGCGAACGTCCGCAGCGCGTCGCGGACGCTGGTGCCGAACCGGTCGGACTGAAGCAGCATGGCGACCATCGACGACAGCTCGTCGGCGCCGGTGCGCTCGGACATGTGCCGCATCGCCTCGGAGCGGCTGGCGCCAAGGTGGATCTCGAGGTTCGTCAGCGACATCTCGTCGGCCAGCACGTCACTGACGCGGCGGATCTCGTCGGCCACCGAGTTCCAGGCCATGTCCAGGCCCATGCCCGCGCTGACGCAGATCTCCAGCAGATCGACGACGACGGGCAGGTTTTCCTTGACCTGGCGTGTGCGGGCGTTTTTGCGGGCATTGACGATCAGGCCCGGGATCAGGAACAGGACGCCGCCCGAGGAGATGACGATAAGGACCTTGTAGGCGCCCTCCATCTCAAACGGGCTGACGACGGCCGCGGCGATGATCAGGCCCAGGCCCAGCAGGACAAGCTTGGAACCGAGATAGATTGCGACGGCGGCGGTGCTGTAGTAACCGGCGCGGGCGAGTTCGGCGCGGAGACCGGCGGAGGCGTTCTTCGGGGCGAAGAGGTTGCCGATGCCCTCGATGAGCGAGTGAAAACCGCTCGAATTCGGCCCGCCCGCGGCGACCTCGGCGGACCCGGTGCGGGAGAGGCGTGCATGGAGCGAATCACGGCGTGCGGAGCGGGCCTGGATCAGCGCGCCGCCGATCGTCACGATCGACAGGAAGGTCAGGATGGGGATGATGATCTGGTAGTTCATGGTGGCGGCGTTTGTTGGAGGATCAGTAACGGAGCTTGGCCATCTTGTTCATGATGTAGGAGCCGATGAAGAGCATGCCGGCCGAAAGACCGAGCATGCACTTGCCGTAGAAGTCGCTGTAGAGCGTCTCCATGTAGTCGGGCCGCAGCGCGTTGAGCAGGATGAAGACAAAGATGGGCATGACCAGCAGGACGCGTTTGGAGAACTGGGTCTGCGTGGTGAGCACGCGGAGGCGGCGGCCGAGGCGCATGCGTTCGCGGATGACGTCGGCAAGGCGCTCGACCATGTCGGCGAGGTTGCCGCCGCTGCGGAGCTGGATCGTGACGGAGGTGGTGAAGAGCTTGAGGTCGTCGCTGGCGGTCTCGGCGGCGGCGTGCTCCATGGCGTCCTCCAGGCTCAGGCCCATGGACTGCTGCTGGCAGATGTTGGCGAAGATGGTGCTGATCGGCGCGGCCAGCTCCTCGGAGACGAGCTGTGCGGCTCCGAGCAGCGGGTGGCCGGCGCGGAGCGAGCGGGCGATGAGGTCCAGCGCATCGACCAGCTGCGTCTCGAAGAGCGCGGCGCGGGCGGCGATGCGGCCCTGGATGACGAACCAGAAGACGGCCAGCACGGCGCCGGAGATACCGAGCGCGGTGATGTAGCTGTTGAAGATCGCCAACGTCATCACGAAGGTCACCAGCACGGCGCCGATGATTCCCAGGACGATCGATTGCGCGGGGATGTTGACGCCCATCGCGTCGGGCAGGGTGTGGAGCCTCTGCATGAGGGGCATGTGGCGCAGGCCGGGGACGATGGTGGTGGCTTCGACGCCGTCGTGCCAGAGCGTCAGGACGCGCGTCCCCTCGGGGCCGACCGTTCCGATGCCCAGGCGGTTTTCGACCTTGATGCGGCGCACCTCGCGGCGCATTGAGATGATCAGCACGACCACGAACCACAGCGACAACACCAGGGCGAATACCGCGGCGGCGCTGAGCATCTGTTTGGCTGTGATGGCGGAAAGGTCCACGTGGATCAGCTCCAGAAGTTAGGCGGGCACCGGGGAGAGGCGGCGACGCTGGAAAAGGTCGGGCGGCATCTTCATGCCCTCGGCCTCGATGCGTGTGAGGATCTGCGGGCGGACACCGGTGGCTTCAAAGTAGCCCTGCGCGTGGCCGTCGGCGCCGAGGCCGGTCTGGCGGAAGCAGAAGAGGTCCTGCAGGCAGATCTGCTCGCCTTCCATGCCGGAGATCTCGGCGATGTTGAGCACCTTGCGGCGACCGCCGGTCAGGCGGCCGAGGTGGATCAGCAGATTGAGCGCGCTGGTCATCTGCTGGCGGATGACGTGGATCGGGAAATTCAGGCCCGCCATCGACACCATGTTTTCGACGCGGCGCGTGGCGTCACGCGCGTTGTTGGCGTGCACGGTCGTCATCGAGCCCTCGTGGCCGGTGTTCATCGCCTGGAGCATGTCCAGCGCTTCGGCGGAGCGGACTTCGCCGATGATGATGCGGTCGGGACGCATGCGCAGCGAGTTTCGGAGCAGGTCGCGCTGCGTGACCTCGCCGACGCCTTCGAGATTCGGAGGGCGTGTCTCGAGGCGCACGACGTGCTCGCGCTGGAGCTGGAGTTCCGCGGCGTCTTCGATGGTGACGACGCGCTCGTTGTCGGGGATCCAACCGGAGAGCATGTTCAGGAAGGTCGTCTTGCCCGAGCCGGTTCCGCCGGAGATGAGAATGTTCAGGCGTGACGCGACGCAGGCCTTGAGGAACATGACCATCTCGGGCATGAGCGTTTCGAGGCGGATGAGTTCATCGGCGCTGGCTTTGATGGTGCCGAATCGGCGGATGCTCATCGCCGGGCCATCGAGGGCGAGGGGGGGGATGATGGCATTGACGCGCGAGCCGTCGGGCAGGCGGGCGTCGAGCATCGGCGAGCTCTCGTCGATGCGGCGGCCGACGTTGGCGCCGATGCGCTGGATGACGCGCATCAGGTGATCGTTGTCCTGGAAGCGGACGCTGGTGTGTTCGATGCGGCCGTGGCGTTCGATGTAGACGCGGCTTGGGCCGTTGACGAGGATGTCGCTGACGGACTTGTCGCGGAGGAATTCCTCGAGCGGGCCGAGGCCGAAGATCTCATCGAGCACCTCGCGGAGCAGCTGCTGGCGCTGCGGCGCAGTCAGCGGGGCGCGGAGATCGGTGAGCAGGGCGTTGGCCCGGCGGAAGCACTCGGCGGTGAGCTGCTCGAGGGGCAGGCTCCGGGCCTCGACGAGATTGATGCTCTCGAGGAGGCGGCGGTGGACCTGGGCCTTGAGCGATTGAAGGTCGGGCCCGAGCGGCATCGCATCGGACGGACCACCGGTCGTGTTGTTGGCTAGGCGTGTCATTTAGAATGCCGCCGCGAAAGAAGTGGTTTGCGATGCCGTTTCGCCCAGCGTCGCCGCCAGCGCCATCACGTCACGCCGCAGCGCCGATTTGGGCGACGATTGCGCCAGCGGCTTGCCAAAGTTCAGGCTTTCGGACGCGGCGCGGAAGTCGTTGCTGATCAGTTCCAGCTTCACGCCGCCCAGCGCCTTGGCCGCCTCGTCGAGCTGGATCAGCGGAGCGCGACGGGCGTAGCGGTTGATGACGTGGCGGATCGACTGCGGCGGGACGCCGCGACGCTCCATCGCCAGCGCCAGCGAACGCGCCAGGCGGATGTCCTTGACGCAGAGCTGACTGACGATGAACGTCGCCTTGCTGGCCATCGCCAGTTGCGTGGCGACGGGGACGGCGACGCGCGGCGCGTCGATCACGGTCCAGCGATACGCCTGGCGCACCGCTTCCATCACCTGCGGGAGCTGGCGGTAGTCGGGCAGCACCGGGTCGTCGAAGTTGACGCTCGCGGGGCTCAGCAGCGCGTGCAGGCTTTCGCTGTGCGGCAGGGCGGTGGATGCGGCGAGGGCGGCGTCGATCTTCTGGGATTGGCCCAGCAGGTCGGCGATGCCGTAGCGGCCGTCGAGCCCGAGGTACTCGGCGACGGCTCCGTAGGCGACATCGAGATCGACGACGAGCGACGCCGAGCCGCCGGCGATCGCCAGTTCGTTGGCGAGGTTGACGGCCAGCAGCGTCGCGCCGCAGCCGCCAGAGGCGGAGAGGATCGTGACGGCGGCTCCGCGGGGGCGGGCGCGGGTCGTGGTGGCGGCGGTGAGTTTCTGGAGCGCGGCCGGCAGGTCCGTGCCGATCGCTTCCTTGGTCACGAACTGGCGCACGCCGACCTGCATGGCCTGCATGAGCAGCTCGTTGCTGAAGCGGGTGCAGAGCACGACAAAACGCGTCTGATCAAACCGCGCGATCACCTGCTCCAGATCGGTGAGCATCTGCGACGGCTGCGGATCGATGTCGATCAGCGTGACGGGCGTCGGGTGCTGATCGAGCGAAGCGATGAGCTCCGACCAGCTTCCGCACACGCCCATCGGCCGAAGCGACGGGAAGGGTGCCAGCGCGGTGTTGACGGCTTCAACGGTCTGCGTGGACCGTGTCAGCGCCCAGATTTGATTTCCGGAAAGCGCGGGCATTCATTTGTCCTTGGGGGCGGCGGGAGCGGCGGCGGAGTCAGACGCGGGCTGTTCATATGTCGCCCAGGCGCCGGGGCCCTTGAGGCGGTCGAGGCCCAGGTCACGCATCCCGCGCGATTCGGTCGGCGAGATCTTAGGAGTTTCCTTGCCCTCGATGCGGCCCTCGGCGTAGATCTCCCAGTCGGTGGGAACCGAGTGCACATCGCCGGG
>JAYVTU010000102.1:0-16109 GCA_043788485.1 Planctomycetota bacterium
GTCAGCGAATCGAGCAGCACGACGACGTGCTTGCCCTGCTCGGCGAGCCGCTTGCAACGCTCGATGGCGACCATCGCCAGCGAGACGTGGCGGTCGGCGGTGTGATCGTTGCTCGTGGCAAGCACTTCGCACGGCACATTGCGGCGGAAATCGGTGACCTCTTCGGGACGCTCATCGATGAGCAGTGCATAAACGATCGCCTCGGGGTAATTCTTCTGGACGGCGAAGGCGATGTTCTGCAGCAGCGTCGTCTTGCCGGCTTTGGGCGGCGAGACGATGAGCCCGCGCTGGCCGAACCCGATGGGGCAGAAGAGGTCGATAAGGCGACAGGCCGGGGGGCAGCCGGGGTATTCGAGCTTGATCTGGGGCTGGGGATCGATGCTCGTGAGGGTTTCGAGCAGGGCGTGATGCTTGTACTGCAGGGTGGGGATGCCGTCGATCTCGACGAGGCGTTCGGCACGCGGGGCGTTGGCGATCTCTTTGGCGAAGCGGTTTTTCCGCTTCTTGCCGCCGCCGCGCGGTTCGTCCGTGCCGCGACGCTGGCCGACCTCGACGGTGACGGTCTGGCCTGTGCGCAGCCCGAACTGCTCAATGACACGCGCCGGGATCACGGGATCGTCGGGGCGCTCGATGAGCGTCTTGTCTAGTTGTCGCAGGCGACCATCCGCGCACTGCGACAGGTCGATGACACCTGTTCGTCGGATCATCCAGCCAACATTCTCTGTGAAGTCTGGGCTCGCCGCTTTCTACCGTGGTGGGATCGAATCTTGTGCGCGGCGAACGACTGATTCTTCAACTGGATTCATTATCGACCATGATCGGCCAATGGTCAAGCGATCCTTGGATTTTTCAGCGTAATTCCGGCGGTTTGCCCGGGTCGGCATGTGTTATCTGCCATGCCGCTCACAGCGCAGCGACGATGCGCTGGCCGACCTCGGTCGTGCCGACATTGAGGCGATCCATGGGCTGACCGGCGAATTGCGGGCAGACTTTCTTGACCGCGTTTTCGACGCGGTCCGCTGCTCGGACCGCCGCCTCGACCTTGCGGATCCGCCCGGTCTGACGCAGCAGCATCGCCAGGCTCAGGCACGCCGCGATGGGATTCGCCTTGTTCTGTCCAGCGATGTCGGGGGCCGAGCCGTGCACCGGCTCGAACATGCTCGGAGCGGTGCCATCGGGATTGAGGTTGCCGGAAGCCGCGACGCCCATTCCGCCGCTGATCGCCGCGCCCAGGTCCGTGATGATGTCGCCGAACATGTTGGGCACGATGATCGTGTCGTAGAGCTCGGGCCTTGCGACCATGTACATGCAGCAGGCGTCCACGTGGTGGTACTGCCGCTCGATGTCCGCGTAATCCTTCGCCCCGACTTCATGAAACGCCCGGAACCACAGATCACCGGCGTACGTCAGCACATTCGTCTTGTGTACCAGCGTCAGCAAGCCGCGCCCCGCGCCGCTCGCCTTGCGGGCCCGCGCCACGTCAAACGCATAACGGATCGCGCGCTCCGCGCCGAAGCGCGTCGCGAGCATCTCCTGCGTCGCGATCTCGTGCTGCGTCCCCTTGCGGGCGATCCCGCCGGCGCCGGTGTAGAGGTCCTCGGTGTTTTCGCGGATGACCTCAAAATTAATCTGCGCCGGCCCCTTGTCACGCAGCGGGCTCGTCACGCCCTCATACAGCTTCACGGGCCTCAGATTGATGTACAGGTCCAGCTCGAAACGCAGCTTGAGCAGCAGCCCCTTCTCCAGCACGCCGGGCTTCACATCGGGGTGACCGACCGCGCCCAGCAGGATCGCGTCGAATCGCCGCAGGTCCTGCACCTGCGCATCGCTGATGACCTCGGCGGTCTTGAGGAAGTGCGCCCCGCCATAGGGCAGCGGCTCGGTGCGGTACTCGAGCTTCTCGAGCTTCGCCACCGCCGCCAAAACCTTGAGCGCCTCGCCGATGACCTCGGGTCCGACGCCATCACCCGCCAACACGCCGATGTTCAAGCCCATTCCATAGCTCCGCAAAAGGGGCTATTTGATAGCAACTCCGCGCCTTCCGAGCAACAACGAGGACAATGACCAAATCCCAAATCCCAATGACCAATTCAGAATCCAGTTCGCATGAAGTCCGCGAAGCATGGGCACTTTAGTGCCTATCAAGCCTTTTTGCCTCGATCCTTCTCTTTGGTCATTGGGATTTGGGATTTGGTCATTCCCTTCTCACATTCCACCCCAACACCCCCGCGCGAATCGGATACACTGCCTCACACCGGGCCGCCCTCGGGCGACCGTGGCATGGAGGCCGAAATTTGAACGCGAGGCACGACCCCCGAGCGTCGGAACTGAAGTTCTTCGTCGTTGACACCAATGTCCTGCTGCACAATCCCGATGCGCTGTTCATGTTCGCCGACAACGAGGTGGTGATCCCCTTCACGGTCATCGAAGAGCTCGACGCGTTCAAGAAGAACAACGACGACGTGGGCCGCAACGCCCGCCAGGTCATCCGCCACCTCGACAAGCTCCGCGAGAAGGGCAAGCTCTCGGAGGGCGTGAAGTGGAACGGCGACGGCGGGATCGTGCGCATTGACCTCGGCGACTATCCGTCGCCGCCCGGCCTCGACCGCAACCACCCCGACAACCGCATCATCACCGTCGCCTACCACCACTGGAAAGAGGGCCGCCGCGCCATCTTCATCTCCAAGGACATCAACGCCCGCATCAAGTCCGATGCCCTCGGCATCCCCACCGAAGACTTCGAAGCCCAGAAGGTCGACATCGACCGCCTCTACTCCGGCTACATCGAGATCGACGTCGAGACCAGCATCATCGACCGCCTCTACGCCCAGAAGCAGCTGCCCATCTCCGAGCTGCAGAATCAGCTCGACATCGCCGTCCGCGCCGGCCAGCTCCCCGAGCCCATCTCCTCCATCGCGCGTGAGAAGCCGCCCGAAATCCTGCTGCCCAACCAGTTCGCGCTCCTCCGCGACGGCAACGGCGAATCGCACACCGGCCTCGCCCGCCGCCTCGGCGACACCGATCAGCTCATCCCCGTCAACAAGCCGCGCAAGGCCGTCTATGGCGTCCTCTCGCGCAACGTCCAGCAGACGATGGCCCTCGACCTCCTCCTCGACGACAACATCAAGCTCGTCACGCTCCTCGGCACCGCCGGCACCGGCAAGACGCTCCTCGCCATCGCCGCCGCCATGAGCAAGACGCTCAACGAGAACCGCTACGACCGCGTCCTCGTCGCTCGCCCCATCATGCCCATGGGCCGCGACATCGGCTTCCTCCCCGGTGACATCGAGGAGAAGCTCACCGCCTGGATGCAGCCCATCTTCGACAACCTCACCTACCTCATGTCCACCCGCGGCGCCGGCCCGCAGCACGCCGACTCCAAGACCCCCGAGCAGCGCATCAAAGCCCTCATGGCCGAAGGCAAAATCATCATGGAGCCGCTCACCTACATCCGCGGCCGCTCCATCCCCAACCAGTTCATGATCGTCGACGAAGCCCAGAACCTCACGCCCCACGAAGTCAAGACCATCGCCTCCCGCGTCGGCGACGGCACCAAACTCGTCCTCACCGGCGACGTCCAGCAGATCGACAACCCCTACCTCGACTCCTCCTCCAACGGCCTCTCCTACATGGTCGAAGCCCTCAAGGGCCAATCCATCGTCGGCCACGTCTCCCTCGCCAAGTCCGAACGCAGCCAACTCGCCAGCCTCGTCGCCGATAAACTCTGATCCCCAATTCCGACGCCAAGCCCGGGGATGAGGTCCGCCGAATCCCCGCGGGTCACCCGTTCTGCGGTCCCTCCCCGTGCGCACAAACCCGTCGACCGGACATCTTTTACCCCTCCCCCCTCTCACTTTTCCACCCCCGCTCCCGCCGAACCTCCCGTCTTAACTCCCGACCGATTCCACACCTTAAAGCTGTGAATCTCACACACGGTCATCGCGCCTCCGGGAAACCCCCCGGACGTCCGGTTTCACTACCACATCTGTGCGCGCTCCGCCCCTCTCCCTCGGGGAGAGGGTGGCGAGTCCGCGAGCCGGGTGAGGGTGCGCCGGTAATTTCACTGTGCGCCACATCGACCGCCGCCGCCCCCTCGTTACCAACCCGTTACCCCTCCGCCACGCCCCGAGTCGTATTCTGTGATGAGTCCCACACAGGAGCTTTCCCATGCTGCGCCACACACTCTTCGCTCTTCTCCTCATCGCAGCCCTCGTGACCCTCACCCACGCCGGCGGCGGCCCCGAGTGCTTCACGCCTTCCTTCACCTCCGCCGATCCCGCCACCGCCCATCAAGCCGCCGTCTCGCTCCGCGGCATGGGCGCCTACGGCCTCGATGTCGCGATGCAAATCTACGACAAACATCCCTCCCCCCAACTCGCCGACGAAATCGATTTTGTCGCCGGCCAGCGCGACGCAATCACCTCCCGCCTCTACTGGTACACCGATCTCGACGCCGCCCAGGCCGAGGCAAAGAAACAGAAAAAACCCATCCTCTCCCTCCGCCTCCTCGGCAAGCTCACCGATGAATACTCCTGCGCCAACAGCCGATTCTTCCGCACCGTCCTCTACGCCAACAAAAACGTCTCCCAATTCCTCCGCGAGAATTTCATCCTCCACTGGTCCAGCGAACGCCCCGTGCCCGTCATCACCATCGACTTCGGCGACGGCCGCGTCATGAAACGAACCATCACCGGCAACAGCATCCACTACATCCTCGCCAACAACGGCCGCGTCGTCGACGCCCTGCCGGGCCTCTACGATCCGTCGCTGTTCCTCAGCGAACTGCGCAGCGCTTACAACGCGGCCGTAACCGGCAATCAAAACTCTTCGCTCTCCTACAGCACGACACCCAAGCTCCGGCTCACACCCGTCGAGAATTACGCCCAGCGAAAAGAAGACCTCCTGCTTCGGGAATGGGAGCAGTATGTCAAAGGGGTCGGACTGACGATCGCGCCGCTGCCGGTCGCACAAAAGCCCGGCGAAAACCCCGCCGCGCCACTGGCCGGTCGGGTGGCGATCGGCAAAGGGCTCGTCGAGATGCCCATGCTCCGCCAGGTCTCCCCGCAGTTCGCCGCGGCGATCGACCGCGACATCGACACCGCCGAGGCTCAGAAGTGGGACCGCATAGCCGCTCTCGCCCGGACCGGCGTCAAGCTCGACGCGGCCAGCATCGCCCTCATCCGCAAACAAAACGCCGCCGCCTACGACAAGTCGCCGGAACTGCTGACCAAAACCATCGACAACTTCGAGAAGGCCATCGCACTCGACACCGTGAAAAACCAATACCTCCTCCGCCGCACCATCCTCCACTGGCTCGCCGAAAGCGAAAAACCCGTCTACATGGCCGCCCTGAACACGCGCGTCTACGCCGAACTCTTCCTCACCCCGCGCTCCGACCCCTGGCTCGGCCTCCAGCCCGACGCCACCTACACCGCACTCACCAACGACACCTGCCCCGCATCTCAAACCGTGTCACGCTGAAAAGAATGTTTCATTTCCCCACAGATGCACACAGATTCACACGGATAAGAGGGGAGTTTTTAACCGCGAAGGCGCGAAGGACGCGAAGAAGAATGAGACTTTTGAATGGATCAAATCAAAATCTTTTTCTTCTTTGCGTCCTTCGCGCCTTCGCGGTTAATCTTCCGATCTCTTCCCCATCCGTGTGCATCCGTGGGGAAAATTTCCGGAAACTTCGTGATATGCTGAACCCCAAGGACCGCCCATGACTCCCCTCCGCATCCTCGTCATCGAAGACGACCCCGCCATCCGGCGTGGCCTCGTCGATGCCCTGCGCTTCGAATCCTTCCAGGTTCACGAAGCCGCGGACGCCAAGCAAGGCCTCGCCCTCGCGCTTACCGTCGATTGCCACCTCATCCTCCTCGACCTCCTGCTCCCCGGCGGGTCAGGCCTCGACATCCTCCGCGAGGTCCGCCAAACCCGCCCGACGCTCCCCGCCATCATCCTCACCGCACGCGGCGACGAGGCCGACCGCATCAAAGGCCTCCGCCTCGGCGCCGACGATTACGTCGTCAAACCCTTCAGCATCAAAGAGCTCATCGCGCGCGTCCACGCCGTCCTCCGCCGCTCGCCGCAGCGGCCCCTCGATGTCGCGCAGATGAAATTCCCCGGCGGAGTCGCCGATCTCTCCCGCCGCGAGGTCCGCTTCGACGATGGCCGCCGCGCCGAGCTTTCCGAAAAAGAGACCGACCTGCTGCGCTACTTCGCGGTGAACCCAACGCGCGCGATCGCGCGCGAGGAGCTGCTCCGCAGCGTCTGGCTCATCGAGCCGCGCGGCCTCGAAACCCGCACCATCGACATGCACATCGCCCGCCTCCGCGCCAAACTCGGCGACAACCCCGATGAACCCCGCATCGTCCTAACCGTCCGCGGCAAAGGCTACATGCTCGCCGACGTCGTGGAGGCCGCCCCGTGAACCGCTCCCTGCTGACCTGGAGCGCCTTCGCCGCAGCCCTCGCGCTGGCGCTGTCGGTCATGCTCTGGCTCAGCGTCAAGATGCTCACCTTCGAGCACACCGAAGCCCAGGCCGAGGCCCGCGCTTCGCTCGAGGAAAACGTCCGCCTCGCGCTGTGGCGCATGGACTCCGCCGCGACCGTGCTGCTCATGCAGAACCCCGGCCCGAAGCCCGCCGTCAAAGGCGGCCCGACGATCAGCCTCAACAACAGCAAGCTCACCGGCAATCTCAACGCCGGCCCGCAGAGCAGCCTCGGCAATATCTCCGGCAACATCGTCGGCAACGCCAGCAAGAACGCCGATGCCCAGCAGCAGCAACTGGGAATCAACAACGCCTACGCCCAGCGCAGCGACCTCAAATACCAGCAGGAATTCAGCAAGCAGGAATGGCAGCAGCGCGCCGCGTTCAACGATGTGAACCGCGACAACGGCCTCCCCGCAGCGAACTGGCACACGCTTGAACCCGCGCTCCTCGAGCGCATCGCCGACATCCTTCCCGGCGCGAAGCTCGAAGCCGTCGCCGCCGGGCCCGATGATCCGGAGGACACCCGCAGGCTCGCTTCGATCCCCGCGCGTCTGGTCGTCCCCGCATCGCTGATGCCCGATGTCGAGCTGCCGTGGAACACGCCGCTGCGCGTCTCGCTGATGATCGCGTGGGGAGCCGCGGGGATCGCCGCGATCGCCGTCGCGCTGCTGCTCCGCGGGGCACTGTCGCTCAGCGAGCGGCGGGGCGCGTTCGTCTCCGCTGTGACGCACGAGCTCCGCACGCCGCTGACCACCTTCAAGATGTACGCCGACATGCTCGCCACCGGCATGGTGACCGATCCGCCCGCGCGCCAGCAATACCTCGACACGCTCGTCAGCGAATCCGACCGCCTCGGCCACCTCATCGAAAACGTCCTGGCCTACGCACGTCTCGAGCGCCGCATCGCCCCGAGCCGGGCCGAGACGCTGAGCCTCGCCGCGCTGCTCGATCGCATCACTCCCGCGCTGCGCCGCCGCACCGACCAGGCGGGCATGCAACTCGACATCATGCTCCCCGATTTGCCCGACAATCTGCTCCTCCGCGCCGATGCCCTGGCCGTGCACCAGATCCTCCTCAACCTCGTGGACAATGCCTGCAAATACGGCAAGCCCCCGATCGAACTCTCCGCCACCCGCACGGACGGCCACCTCCAAATCCGCGTCACCGACCGCGGCCCTGGCCTCACCCCGCAGCAATCCGCCCGCCTCTTCACCGCCTTCAACAAGTCCGCCACCAGCACCGCCCCCGGCATCGGCCTGGGCCTCTTCCTCTCCCGCCGCCTCGCGCGCGACCTCGGCGGCGATCTGCAATGCGACCGCTCTCACACAGGCGGCGCCGCATTCGTCCTCACGCTGCCTCTCGCATGAGCGACACCGTCGAACAACTCGCCGCCCAGCTCGTCGCGCGGGTCCGCGCCATTCGCAGCCGTTTCATGCTCGGCATCGCCGGGCCGCCCGGAAGCGGCAAATCCACGCTGGCCGCCGAGCTCGCCGCCGCGTGCAGCGCCTCGGTGTCCACCGCCGTGATCCCTCTCGATGGTTTCCACTATCCCAACGCCATGCTCAATGCGTTCAAGCTCCGCGACCGCAAAGGCTCGCCCGAATCATTCGACGCTCATTCTTTTGCCGACCTCATCCACAGGCTGCGTGCCTGTACGCGCACCATCACCGCCCCGATCTACGACCGCAAGACCCACGAACCGATCCCGCGCGGCATCACCGTCACGCCCAAGACGCGATTGGTGATTGTCGAGGGCAATTATCTGTTGCTCGAAGCAGCGTTTTGGATCGAAGCGTATGCGATGCTCGACGAAACCTGGTACCTCGACACGCCGCTCGAAACCTGCCTCACCCGCGTCCGCGCCCGTCACATCACCGGCGGCCTGATCCCCGCGCAGGCCGACGAGAAAATCGCGATCAACGACCGGCCCAACGCCCAACTCATCGCCGCAACCGCCGCCCGCGCGGACCGCATCATCCGTCTCGGCTAATCCGACAAGGACGGCGTAGCCGTCCGGCTATTTCAAGACCGATTTCTCGCTCATCGCGCCGCCGTGTTAAACTCGCACCATGAGCGTGAAACTCTCCGCCGTCCTCGATGCCCTGAAGGAAATCGCCCCTCTCGAACTGGCCGAGGAGTGGGACAATGTCGGGCTGCTCATCGAACCGTCGAAGCCCAAGCCGATCCGCCGCGTGATGCTGACGATCGACCTGACCGACGCCGTGGCCGACGAGGCGATCCGCCTCGGCTCTGACGCCGTGATCGCTTACCACCCGCCGATCTTCGAGCCGCTCAAACGACTCGCCGGCCGCCTCGCCTCGCTCGCCGAAAACCGCGTCGCCGTCTACTCCCCACACACCGCGCTCGACTCGGCACAGGGCGGCGTGAACGATTGGCTGGCCGATGGCATCGGCGCTCGTTCTCGTTATTCGATCAAACCCTTCTCGAAGACACCAATACTTGAGACGTTCAAGCTCGTGATTTTTATTCCGCGAACACATGTGGACAAAATGCGATCTGCGCTGGCGGCCTCCGGCGTTGGACACATCGGAGATTACAGCTCGTGTTCCTTCAACACCGAAGGATTCGGCACATTCATCGGCGGCGCCTCGGCCAAACCCGTCGTGGGCCAGCGCGGGCGTTTGGAGAAGGTCGAGGAGATCCGGCTTGAAATGAACTGTTCGGATTACTCTGTCAACCTTCAAGAAATTGAAAAGCTCATCCGCCAAACGCATCCATACGAGGAACCCGTGTGGGACCTCTACCGCCTCGAGCCGAAGAGATCGGAATTGCTCGGGCAAGGCCGCGACGTCATGCTCAATAAGCCGATCTCGCTGGAGGGGCTCGTCAGCCGGGTCAAACGCCACCTGAAACTGAAACACGTTCGAGTCGCAAAGGCCGACCACCCTCTTAACACGGACATCGAACACGTCTGTCTCTGCGCCGGTGCCGGCGGTTCGGTGCTCAACGGGTGCGGGGCCGACGTCTATCTCACCGGCGAGATGCGGCACCACGACGTCCTCGCCGCGAATGCGCGCGGGGTCTCGGTCATCCTCTGCGACCACACCAACACCGAGCGCGGCTATCTGCCGGTGCTCAAGAAGAAGTTGCTGGCGAAGCTCGGGCGCGGCGTGCGGATTGATATCTCGAAGGGGGACCGTGAGCCGCTGGAGATTGTTTGAGGGTCGGAATTTCGGGTGCCATGGCCAGCGCAGGCTTTGCGGAGTCGGCCATGTGCCTTGGCGAACGACACTGGGGGCGGGGACACGGCCGACTCCGCGGCCTGCGCTGGCCGCGGCACCCAAGACCCCAAGGCTGGATCGCGCGGCGAATGCCCGCTACGCTGATTCGCTTGTCCAACGGAGAAACACGATGAAAACTCTGATCCTTCTCGCTGCACTGGGGCTCTGCATGTCCGCGATTGGCTGCACGACGGTTTCGGTCAACGTCGATCACAAGACGCTTAAGGCTGGATCGATCCGGCATGTCGTCCTGTTCAAGTTCAAGGACGATGCGACGCCGGCGCAGATCGACAAGATCAACGCGGCGTTCGTCGCGCTCAAGTCGCAGATCAAAGAGGTCGCGGCTTTTGAGTGGGGGACGAACATCAGCCCCGAGGGCTTGAACCAGGGGCTGACTCACGCGTATGTCGCCACGTTCAACAACGCGGCGGACCGTGATGCGTATCTCGTTCATCCGGCGCACAAGGCATTTGTTGAGCTGCTCAAGCCATCGCTGGATAAGGCGACGGTGATTGATTTTGAGCCGCGGTGAATGCGATGGACTACGCGGGGATCATTTTCGATTGCGACGGGACGCTCGTCGACACGATGCCGGCGCATTTTCTGGCTTGGCGTTCGACGCTGACGCGGTACGGGTTGGCGCTGCCGGAGGATCGGTTTTATGCGCTGGGGGGTGTGCCGACGGTAAAGATTGTGCAGCTGCTGGCGGACGAGGCGGGGATCGCGGTGGATCATCACGCGGTGGCGGCGGAGAAGGAGGAGGAGTTTCACGCGACGTCGCTGGAGGCGATCGGGCCGGTCGAGCCGATCGTGGCGGTGGCGGAGGCGCATCGTGGGAAGGTGCCGATGGCGGTGGCGACGGGGAGCAACCGGGAGACGGCTAGGCGCGTGCTGCAGCGCATCGGGATTTTTGAATGGTTTGATGCGGTGGTTTGCTCGGAGGATGTGGTGAATCACAAACCCGCGCCGGATGTTTTTCTCGAGGCAGCGCGGCGGATCGGCGTGGCGCCGGGGCTTTGTCTGGCGTACGAGGACACGGACATCGGGCTGCGGTCGGCGCGGGCGGCGGGGATGGTGACGGTGGATGTGCGGAAGCATTATGTGCCGCGGCGGATCACGGGGTAAAGCAAAAAGGCGGGGATTTTAACGCAGAGGCCGCTGAGATCGCAGAGGAAGAATTGTTTTGATTTGAATTAAGAAATGCATCTCTCTGCGTTCTCTGCGAACTCTGCGTTAAATTCTTTTCCTGCGTCACGTCTCGATCGATTCCATGCGGTACCACGCCCAGGGCAGGTAGATCGCGACGGGCATCCAGGCGACGGCGGCGGGGGGGAGGAAGCCGGGGGCGACCTGCATCATGATCATTCCGCTGGCCCAGGCGCCGATGGTGACGGACGCGGCTTTCATGGCGGGGATGAGCAGCGGGGCCGGGGCTCGCAGGAGGAAGTAGGGGAGGCCGACGCCGAGGATCAGCATGTTGATGAGGATGAGGCTGAAGCGGCAGTGGCGGATGCGGAGGAGGTCGCCGGTGTCGACGGCTTTGGTCTGCGCCGAGCGGTCGATGAGCTCGGAGAGCTGATGCAGGCTGATCATCTGGCGGTAACGGCTGCGCATGCGGGCGAGGATGGAGAGCGGATCGAGATCGCTGGGCAGGAAGTCGATGGGCTGCGAGGCGAGGACAGCGCCGGGCGCGGCGCTGTCGGTGAGCGGCGAATCGCGGTGGACGATCTGGCCGTTGGTGAGGAGCCAGCCCTGGCGTTTTTCGTCCCAGGTGGCGCGGTCGGCGTCGATGCGCTCCGAGGAGTAGCTGTAGATGCCGTCGCTGCCGGCGACCGGTTCGCGGCGGAGGATGGTGAGATCGCTGAGCGAGAGGTCCTGGATGTTGAAAAGACGGGCGGTGAAGAGGGTGCCGCGGCCATCGGCGAGGAAATGGATTTTGTTGCCCAGCGGCTGTGTGCCGTTCTTGAGGTTCGATGCGCCGCGGATGAGTTTGTACGCGACCTGCGGCATGACGAGTTCCTGGTCGACCATGAGCAGCACATTCGCGGCGAAGCCCATGAGGAGCAGCGGCGTCGCGACGCGGTACATGCTGACGCCGCTGGCGAGCATGGCGACGACCTCGCGGTTGCGGATCAGGCCGGCGAGCGTGAACCCGGCGGCGGCGACGGGGAGCAGGCCGGCCATGTAGACGTAGAGCATCATCGTCTGCGGCAGGTAGTAGTCGAACATGATGAGCAGCGTGTGCCAGAGGCGCGTGAGCAGCGGGCCGTCGGCGTGCTGGGCGACCCCGACGAACTCATCAAAGTTGATGATCAGGTCCATCAGCACGTAGAGGCCGACGAGCACCGTGAACAGGATGAAGAAGTTCACGAGGAACTGTCGGATGATGTAACGGTCGAGTATGGTCATGCGTCAGTTTCTGCTTAGCCTCATGTAGATCCCGCCGACGAGGGTGGCGAGGCAGATGTTTCCCATCCAGGTCATCGTGATGCCCCAGATGGCGGCGTGGTCGCGCCAGCCGATCATCGCCTGGCCGCTGGTGATCATGATGAACGCGACGACGGTCGGCATGAAGCACCAGAAGAAGATGGCAAGCGGCACCTGGTTGCGGAGCTTCATGCTCATCACCGCCGCGAGCAGCACGACGAGCATGCCGTTGACGGACATCGCGCCGCGCTCGTGCAGTCGGCTCTTGATCTCGCGCTCGACCTCGAAGACCTTGCGGTCGAGGTCCGACGCCGCCTTGGTCACGCCGCTGCTCTTGTACGTCTTGGCCTGCTCGGCAAGCTCGGCTCGCGTCCTCGGAGCCGAGGCCTCGGCGTGGTCGTAACGCAGCAGCGGCAGCGTGATCTGCTTGAGCGTGCTTGGCGTCGGCAGCGCGGGATCGAAGACCTGCACGTCACGAAGCAGCAGGTTCACGCGCGGCTGCCCGCCCGGGCCGCCGGCGGCGACATCGATCTGCCCGCTCTCCGCCTCGAACCGCTGCGGATCGCGGCCACCGACCTGGTGGATCACGATCACCTTCTTCGCCGGAGCCCCCGTCACTCCCGAAGCCATCTTGAGCGACAGCGACTGTTTCACGATCTCGACAACCGGCGAAGTGATCACATACGGCTGACTCGCGACGTTCTTGAGTTCGAGCTTCCCGTCACCATCGCGCATCCGCGCCGCAAGCTGCTGCAGCAGCCGCTGCGCATCGATCGCCTCGGTGAGATTCTCCTTGAGCGTGCGCACATCCGGGCTCAGCTCGGGCTCCAGCGCCATCGCCTGGAGCTTGGGCAGCGAAAGAAACTTCGGCTTGGTCGTCAGCGGGCTGGGGATTTCCTGCGCTTCGATGGGCTGATTCTTGATCGCGATGAGCCGGCCCGAATCGGGCTCGTTGATCGTCACGCCGGTGAGCATCATCGTCACGTACGTTCGCCCGTCGATGTGGTGGTAGAAATCGACGGTCGCGCGCTCCGCCGTGTAGTCGCCGTGCATGTCCTGCTTCTTGTCGAGCTTGGCGACCGCCGCCCCGCGCAGCTCCATGCGGTTGTACGGCACGGGCTCGCCGTCGGGGCGCTTCTCGATTTCGACCTTGTCGCGCGCCGTGTCGGCGTAAAGGATCAGCCCGCCGAGCTCGACAACCTCGCGCCGCTGCAGCTTCGCGACGACGAGCCGGGCCGCGTCCTGCTCGACCTCCATCGCCACGAGCTTCCAGAAGCGCGGCACGATCCAGTTGCTCAGAAAAAAAGAGCCGACCGTCAGGCACAGGCCCAGCAGCAGCACCGGCGTGAGCATCTCGCGGTAGCTGATCCCGCTGACGGCGCAGGCGGTGATCTCGTTGTCGCTGGACATGCGGAAGAAGGTCATCGTGCTCGCCAGCGCCGCCGCGAACGGCAGGGCGAACGTCACCATTCCCGGCATCGTGAACGCGACGACCTTGACGAGTTGCCAGGGCCCGAGCACGCCCTCGCTGAGCGGCTTGAGCGAAAACCCGAACGCCATCACGATCACCAGCACGGCCAGAGCCGCGACAAAGACCTTGAGCATCTCCCGCAAAATGTAGCTGTAAAGCGTCAGCGGCATAAGCCGGTCAGTTTAAGCGCGATCACCCCGCGGGGGAAACGGCGGGGGGTCTCGGGGTGCCACATGGCGTGGCCGCGCAGGCCGCCATGTGTATGTGTGTCGATCGAGCAATAATCTCGAAGCACGGTCATCACACGTGAGGATGAGACGAGAACCGCGTCTTATCGACCCGGCACGTCGTGTCGTGACCCGCGTCCATTCACATGGCGGCCATCAGCGGCCACGCCATGTGGCACCCGACCGGCTACGATCACGCAGAAGGAGCGCCGCCATGCCCGACCTGAAAAACCCGCGGGTGATCTATCTCAAGGCGGCGCTCTTCATCGTCGCTGGCGTGATGGCGGCGGGAATGATCCTCTACGAGAACCCGGCGCTCAAGACCGCGCTGCTCCTGGCCATCGCGATCTGGTGCTTCGCCCGGGCATATTACTTCGCGTTCTATGTGATCGAGCACTACATCGACCCCGCCTACAAATTCGCGGGGCTCGGGTCGTTTGTGCGGTACGTGGTGACGCGCCGGGGCCGGACTTCTTAGAACCCGGAGGGTTCACAGAAATTAGCCGGGGGTTGAGCGATAGCGACACCCCCGGATAGGAACGCGATTAATTTTCTTCGATCCCGGAGGGATCGCAGGCGTCTGGCACACCCTCCGGGGTGCGGGAAAAAGAAAGAGAGAAGGAGAGTGTGTGTCGCCGCGATCCGGGGGTGTCGCTGCTGCTCAACCCCCGGCTAATTTCTGGCATCCCGCCGGGATGCGGAAAAAGTGTCGGCCCCTCGGGCCTCAAGAAAAATGTGGGGCGATTTTTTCCGGGGCCTCACGGCACCCGGCTACCCAAAGTGACGGCCCGTCGGGCCTCTCCAGAACTTCACCAATCAGGCTTCCCCTTCATCTCGCCAACGCGGTAGCGGTCAAAGCGCATGATCGAAAATTTATATGGTTCGTGGCTTGCAGGCATATCCTCCCATCTGCCAAACCAAATGATCGGTCGATCGCGCGTCAATTCAAAGCCCGTTGAGGTGAATTGCCCTTCAAAGACGAATGAAGATTGTCCGAAATCGGGAACCAGGAACCCAAACCATTCGATGAAAATTTTCTTTCCCACGATCGTGTACCGTCCGACGCGTGCTGAGTCACCGATGCTGATCTTGTGATCTGCGGGCGGGCCGACCAACCAATTGTCCGGGATTTCGCCATCGTGAGCGTTAATGACAATTCGAGAAGAGTCTTCTGGTGAAACGGCGAATTCCTTTGAACGCCAAAGAACCTCACCGGTGGGCCAGAACCTCAGATAAGTCGCCCGTGTCTTTCCCGGCCTATTTGAGCTTATAACGTAAAGGCTGTCGAAGTAAATCGGCCCTTGGTCACCCGATGGCAACAATCCGCCTGGCGGCAGATTTGAACCCACGGGGCTCAGTGGAATAGCGGTGGTCCCGTCGGGAGAATATCGCCAAGGTCCATGGCATCCCTGAAGAGCCGCCACCAGTACCGCCAAAAGGATCAGATATTTCGTCATACATTCTCACTCATGTAAATCACCGTGGCTTTGATCCCGGGAGTTTCCAAGGGACGGCGCAGGCGGCGGTGAGGAGGGGGCCGTTCCAGGTTTTGATGGCGGGGGTGCCGCGGTCGCGGGTGAGGATGGATAGCGTGCTGGTGTCGAGGAGGAGGTGTTGGCCGAGGGCGATGGGTTTTTCGAGCCAGCGGCAGGCGAGGGCTCGGAGGAAGTGGCCATGCGAGAAGAGGGCGATGTTGCCGGTGAGGGGGCGGAGGCGATTCAAGATGCGGTCGGCGCGCGTGGTGATCTGCTCGGCGGTTTCGCCGTTCGGGGTGGCGTGGGTCCAGACGGTCCAGTGCGGATTCGTTTCGCGGATTTGCGGGGTGGTCAGGCCTTCGTAGGAGCCGTAGTTCCACTCGACGAGGTCGGGGCAGATCTCGATGCGGTCGCCGGCGCCGGCGATCTGGGCGGTGGTCAGGGCGCGCTGGAGCGGGGAGCTGAGGATGAGGTCGAAGGGGGTTTCGTCGAAAATGGGGTGGAGGAGCGTGGCCTGGTCGCGGCCGAGCTCGGTGAGGGGGATGTCGGTCAGGCCGGTGTGCTTGCCGAGGTGCGCCCACTCGGTTTGGCCGTGGCGGATGAGGTAGAGATTCAGATCAGCGTGAGAGCTCATTGCGGGGCTCCTGTGAGATGACCAAATCCCAAATCCCAATCTGGGTAGCTGCTTGACTCAAGTTGCCCCATTCGTAGTGTAGTGACGATGAAAGCCACGCCGGAGAACCCTTACCCTCGTAGATTCGAGGAGTT
>JAYVTU010000103.1:0-25740 GCA_043788485.1 Planctomycetota bacterium
CGGGCTGTTCCAGGTGTTCGACGGTCTGCAGACCGTCGCGGCAGGCGTGCTGCGCGGCGTCGGCGACACGCGCGTGCCGCTGCTGGTGAACCTCCTGGGCTTCTGGCTGATCGGCCTGCCCGCCAGCGCGTGGATGGCGTTCGGCCACGGCGCCGGCGCGGTCGGCCTGTGGTGGGGTTTTGTCGCGGGCCTCGGCGTCGTCTCGGGCCTGCTCCTATGGCGCGTGCGCGTCCGCCTCGGCCGTGAGATGGTGCGCCTCCATGTCAGCAGAGCGGTCGAGGCGACGGAGTGAGCGAAGCTGGCACATCGGTTTTTGCCAGCGGGGGACGTGGCGTCTATATTGTCACGGCGTCGTTTCGGCGAGCGGCCGGGCCCAGTGCACGGGTGGCTCGCGAACCTGGTCAGAGCTTGACGGCAGCAGCCATAAGCGACCGTCGCCCGGTGCCGCCGGTGTCCTGGTCGCTCGCCGAGACGATGCAAAAGACAGAGGTCAGAGATCAGAGATCAGCGGTCAGAAAAGGCGCACGCGCACACTGACTTCCGATCACTGACCTCTGGCCTCTGTCTTTCGATTCCTACTGACCTCTGACCTCTTGCCTTTCCCATGGCCTACACCGCCCTAGCCCGACGTTACCGCTCGCAATCGTTCGACGATCTCGTCGGGCAGGAGCCCATCGCGCAGACATTGAAGGCCGCGATCGCCAACGATCGCGTGCATCACGCCTACCTCTTCACCGGCACGCGCGGCGTCGGCAAGACGTCGATGGCCCGCATCTTCGCCCGTGCTCTCAACGCCCCCGACTCCATGCCCAACTGCCCGCGCCCCAAGGGCGTCACGTATCCCGACAAGGACGTGCAGGGCCGCATGGGCGAGGCGATCATGCGTGGCGAGGACATGAACGTCATCGAGATCGACGGCGCCAGCAATCGCGGCGTGGACGACGCACGACAGCTCATTGCCAACGCCTCGCTCGCCCCGACCGGCAACGCACGCTTCAAGGTCTACATCATCGACGAAGTCCACATGCTCACGAAGGACGCGTTCAACACGCTCCTCAAGACCATGGAGGAGCCGCCGTCGCACCTCAAGTTCATCCTCTGCACGACCGAGCCGCACAAGGTGCTGGCGACGATCCACTCGCGATGCCAGCGCTTCGATTTCCGCAACATCCCGATCGCCAAGGTCGCCGAGCACCTCCGCGATGTGCTCAAGGGCGAGAAGATCAAGGCCGATGAGGCGGTCATCTATCAGATCGCCCGCCAGGCGAATGGCTCGATGCGCGACGGCCTGTCCCTGCTCGACCGCCTGCTCGCCGGCGGTGAAACGCTCACCCCCGAGCTCCTCGAACGCATGCTCGGCCTGCCCGACCGCCAGCTCATCGCGGCGCTCGTCGGCGCGATCGCCGCGTCGGACGCCGGGGCGTCGCTCAAGAGCGCCGATGAGCTGCTCAACCGCGGCATCGCGCAGGATCAGCTCCTCGAAGGCCTCATCGAGCACTTCCGCCACATGATGATCCTCGGCGCGTGCGGCCCGACCAGTGAACTCGTCGAACTCGACGAAGCCTCCAAGCAGCAGGCCGCCGAGCAGTCCAAGAGTTTTGACACACCGTCGCTCGTTCACGCCATCGCGCTGCTGGAAAATGTCCAGCGTTACTCGAAGATGAGCTCGACGCCCCGCGCGATGCTTGATGCTGCCGTGGTGCGCCTCGCGATGAGCGAGAAATTCGCCGACGTCGCGGCGCTGCTGGGCGGGTCAGGTTCAGGTGGGGGCGTGGATCAAAAAAAAAAGTTCCCCTCTCCCGGTGACCAGCCGGTAGGGGGGCGATCACCGGTTCTGCCTCCGCGTCCGAGTCCGACCGTTCCGCCGCTGGCGGCTTCGCGGGCAAGCGCACCTCAGCCCGTCACCGCAATACCGCCTGTAGCGCAACCCGTGGGCGCAACTGTTTCTTCCCCGTATTCCCCCAGCCCCCAACCCCCAACCCCCAGCCCCCGCCGCGCTCAGGTCGTCAGCCAAGCCGAGCGCGATCAGCTCGCCAAGCTCCCGCTGGTCAAGCAGATCATGGAGGCGTTCGACGCCCGCCTCGTCGACGTGCGCCAGCCGCAGGTCGAACATCCACCTGCCGAAGAGTGACCTGAAACATAAAACACGGAAAAAACTTTAACGCAGAGGCCGCAGAGATCGCGGAGACGAAAACAGAATTGAATCGGAAAAACAAAGACTCTCTCTCTCTCTCTCTCTGCGTTCTCTGCGGCCTCCGCGTTAAAATCTCCCTCTCCTCTCCAGCGAGTGCAACAACCGATGTTCGACAATCTCAAACAAATGGCCGCCCTGATGAAAAACGCACCGGCTCTCCGCGAGAAGGCGGAGCAGATGAAGGCCGAGCTCGAGCGAAAAACCGTCGTCGGCGAATCGGGCGGCGGAGCGGTGCGCATCACGATGACCGGCAAGGGCAAGGTCATCCGCGTCGATCTCGACCGCCCGCTCCTCATGGGCATCGCCGGCGAAGACAAGACGATGGTCGAATACCTCATTGCCGAGGCCTTCAACAACGCCGCCGAAAAAGTCCAGGTCCTCGTGATGGAACAAGTCCGCGCCGCGACCGGAGGCATGGACATCCCCGGACTCTCGGGTCTGCTCGGACAATGATGCACAAAACGGAAGATTAACCACAGAGGCACAGAGGGCACAGAGGAAAACCAAGAGCGGTTTCAGATAAACAAAAACTGATTTCTTCCTCTCTGTGTCATCCTCTGTGCCCTCTGTGCCTCTGTGGTTAATCTCCCCGCCTTCTTCGGAAATCCCATGCCCAAAGACCACGGCTACAGCGAATCGATGAACCGGCTGATCGCCGAGTTCGCCAAGCTCCCGGGCATCGGGCGGCGCACGGCGGAGCGCCTCGCGTTCCATGTCCTCAAGAGCGGCAAGGATGAGGCGATGGCCCTCGCCCGCGCGGTCGCCGACGTCAAGAAGAACGTCCGCCACTGCTCCATCTGCTTCACGCTCACTGAGACCGACCCGTGCCCGATCTGCTCGGACACGCAGCGGGACCAGACGAAGATATTGGTTGTGGAGCAGCCGCGTGATCTGATGAGCCTGGAGCAGACGCGCGCGTACACCGGCGTGTACCACGTCCTGCTCGGCAGGCTCTCCCCGCTGGAGGGCATCGGCCCCGGCGAACTGACGATCGACGCGCTCGTCGATCGCGTGACGAAACAGTCGCAGCAGGGTGCACACGTCGAAGTGATCCTCGGCACCAACCCGAACCTCGAAGGCGATGGCACCAGCCTCTACGTCGCGCAGCGCCTCGAAAAAATCCCCAACGCCACCGTCACCCGCCTCGCCCGCGGCCTCCCGGCCGGGACGCAACTGGAATACGCGAACAAGGCGATCCTTTCCGACGCGATCACCAGCCGGCAACCGGTGCGGTGAGGCGAGTGTCGAAAGCGTTGTCACAAGCCTTGCAATTCAAGCCCGTGTTCAATGGCGTCTTTGAAATTGAAATCAGAGGTATCAAAGCGGAGGTCGTTGTTCACGAGCGATGCCTTGATTAGATCCATCCACCATGTCGGCCCGCCGGGAGTACCCGGACCGTGGGATATTTCGAGAGTTAACGTGTTTTCTGTCTTGTCCCATTTAAGGCGAAAAAATGACTCGTCACCGCGGATATGCGTGCTGAGGCGATCACCGGATTGAGAAACGAGTTGGTCACACACTTGACCGCCTCGCGCGGCCACCATGGTTTGAAAAATCTGAAATGCTTCGTCGACAGTCATCTGGTTCGTTTGCCTAACACTTTGGTGTCACGGCCTCGGGTGGTGCTTCGTCACGACGGCTCGCAGGCGTTCCTGATCCACGTGGGTGTAGATTTGGGTGGTGGTGATGCGGGAGTGGCCCAGGAGTTCCTGGACGACGCGGAGGTCGGCGCCGCCGCTGAGGAGGTGGGTGGCGAAGGTGTGGCGGAGCATGTGGGGGTGGATGCCCTTCATGCCGGCGAAGTTCGCGTGCTTTTTGATCATCGCGTAGATGATGAAGCGGTCCATTGGGGCGCCGCGCTCGGTGAGGAAGAGGCGGTCGCTGGGCTTGGCGTCCTTGAGGAGCTTGGGGCGGAGCTCGGCGCGGTATTTTTTGATGGCCAGCAGCGCGGGGTGGCCGACGGGGACGAGGCGCTGGCGGTTGCCCTTGCCGGTGATCTTGACGACCTCGAGGTCGCTGTGCAGGTCGGCCTCGGCGATGGAGGAGATCTCGGAGGCGCGGCAGCCTGTGGCGTACATGGTTTCGAGGACGGCGACATCGCGGAGGTAGAGTGGATCGCTGGGCTGCGGGGCGGCGAGGAGCTTTTCGATGTGCTTGAGGTGCATCGTGTGCGGAAGCTTCTTCCACATCGCGGGGCGCTCAAGCAGGTCGGAGGGGTCGGTTTTCGTGTAGCGGAAGTGGACGAGGAACTTGCCGAACGAGCGGAGCGCGGCGAGGTGGCGGGCGACGGTCGCGCCGGAGCGGTTGTCGGCGCGGAGACTGCGGAGGTGTTCGATGAGGTGTTTGCCGGTGAGCTGGGAGGGCTCGGTCACGCCGTGCTGCTTGGCATGTATGAAGAGCTGCTGGAGATCGGATTCGTAAGCGGCGAGGGTGTTGGCGGCGAGGCCGCACTCGATGCGGAGGTGGGTGAGGAATTCAGCGAGGGGTTGGGAGAAGGAATCGGACATCCGGTCAAATATCGGCGGTCGCGGAGGGGGGGCGTGAAGATTGGAGTAACGGCAGCGTGACTGAAAACATCAGCGCAAAACAACCGCCCGCGGTGAGCGGGCTGGGTTGAATGCGGATTGATGGGGAGCGTACGAAGCCGCTGTTTAGGCGGAGAGGCGTTTGCGGCCGACGCGGCGCTTGGCGTTGATGGCCTTGCGTCCGCCCTTGGACTTCATGCGCTTGCGGAAGCCGAACTTGCGCTTTCGCTTACGGTTGGAGAGCACGCGGGGATAATGAGGCATGAGAGGCTCCGTCTTCTGTCGGGCGACCGGTGTCGGCCGCGGTTATTTCCGGATGTCGAACGGCTGGGCGAGGTATCGGGTGCTGCCCAGCGAGTCGGTCGCACGGAGGGTAAGGACCCCCGAGCCCGGCGAAAGGTTTGTGATCTTAATGACAAAGCCTTCGTCTGTCGAGTCGTAGATCAGATCGGACGGGAGGACGAGCTTCCACTCGTCCTTGCCGGAGAGGCTGTAACGGACATCGGCGATGGGGCTCAGGGCATCGGTGACGCTGAATGTGACGTCGAGCGTGCCCTCCGCGCCGGGCTTGACGGTGACTTTCTGGAAGTCGGGCGGGGAGTTGTCCACAACGATCGGATCGCTGCGGCGGGTGCGCGAGAGCGCCTGATCGGGCACATTGTCGGGCGAGTCGCTGGCGGTGACGCGGAGGATGTAGCGGCCATCGGGCGTGGTGCGGGTGTTCCAGTCGTAGCTGTTGGTTTCGAGTTTGTCGGCGATGGTGATCCAGGCGCCGTCGCTGCCGACGGGGCGGGCTTCGAGTTTGTAGATGAGGCGGTCGTCGTTGGGGTCGCTGGCTTCCCAGTCGATTTTCAGATTGCGCGAGGCGGCTGGAGCATCGGCGGCGGGTGAGGTCGCGCCGGGACCGGTGCGCTGCTGCTTGAGGGCGGGATACTCGGCGCGGATCGCGGTGATGCGCGGCTCCATGTTGGGCATGAGATACTTGAGCGCGATCTCGCTGACGGTCGGCGTGACCTTGGCCTTGGTGCTGCGGAGCGTGAAGCGGTACTGGAGGAAGCGGGCGGTCGGGCTGGTGACGTCGAGGTAGGCGGAGTGTTCGGCGGTGAGTTTGACGGGCTGCGGATCGGACCACTCGGACCAGTTGCCGGCATCGGGGTCGCCGACGTTGCCGCTGCGCGTCTGCACGGAGAGGGCGGAGCCTTCGGGGGCGCTGGCGCCGACTTGGAGCTTGCCCCAGAGGCTGATCTGTTTGGCGTCGAGAGTCTGGGAGGTAATGGTGCCCTGCGCGGCGTAGGCATCGGACATGCGGAAGAATCGGCCGGGGTTGGCGGTGCCGAGGAGGACGTCGCCGTTGTCGAGCGTGAGCATCGCGGCGATCTGCTTGGGCTCGAGGTCGGCGATGCGCGAGACTTCTTCGCCTTCTGGATCGATGCGGAAGACCTGCCCGCCGTTGCCGGTGGCGACGAGCAGGGCGTCGCCGGAGCGAATGAGGCGGAGGACCATCACGGACTCGCGGAAAATTTCCTTGACGAAGCCATCGGGATTGATGCGGTAGATGGCGTTACCGGCGCGGCTGCCGGTGTCGCCACCGATGCGGGTGTTGGGGCGGGAGCGGGAACGCGTGGAGCCGCCGCCGAGTTGTGAGGGGCCGCTGCCGGGGTGGCTGGGCTGCTGCTGGAGGGCGATGGCACCGTTCTTCTGCGCTTCGGCGAGCTTGAGCTGCACGGCTTCGCGGAGCTGCTGGTATTGCTGGGGCGTGGGTGTTGCATCGGTCACAGCCGGCGCTGCGGGAGTTCCCGGCGCGGCGGGCTTGGGCTCATCCTTATGCGCCGCGGTGTCGGGCTTCGACGGCGTGCCCGCGGCGCCGGCGGGTTTAGCGGGCTTGTCGTCACCGGGCTGCTTGGGCTCGGGAGCTGGCGGCACGTTGGGCAGCTTGGGCTCCTGCGCGGGCACGGCACTTTTTTCGGGGCGGCCCTTGGGCTCGGTGCGTGCGGCTTCGAGACGACCGGGGCGGGCCTGATCCGCATCGGACGTGCCGGCGTAGACGGTGCCATCGGGGAGGACGAGCAGCGTGCCGACCTCGGGCTCGGCGGCGTCGAGGATGATGAAGGGAGTGAACTTGTCGTCTTTGCGCGTGATGCGGTACACGAGGCCCTCGCCATCGGTGCCGGCGTAGACGTTGCGCTTCGCGTCGAGGCCGAGGCAGAGCACGTTGTCCTGCTTGATCTCCAGCGCGACCTGTGGCTTGGGATCCTTCTCCTCGGTGTCGATGAGGAGCACTTTGCCCTTGGTGCCGGTCGCGAGCCAGAGCAACTTGCCAACGGGGACGATCGCCCAGATGTAGCGGACACCGGGCAGGGCGATGGTGCGCTCGACTTTCAGTTCTTTGCCGGTGCGGAGTTCGAGACGGCTTGCCGCGCCGGAGCAGCCAACCCACAGGCCCTGCTTCGATGAAGCGATCGCGAAGATCTGGCACGCCGCATCGGTGGCGACGGTCTGGATGCCCTTGTTTTCCAAGCGGACGAGCTTGCCATCGGGCCCGGTGGCGGCGATGACGGTGTCGTCCGCGAGACGCGCGATGTCGTAAACGACCGAGTCCTCGCCCTCGAGCTCGGCGATCTTCGTGGTAGCGTGGGCGAGCTGCACCTCGCCGAGGTTGGTGATGATGGTGTCCTTGGTCTCACCCTGGCTGAAGTCGGCTTCGGTGTGGTGCACCCACGAGCCGGGCTTGACGGCCATCGCGGGTGCGACGACCAGCACGACGATCAAAAGTGCGGCGGTGAGAAGAGCGGCGAGGCGTGAAGAAAGACGCAAGGGCATCTCCTGAAGATCGAGCGGAGGAGTTTGGCGTTACGGGGTCTTTTCGGGGTCCTGCGCGACGTTGACCTGGAGCGAGAGTTGGCCGTTGATGGCGTAGGGCATGTGGAGGACCTGATCGACGGAATCGACGAAGGGCGTGGCGCGCGTCGAATTCTCGCTGGCCAAGAGGGCGACGCGCGAGCTGGGCAGGTGCGCGAGTTCCTGGCGGCCGATCGCAAGATTGTTGGCGGGCTGAAGGCGGAGGACGGTGTAGAGCGAATCGTCGCGGAGGTCGAGCATCTGCTGGATTGCATCGTAGAGGTCAGCGGCGGACTGGACGTCCATGAGGTGGGGCCGCATTGAGACGCGGGTCTGGTGATACGCTTTGGCGCCGCCGATGAGCAGGCCGTATTGGCCGTCTTTCGCATCGTCGGGGACTTTAAGCGTGAGGCGGCGGAGTTCGATCGGTTTGCCGTAGGGCTGGAGACGGATGTGGATGACGATGTCGTCACCGGGCTTGACGACGGACTGCTCGATCGTCGCGCTGAGCAGGTCTGCGGAGCGGATTCCTTTTTCGACGGTGATCGTGGCTTCGACGTTTTCGAGCTTCGCGGTGCCGAAGGGATTCTCGATCATCGGCGCGATGGGGGCAGCGAGACCGAGCATGATCTGCTGCGGGTTGCTGCCGGGCATGATCTGCTGGAGCTTGAGCGTCTTGCCGTTGTCGAATTTGAGCGAGGCGGTCATGGTCGTCGTGCTGAGCTGCGGCGGGCTGGTGTCGCTGGTCATGGAGGAGGAGGCGAGCGTGCCGAGCAGGCCGGCGAGGAGTTGTTCGTGATGCACGAGCGTGTATTTGAAGTCGCGGTTCTGCGAGGCATTTGGGAAACGGACGTGGATCACGGCGTCGGCGGTCGGATATTTCGCGCCGGGCTTGCCGACGACGCCCGTCGCTTCATCGCGCACCAGCGCGCCGGTGACGCGGAGCGTGCCGCCGAGCTTGAAGCTCGACGAGATATTCGGCTGGACGAAGTGGATGAAGCCCGTGGCCATCGGCACGGCGATCGGGCCTTGCGCAAAGAACTGGTGGCCGAACGCGACGACCGTGCCATCGGGCAGCACATCGGTCGCGGTGCCGATGGCGGACATCTCGAACGGGCCGAACGCCATGGGCACGGAGAAGACGCTGCCGGGTTCGAGCTTCACGGAGTCGGGGTCGATCCACTTGGGCGGCAGCGGCGAACCGGCGCTTCCAGCGGCGACGGGGATCAGCCCCATCGGTGCCATGAATGGCCGGAGCATCGCGGCCTGATCAGCGGTGGCGACGGAGACGGGCAGCGCGAGATGCTGCGGACTGCTCATGCTGCTCATCGGATCGGCGTGAGGGGCGTCGAGCGCTCCGCCGACCGCGGGGAGCTCGGGCACGTTGGAAAGCTTGCAGATCGCCGCGAGACGCCATGTCTGATCCGGCGTCAGCTTGAATTGCTGCGCGACTTCCAGTGCCGCGGTGAGCTGCTGCTTGCTCGATGCGCTGGCCCTGCGGTCTTCATCGGTTTGGTTCTTGGCACGCGACGCGGCTTCGAGCATGTTCTCGATCGGTTGCACACCGGCGTAGCAATCCTTGCCGAGTTTGTGACCGAACGCGAAGGCGCCGAGCATGCGGCCGCCTTCGCCGATCTTGCGCGCAACCTGCGTCTCGGGTTTCGCGGGGTCGGCGTTGGGCCAGAGGTAGATGGGTGAACCGCTCATGCCCTGCACCGGGCCCGATGCCTGCATGCGCTCATCGGTGCAGCGGATCCAGACGACGGTCTTGCCCGGCGAAAACCCCTGCTGGATGGAGATGACCTCGACAGCAAATGGCTCGATCTTCACGCCGTGGAACACGGTCATGCCGTAGCCCTTCATGCCGGGCTGGACCTCATCAACGTGCATGTGGCGTTTGGGATCGAAGCCGGGAACAGCGGCCGGGGATGCGGCGAAAATCGGACGCCCGATACACAGCGCCGCGACGAGGAGGAGCAGGCTCACGGCGGCGCGGATGCTGAATCGATTCATGCGGTCACAGTAGCCGCCTCACAAATAATTGACAAGCAATGCGCGGCTTCGTAACGTCTTATGGTCAGCCCTTCAACGACTGATCCTGCCGATGCCGCAGCGTCACGTGATCCGTGTGATCGCCGCCGCGGACACGAGCAGGATCGGCCCTTTGGCGGCGATCATGCCCGAACTCACCCCCGAAGTACGCCAGCAAGCCCACCAAGCTCTCGGTTATCAGTTCACTCACCCCGAGCTTCTCGAAGAAGCCCTGACTCACGCCTCCGTAGCGGAGCACCGCCTTCGCTCCAATGAGCGCATGGAATTCCTCGGCGACGCGGTGCTCGGAGCGGTGGTCTGCGAATACCTCTTCCGCAACTACCCGCGCTTTCTCGAAGGCGAAATGACGAAGGTCAAGAGCGCCGTCGTGAGCCGGCGGATCTGCGCGGAGATCAGCGACCGCCTAGGCCTGACGCAGATGCTGAGCATCGGCAAGGGCATGAGTGGGCGCGACCAGCTCCCGGCGAGCCTCGCCGCGGCGGTGTTTGAATCGCTCGTGGCCGCGATCTATCTCGACGGCGGTTTCGAGCCCGCGCGGACTTTCATCCTTCTGCAGATGACCCCGATCATCAAGGAAGCCGCGGACTCCGCCCATCAGGAAAACTTCAAGTCGGTTTTGCAGCAGCATGCCCAGAAGCACCTCGCAGCCCTGCCGATCTACCGCGTGATGGATGAGAAGGGGCCGGATCACTCCAAGTCGTTCGACATCTGCGTGGAGATCGCGGGGCACCGTTATCCGTCGGCGTGGGGCCGCAGCAAGAAGGAAGCGGAGCAGCAGGCGGCGCTGCTGGCCCTCAAAGACATGGGCCTGCTGGAGGAGAATGGCGCCGGAGCGACAGTTTTCCGCAACGGCCAGGATCCCCATCACGCAGACCATCCGGATCATGCGGATCACCCAGATCCCGCCTCCACCCCCTCCGACCCGCCCTCCGAGCCGCCTCCGCCAGCCGCTTTTGCGTAATCCCCGCCTGCAATGTTTTGCGGCACAAAATTTGCCCTCCGTGGCGAATCAACCGAAAACCTGCTAAAAAATTCGGCAACATGCTCACGCTCGCAATGATTCTGGACAACCCGGGCGAGCAGCCCCATTCCACGCGCTATCGCGACCCCGCGGAGCTGCGCCGGCTCGGTTACAGCGATTTGATCATCTATCCCACGACCGGCCTCTCCGGCCTGATGGGCCCCGACACCCTCACCACCCCCGATTACCGCCGCTGGGTTTCTCAGCAGTATGAATCCGTACACGCCACCGCCGCCGCCGCACACTCCGCCGGGATGGGGGCCTGGATCCTTTACGACGCCCCGAGCCTTGCCAAAGAATTAGCCACGCCCTCCATGTCCTGCGTCAACCACCAGCCGCAGGTCCTCTGCCCCGCGTCCCCCGAGTTGTTGGAGATGTCCGGCCGCTGTCTCGAAGACCTGCTCCAGCGCATCGATCCCGTCGATGGCGTCGTCCTCCGCCTCGGTGATAGCGACGCCGGCAAGCTCCCGTACCTCGTCGGCAACGATATCTACGTCCCGCACTGTGCCCGCTGTGCCGCACTCGGTCGCGCCGATCGTCTCGTACGCTTCATCACCTTCTTCTACAACCTCGTCGTCGAAAAGCTCGGCAAAAAGCTCATCGTCCGCGGCTGGAATCTCCGCCCCGGCGGCATGCACGACAATCCCGAGCTCTGTCACCGCGTCATCGAGCAGATCCCCAACGACCCGCGGCTCATCCTCTCCTTCAAATTCACGCAGACCGATTTCTGGCGCTTCCAGAAGTGGAATCCCAGCAGCCTCGTGTGCAACGGCCGGCCCATCATCTACGAGCTGCAATGCCAGCGCGAATTCGAGGGCAAGGGAGCCGTTCCCGATTGGCAAGCGCCGCTCTGGCGCGACGGCATGCCCGAAGTGCCCGGGGCGATGGGGCTGGCCGAGGTGGCGTCGAAGGTGAATCTTGCGGGGCTCTGGGCGTGGGTGCGTGGCGGCGGATGGCGTGGGCCGTATGTAAGTGCGGATCGTGAGTGGTGGATTGATGCGAACGTCGTCGCCGTGCCGCAGCTCGCCGCGGACCCCAAAGCCGATCTCGATACGCTCGCCCGAAACTGGATCAAGGAGCGTCTGGGCTGCACCGATCACGCCGCGACCGAAGCGGTCCTGCAGACGATGAAGCACTCCACCGAATCCGTACGTCAGACCTTCTACGTCGGCCCCTACGCCCGTCGTCGCAAGGACCCATGGCACCCCGGCGCCCACCTGATGCAGGATGACCTGATCGACGCCGAAGCCGCGTGGTCGATCGTCCAGCAGCTTCCCGAAGCGGACCTCGATGAACTGGTCGCCGAGAAACTCGCCGCCGAGAATCGCCTCGCCGAGGATCGCAACGCACTGATGCGCGTCGCCAGCCGTTTCGGTGAGCCGCTCGCCCACGGCCTTCCGCTCACGCTCGAATACGCCGAGACGCTAGCCCAGACGCTCCGCCACCTCATCGCGGGTCTCGTCGCCTATCGCCGCTACCTCCGCCGCCCCGAACCGGCCGGCGCCCAGGCCGCGATCCGCAGCCTCCGCGCCTGCCAGACCGGCTGGGTCCACCACACCCAGCGCGTCGTCTCCCACGGCACCGCCTCCGCCTTCGGCTCCGACAACCTCTGGGACTTCACCCAGCGCATCATCGACCGCCTCGCCGATTCGCCGGCCAATCAGGCCGGCGCCCACAATCGCGCGTCTTGATTTTAATTTTTAATCATCTTTATCCGTTCTTTGCCTTCCTTGGTGACCTTGGTGCCTTGGTGGTTCACACCTCCATCCCGCTGCCTTCCTCTGTGTCTCTGTGCCTCTGTGGTAATCCTCGTCTGATCCCAAATTGGTAACATGCCGCCATGGACGTCAGCCGGCTCCATCGCGTGCTTCGTCTCGTCACGTTGCTCCAGAGTGGCGCAACATGGGGCGCCGATGAACTGGCCAAAGAACTCGCCGTCAGCCGCCGCACGCTCTTCCGCGATTTGAACATGCTCCGTGCCGCGGGCATCCCTTACCTGCACGATCCCCGCACCGGCTACCGCATCGCCGCGAATTTCTTCCTGCCGCCGGTCAATCTCAAAGTCACCGAGGCGATGGGTCTCATGGCCCTCGCGAAATCCGCCGCCGCACAGCGCGATCAGCCGCTGCTCAATCCCGCCGTCGAGGCCGTCCGCAAACTCATGGCGATGATGCCGCCGCCGCTCCGCGAGGTGTGCAGTGAGATGATGGAGCGAGTCAGTGTCCGACCCGCTCCCGCCTCCCGCACCACACCACGTGACACCGATCACTACGCCGCCATCCAGCAGGCAATCGATCAGCGCCGCGGCATCCAGATGCGTTACACCAGCCTCTTCGATGGCGAGGGCGAGATCGCCCTCAAGCTCCGCCCGTATCACCTGCACTTCGCCGTCCGCGCCTGGTACGTGATCGGCTACTCCGAGCTGCACAAACAGATCCGCACGTTCAAGCTCTCGCGCATCCAGGAAATGCAGATCACCAAGCAAACCTTCACGCTCCGCAAACCCTTCGACATCGACGAATACCTCGGCAACGCCTGGCAGTTCATCCGCGAAGGCAAGCTGCACCGCGTCGTCCTCGAGTTCGCCCCGAAGGTCGCCGCGAACGTCGCCGAGGTGCGCTGGCACCCCACGCAGAAAACCGAGATGCTCGACGACGGCCGCTGCCGCGTCTGCTTCGAGGTCGATGGCCTCATCGAGATCACATGGTGGCTTCTCGGCTACGGCGACCAGGTCCTCGTCAAGCAACCCGCCGAACTCGCGCAGCGGCTGCAGACCGTCTACCGTGCCGCACTTGCTCAATACACGCCGCGACTCGCCCGGAGCTCCGGCTGATGCGCACCGTCATCTGCCGCGTCAGCCGTGCTTCGGTCGCTGTCGATGGCCAGACCATCGGCGAGATCAACCGCGGCCTGCTCGTCTTCGCCGGCCTGCTGCAGGGTGACACCGAGGCCGACATCGCATGGACCGCTGGAAAGCTCGCGGCTCTGCGCATCTTCCCCGACGCCGCCGGCAAGATGAATCTCAGCGTCCGCGACGTCGCCGGCTCGCTCCTGCTCATCCCCAATTTCACCCTCGCCGGCGACACGCAGAAAGGCACGCGCCCCAGCTACTCCGGCGCGATGGCCCCGGACCTCGCCGGCCCGATGTTCGACCGTTTAGTCGCCCTCTGCTCCGCGCAGCAGATCCCCGTCGCCACCGGACGCTTCGGCGCCGACATGCACATCGACGCCGCCAACGATGGCCCCGTCACGCTGGTTCTCGATTCCCCGCGTCAGAAACTTGAAACTTGAAACTTGAAACCTGACACTACGCTCATGTTCACCGGCATCGTCCAAACCATCGGCACCGTCTCCGCGCTTCTCCGCCGCGATTCGGGCATCCGTCTCGCCATCGATCCCCACGACTGGTCCTACATGCCCACGCCCGGCGACAGCATCGCCGTCGCCGGCGTCTGCCTCACGCACGCTCCCGATGCCGATCACGCGCGCCCGCTCATCTTCGACATCATCAACGAGACGCTGAGCAAAACCACGCTCGGCCGCCTCGCCGTTGGCTCGCGCGTCAATCTTGAATCCTCGCTGACTCCATCTACCCCGATCGCCGGCCACTTCGTGCAGGGCCATGTCGATGGCCTGGCGACCGTCGCCGCAATCGAAGCCACGCCGCGCGACCACCGCATCACACTCGAAGCACCCGATTCGCTGCTCAGCTACATCGCTCCCACCGGCTCCATCGCGATCGACGGCGTGAGCCTCACCGTCGCCTTCGTCGATCCCGCCGCTCATCGTTTCACAGTCGCACTGATCCCCACGACGCTGCAAAACACCACGCTCGGCGACCTGAAAGTCGGCGATCACGTGAACATCGAAACCGACATGCTCGTCCGCGCCGCCGTGCACTACATCAAGAGTTACGCTGGGAAATAATCGCCGCGGATCGTCGTGTCAGCGTGCGTGCGCCGGCGCACCGGCCAATTTCTGCCGCACGCCCTCACACAACTTTGCAAACACCGTCTCCGCGTCGGGCCGCGCGTCGATCACCAGATAATGCTCGGGGTCGGCCTTCGCCTGGTCGAGATAGCCCTGGCGCACCTTGCGGTGATACTCGCTGCCCTTGAGTTCCATGCGGTCGAGAAGGGGATTGAGTCGCTGGGCCGCGGTCTGGTCGTCGACATCGAAGATGACCGTCAGGTCGGGCCAGTGGTTGCCGATCGCGACGCGTGCCACGAGCCGGATGTCGGGGATCGGCATGCCGCCGGCGGTGCCCTGATAGGCGAGCGTGGAAGAGACGAAGCGGTCGGCGAGAACGAACGAGCCGCGCTGCTGCGCCGGGCGGATGCGCTCGGCGACGAGCTGCGCCCGGCTGGCCATGTAGAGCATCATCTCGCAGTTGACGTCCATCATGTCGTGCGAGGGATCGAGCAGCACGCGGCGAATATGCTCGCCGATGATGGTGCCGCCCGGCTCGCGCACCTCGCAGACCTCGACGGCCGCATCGGCGACGAATTTGCTGAAACGCCGGAACTGCGTGCTCTTGCCCGACCCGTCGGGGCCGTCGAACACGACAAACCGACCCGCGAGATTTTTGATCCAGTCCTCAGACATGGGTGGGCATTCTACAGAGAAATGAATTCTATTTGTCGGCCTTGCGCATCGACCGCCGCGCGGCGATCATGTACGGGATTCCGCTGACGATCGTGATGATCACCGTGGCGTAGACCAGCACGTCGCGCACGATCCCGGCGGTGGGCTTTTCGACCGGATCGAGCCAGACCATCAGCAGGATCAGCGGCACGGCGCCGGACTGGAAGATCATCTTGAGCTTGCCCCAGAGGTTCGCCCCGAAGTGCGTGCCGGTGCCCTCGAGCTCGCTGCGGATGCCCGTCACGAAGAGCTCCCGCGCGAGGATGACGACGACCATCCACGGATAAACGCCGCTGGCCATGTTCAGCGAAAAGAACTCGTTGGGGATCTTGCCGGGGATCACGAAACGCGGCCCGGCCAGGAGCGTGAACGCGCCGATGACGAGCACCTTATCGACGAACGGGTCCATGATGCGCCCGAAGCGCGATTCGACCTTCCACCGCCGGGCGAGGTAGCCGTCGAGGATGTCGGTCAGCGCCGCGATGATGAAGAGCGTGATGGACGCCCAGATGATGCCGCTCTTGGGCTTGTTGTCGATCGCCAGATGGAAGCGGTACTGGTTGAGCACCAGAAAAAACACGCCGGCGAGGACGAGGCGGAGGACCGTGAGATAATTAGGCAATTGCCGCTGCATGTTGGGGCGGAATCTACCATGGCGGACGTGGGCCTGCACACGCGCAGTTCCTGGCATGACCGATCTGGAGCTTGTCTCCGGCGCCGCTCGCGGCAAGAATGTCCGGCATGAAGCTACCGATGGCCCCGTATTGCATCCGCTTGCTTGTCACATGCGTGATGCTTTTTTCGCTGGGTACGGCCGACGCCGCGGAGGACGCCGCCAAAGTATTCGACGAGGTCTACGGCAAATCACTCCGTCAGGTGCAGGCCACGCCGTCGTTCGCGGACGACATCGAACTCGCCTCGTCACTCGTCGAGGCCGCCAAGACCACCACCGACCAGCCGCAGCTTTTTGAGCTTCTCGGCGATCAGGCCTTCAAACTCGCCGCCGCCGACCCCGCCGGCCTCCGTGTCGCCGCCGCGGCGACGGAGCTCGAATCCTCGCACATCCCGGCCAAAAAGCGTGACCTGCAGGCCCGACTCGTTGACGCGATCCAGCGACTCCTCCCCAGGCTCCGCGGCGACGAGAAAAAGGAACTGACCGAAAAGCTCATCACTACGCTCACCGAATTCGCCGAGGCCGATGCAGCCGAAAACGACTTCACCGCCGCCGCCGCGCAATATCGCCACGCCCTTGCCGCCGCGGCGGGAATCAATTCGCCATCCCGGGAGCGCATCCAGTCCGCGCTGGCCGACATCGCCACGCGACAGCAGGTCCTGTCACGCATCGAGGCCGCCAAGACCAAGCTCAAGGCCAATCCCGCCGACACCGCAGCGGGCACCGAACTCGTCCGCCTCTATGTCGTCGATCTCGACGATCCCGCCGGTGCGCAGCTCTACACGTTCCTGATCGGCGATGAGGCCTGGAAGACGAACATCAAGCTCGCCGTGATAGACGCCAAAGACCTGACCGGCGAGCAGTGCATGACGATGGGCGACTGGTACCGCTCGCTGGCCGAGGGGAAATCGCCTGCGATACAGATGCCGCTGCTCACCCGTTCGCTGGCGTACTACAAGCAGTTTCGCGCCAATCACAACGCCGACGACCTAGCGGCCAAAAAAGCGGAACTCGCCGCGCGCGATGTCAACGCCGCGCTCATCGCCCTGGCCACGCGAATCCCGCCGCGCACCACCGCCGGCGTCGCCGTCACGCTCCACTGGAACATCGCCGACGATGCCGATGTCTACCTCAACGGCAAGCCGCTCAACGACACCTCGACGAGCTTCCGCAAGCGCCCCGATGAGGCGTACAAGAAATCCAGGGCCGACGTCGTGCTCCGCAAGGGCGACATCATCACCGTCGGCGGCCACCGCGGCGGCAGCTACGGCTTCTGGCTCGTCGCGCTCAGCAAAAACGGTGACACCGTCCTCCGTACCGACGCGACGACGTGGAAGGCGTACAAGCCCGAAGATATCGAGAATTGGTTCCAGCCTGCCGTGGCGCTGAAATCCAAGACGACGACGCCGTGCACGAACCCGTCACCGTGGCACATCCAGGTGACGATGGCATCGGAGCTCAAGGTGAAAGCCGATTCGATCTGGCTCACGCCCGAGAGCCGCCATGCGTTTTTCTACACCGTGATCCGCTGAGCATCGCCGGCGTCGTGAGGTGCGTGGTTATTTGCGCAGCGCCGCGTCGAGAACCTCGTCCACATTTTCTACGAACACGAACTTGAGCTTCTTCTTCGCCTCGTCGGTGACGTCGGGCATGTCTTTCTGGTTGCCTTTGGGGCAGATGACAGTCTTGATGCCGGCGCGGAGTGCCGCGAGGGTCTTTTCCTTCAGGCCGCCGATGGGCAGCACGAGGCCGCGCAGCGTGATCTCGCCGGTCATCGCGACATCGTTGCGGCATGACCGGCTCAGCAGCAGCGAGCAGAGCGCGGTGAACATCGCGACGCCGGCCGACGGGCCGTCCTTCGGCACGGCTCCGGCGGGGACGTGGACGTGGAAATCGCTGTGCGTCAGGTCACGCTCCTCGATGCCTAGCTTCTTGGCCCGCGTCTTGATGAGCGACATCGCCGCCTCGGCGGATTCCTTCATCACATCGCCGATCTGGCCCGTGAGCTTCAGCCCGCCCTTGCCGGCGTAGCGCGTGGCTTCGACGAACAGCACCTCGCCGCCGCTGGGCGTGTACGCCAGTCCCGTGACGACCCCCGGTGACACGACGCGGTTGGCGATCTCGCGCACATGCTGCTCGGGCCCGAGCGTCTCGCTGACGAGCTTCACATCGACGGTGACCGGCTTGCGCACCCGATTCGCCGCAACCTTCGCCGCGATCGCGCGGCAGACCGCCGCAATCTCGCGCTCCAGGTCGCGGACACCGGCCTCGCGCGTGTAGTTGTCGATGATCTTCAGCAGGCCCGCGGCGGAGAAGCGGGCGTGCTTCGCGGTCAGTCCGTGCTCCTTGAGCTGCCGCGGCACGAGGTAACGCCGCGCGATCTCCAGCTTTTGGTTGTCCGTGTAGCCCGGGATCTCGATGACCTCCATGCGATCCCGCAGCGCCGGCGGCACGGGGTCCATGTAGTTCGCGGTGGCGATGAAGATGACCTGCGACAGATCAAACGGCACATCGAGATAGCGATCGACGAACGCCTGATTCTGCCGTGGATCGAGCACCTCCAGCAGGGCTGACGCAGGGTCGCCGCGGAAATCCGCGCCGAGCTTGTCCACCTCGTCGAGCATCATCACGGGGTTGCGCGTCCCGGCTCGGCGCATCTCCTGGATGATGCGCCCGGGCATCGCGCCGATGTAGGTGCGGCGGTGCCCGCGGATCTCCGCCTCGTCGCGGATCCCGCCGAAGCTCATGCGCACGAACTTACGCCCCAGCGCATCGGCGATCGACTGCCCCAGGCTCGTCTTGCCCACGCCCGGCGGCCCGACAAAGCAGAGAATCGGCCCACGCCCCGTCGGATTCAGCTTCCGCACCGCGAGAAACTCAATCAGCCGGCGCTTCACCTTGTCGAGGTCGTAATGATCACGGTCGAGAATCTTGCGGGCCTTGTCGAGGTCCACCTTCTCCTCGCTCAGCTTGCTCCACGGCAGGTCGGCGACCGTCTCCAGATAACTGAGAATCACCGAATACTCCGGGCTCGCCGGATGAATCGTCTCAAGCCGGCGAAGCTCGCGCTCCGCCTCCTTCATCACCGTCTCGGGCACCTGCCCCTCATTAAGCTTGCGGCGAAGCTCGACAATCTGTGCGCCCGATCCCCCTTCGTCGCCCTCGCCGAGCTCCTTCTGAATCGCCTTGACCTGCTCGCGCAGATACGCCTTGCGCTGCGCATCGGTGATCGTCGATTGCACATCCTGGTGGATCTTCTGCTGCAGCTTCGCCAGGTCCACCTGCTTGCTGATCAAGAGCTGCACCGCGCGCACGCGCTTCGCCACGTCCGCCTGCTCCAGCAGGTCCTGCTTCTCCTCCATGCTCGCATCGACGTTCGCCGACAGGAAATCCGTCAGGTGCCCCGGCTCATCGATGCTCGCCACCACGCTCTCGATCTGGTCCGGGATGCTCGGCGACGTCTGGATCAGCTCGATCGCCGATGCACGCAGATTCTTGAACGCCGCCTCCATCTTGCGGTCGCTGACCAGGACATCGGGCACGCTCTCGACATTGGCGCGGAGGAAGGGCGTCGTCTGCACCGCCGACGTCGCGCGGATGCGCCCCAGGCCGTGCGCAATCAGCGTCACCGTGTCGTTCGGCTGTCGGATGAGCTTGAGCACGACCGCCGCGGTGCCGATCGGGTAGAGGTCCTCGAGCCGCGGCTCGTTGACCTCCGAATCGCGCTGTGCAAAAAGCCCGACGATCTTGCTCTCGTGCAGCGATTCTTCGAGCAGCTTGAGCGTGCTCGGCCGGCCGATGTTCAGTGGGATCACTGTCCCGGGAAACGCGACCGTGTCGCGCAGCGGCAAAATCGGCAGCACCGCGGGGATCGCCGGCTTCTCGCCGCCCTCGGGCGCAGCGGCGGCGGGTGTCGCGCTCGGCGACAGCGGCGCAGAAGGAGCGGCGGGAGTCTCCGCTGCCGGCGTCTTCGGCGTCTTCGGCGGCTCGGGCTTCTCGGGCGCATCGGTTGATTTGCTGCTTTTGGCACGTGACATCAGCGGACCTTTCACTTCAGAGGGAGTCGCACCCAGAGCAACCCGTTGATCTGCTCCGCCGAGACCCGCCGCACGTCCACCTCACGGGGCAGCGACACCGTCCGCTCAAATGCCCCGTCGTCAATTTCCATCGCGAGAATATGAATATGCGCCGGCCCGCCCGCTTCGCCGACGCCCTCGCCCGGCGGCCGCGGCGTCTGCCTGACACCCCGAATCGTCAACCGCCCCGCATCGACGCTCACCTCAATCGACCCGCGCTCCACACCCGCCAACTCCACGCAGACTTCCAACCGGTCCGGCAGCCGATACGCATTGATCGCCGGCGCCCACGTGTTGGTCGTCCGCAGCGGCGGATAATGCCTGTGAAGCAATTGATCCATCACGCGGTCCAGTTGCTTGGACAAATCCTCGAAGTCCCGCCTGTTCGCTGTTTCGAGCATCTCGCGCCTCCTCGTGATGTCCTGTTGGATCGTAGCACCCGGTTGTGGAGCGAACAACCGCGAATGACGAATGACGAAATTCGAATGACGAATCAATGATCAAATTCCAAATTCCAATGACGAAACAGGAGTGCATCGGACTTGCGGCCACTCACCGTTGGAATTTGATCATTGGAATTTGATTCGTCATTCGAATTTCGTCATTCGTCATTCCTGCCCCCTCCATCTTTCGTTTACAATTCCTCCCCCATGCCCGACGAAAACATCAACGTGAATGCCCCCGCGCTCAGCAAATCCTACGAAGCCCAGGCCGTGCAGGACGAGGTCTGGTCGCTCTGGGAATCGAAGCAGGCTTCGCACGCCGTGCCGGATGCGAGCAAGAAGCCCTACGCGATCGTGATCCCGCCGCCGAATGTGACCGCCGCGCTGCACATGGGCCACGCGCTCAACAACACGTTGCAGGACATCCTCGTCCGCTGGCGCCGCATGGCCGGTGACAACGCCGTCTGGATGCCCGGCACCGATCACGCGGGCATCGCCACGCAGACCGTCGTCGAGAAACGCGTCCTCATGGAGCAGGGCAAACGCCGCACCGATTTCACGCGTGAAGAATTCATCGCCAAGATTCAGGCGTGGAAAGACGAGTACGAAACCACCATCACCGGCCAGCTCAAGGCGATGGGCTCCAGCTGCGACTGGCAGCGTCAGCGGTTCACGATGGACCCGGTCTGCGCCGCCGCTGTGCGCGAAGCGTTCTTCCAGCTCTTCAAGGATGGCCTGATCTACCGCGGCAAACGCCTGGTCAACTGGGACCCCGCCACGCAGACCGCCCTCGCCGACGATGAGGTCGAGAACCGCGAGCTTAGCGGCTACTTCTACTACATGAAGTACCCGCTCGCCGACGGCTCGGGTCACGTGACCGTCGCGACGACCCGCCCCGAGACGATGCTCGGCGACACCGCCGTCGCCGTGAATCCCAACGACACCGCCCGCGCCAAGTTCATCGGCAAGTCCGTGCGCCTGCCCATCGTCAACCGCGTCATCCCGATCATCGGCGACGACTACGTCGTGATCCCCAATGCCGAGAGCGAGGACGCGAAAGCGAAATACGCCTCGGGTTTCCTGAAGGTCACCCCCGCGCACGATCCGAACGACTACGAGATCGGCCGGCGCCACAACCTGCCCGTGATCAACGTCATGTCGCCCACCGCCGCGGTCAGCAAGGACCACGGCTGGCCCGCCGAGGATTTCGCCAGCGCCGAACCCTTCGCCACGCACCTGCTGGGCCTCGACCGCTACGAAGCCCGCGAGGCGATCATCGACTGGTTCCGCGAGAAGGGGCTGCTCGAAGAGGTGAAACCCTACTCGCACTCCGTGGGCCACAGCTACCGCAGCCACGTGCCGATCGAGCCCTACCTGAGCGATCAGTGGTACGTGAAGGTGACGGACGACAAGCTGCGCGGGGCGGCGCTGCGGGCGATGGCGAAGGAGCAGTTCGAAGGCGACGCGAGGCCTTGGCACTTAAGTGCCAAGGCCTCGCGTTCCCCGGAAGCGCAGGGCGAACTCCGCTTCCACCCCGCGCGCTACGCTAAGACGTTCCAGTCGTGGCACGAGAACATCCGCGACTGGTGCATCAGCCGCCAACTCTGGTGGGGGCATCGGATTCCGGTGTGGAGCAAAGCCGATCGTATTCACTTCAATCGCATTGATAAGGACAAACCGGTCAATTCAGGAGAAGTTACGCTTAATCGCGTTGTTGCAGGCGTGGCATGCGCTCAACGGGTGGTGCATGGTCCGAGTATTGAAGGCACGGGATTTTGCGACGCTGTTTTCTATACCTGCGTCCCAAACTGTGATCGTGAAAGCGAAGTAATTTCGGAACTTGAGTCGCAAGGCTATGTCCGTGACCCCGACGTCCTCGACACCTGGTTCTCCTCCGGCCTCTGGCCGATCTCGACGCTGGGCTGGCCCGAGCCGGCGAAGTTCCCGGAGGCGTTTGCGGGGGACCCGTCGCCGGATGCGGCGCTCAAACAGTGGAACCCATCATCCACGCTCTGCACCGCGCGGGAGATCATCACGCTCTGGGTCTCGCGCATGGTGATGTTCAACATCTACTTCCGCGGCGTCCTGCCTTTCAAGGACGTCTTCATCCACGCGATGATCCAGGATGGCGAGGGGCAGAAGATGTCCAAGTCGCTGGGCAACGGCGTCGATCCGCTCGACATCATCCACTCGCACGGCGCCGATGCGATGCGCTTCACGCTCACGCAGATGACGACGCAGACGCAGGACGTGAAGATGCCGGTCGATCTGATCGACCCGCACACCGGCCAGACGTTTACGCCGAAGATGATCACGACCAAGGCGGGACATCGCGTGATGGCGCCGGTGCAGGACTCCCCGGGCGGCGCTGGCAAGAAGATGATCACGACATTCGGCATGACGACCGGCGAGGCGAAAGCGACGGCGGAGATGCCGCTGGCGCGGAATACATCGAGCAAGTTTGATGACGGGAGAAACTTCTCGAACAAGCTCTGGAATGCGGGAAAGTTTGTGCTTTCCAAGCTGGAGAAGTGCGACGAGACGAATCGCGCCAAGCCGCAGGCGGCAGGATTGGCGGATCGCTGGATTCTCAATCGTCTGCATCGCACGATCGCGCAGGCGGATGAGGCGCTGACGGGATATCAGTTCAACGTCTATGCACGGTCGCTCTATGATTTCGTGTGGCGCGATTTCTGCGACTGGTACCTGGAGGCGATCAAGCCGGTCGTCGACACCGACACGCCGGCCGGGAATGCGGCGCGGGCGACGCTCGGCGAGGTGCTTTACACATCGCTGCGGCTGCTGCATCCGGTGATGCCGTTTATTACGGAGAAGCTGTGGCAGGCGATGCGCGAGACGATCGGCGGCGGGACGATGGAAGAACTCTGCATGCTGTCGGCCTGGCCGGTTGCCGATGCGAAACTCATCAGCGATGAGGTGGAGCGCGAGTTTGACCTGGCGCAGCAATTGGTCGGGGCCATCCGCAACGTGCGCAACCAGTACGCGGTTCCCCCCCGGAAAGTGATTGTCGCGCGGGTGAAGACGACGCTGACGCTCGGCGCGGCGGCGGACTTGGTCACGACGCTGGGCGGCGTGGAACTCGCGGAGGTAGGGTTGGACGTGAAGCCCGGGGCCGACGCGGCGACGGCGGTCGTGGGGACGACGGAGATCTATCTCGAAGGGCTGATCGACAAGACGGCGGAGATCGAGCGGCTCAGCAAGCGGCGCGATGAGGTGGAGAAGAGCCGGGGCGCGCTGGCGGGCCGGCTGGCGAATCCGGGGTATGCGCTGAAGGCTCCGCCTCATTTGGTGAAACAGACACAGGACGCGCTCGCGGAAGCGGAGAAGGAACTGGCGGCGGTGGAGGAGAAGCTCAAGGGGTTAGGGGTTGGGGGATAAGAAGGGGAGGTTTAACCGCGAAGGCACGAAGGACACGAAGAAGAAGAGAGGGAAACTTTTAACGCAGAGGCCGCAGAGGTCGCAGAGAAGGGCATGGAATTGGCTTTTTAAAAAAAGCAGCTTTTCTCTTCCTCTGCGTTCTCAGCGGCCTCTGCGTTAAATCTCTTCTCCTCTCTTCTTCGTGTCCTTCGCGCCTTCGCGGTTAATCTCTCCGGTTCGCGGCCTTTTTGTGCGGCGAAAACAGGCAGGTGCGCGGTATAGTGGCGGGGGTGGCGTGGGGATGGCGGTATGAATGGGGTTTTGCGGGGCATGGGCTTTGCATGGATAGGGGAGTGGATTTAACCGTGGCCAGGATCGGACTGCTATCGGACACGCATGGGCGAGCGGAGATTGCTCGCCGGGCTGTGCGATTGCTGATCGATCAGGGGGCTGGGGTGCTGATCCATCTCGGTGACGTCGGAGGAGAGAAGGTCATCGATGCGCTGGTGGAACAGGTGGACGGGCGGGGCGAGATGACCCCGCCCGTTCATGTCGTTTTCGGGAACTGCGATGACGATGCGATGGAACTCGGCAGGTATGCGAGCGGGCTGGGCATCGTGGTGGACGACTTCGAGGGGCGAATGGTTTTCGACGGCAAGCGCGTGGCGTTCATGCACGGCCATCAGGCGGCGGCGATGAATCATGCGCTGGCCGATGGCGTGGAGTATCTGTGCCACGGCCACACGCATCACCGGAGCGACAAGAAGGTCGGCGCGACGCGCGTGATCAATCCCGGGGCGCTGTGTCGCGCGGACCGCTACACGGTGGCGATTTTGGATACGGAGCGGGACAAGCTGGAGTTTTTCGAGGTGGCGTGAAATTGGTTAACGAGTTGACGGGTTAACGAGCGGAACCGGCCGGTGCGCGAGTGCACCGGGGCAATCGCGTCGGGCATTCACACGTTAACTCGTTAACTCATTAACGCCTTCCCCGTTTTGCCGGATATCATTCCCTGCTGTACTCTCACGACATCCATTCGACGGGGCTTTGCATGACGGCGACGCAGACACCGATACCGCTGGACCAGATTTCCATCCGCAGTTACCGGGATGAGGATGGTCATGCGGTGCGCCGACTTTATGAGGCGGGGCGGCTCGCCGGTCAGATGGCGCCCAACGACACCGCGGCGGATGTCGACAACATCCGCGAGGCTTACCTGTCGCAGGACCGCTGCCATTTTTGGGTGGCGGAGTGGGATCACGCGGTGATCGGCATGGTCGGCGTGGCGGAGGAGGAGCGGCACCTGGCGGAGATCCGCAGGCTCCGCGTCGATCCGAATTTCCGGTTTCATGATCCGGACGGGCACGGCTTGGAGCACCGGCTGATGGACACGGCCCTGGCGTTCTGCAGGCACCACGGGTATTTGAAGGTGATCCTCGACACGGCTTTTGAGCAGGATGGCGCGAAGCATCTATTTGAGAAATTCGCGTTCCAGCACAACCGGACGCGCACGATCGGCGGCAAGGAGTTACTCGAGTTTTATCTGGATTTGTATCACCAGCCGAAGAGTGAAGAGAAGAAGTAATCGCTGCGCGAAAATTCGAATGACGACGGCTTCGACAGCGCTTCGCTAAATTCGAATGACGAATCAATGATCAAAATCCAATGGTCAAGGCGAATCGCGCGCCAAGAGGTATCGCTAAACGGGGAGAAGTTGCGCACAGATGTGGTCGTGAAACCGGACGTCCGGGGGGTTTCCCGGATGAGGATTTGCAAGTGATGGGATTCGAGGGCTTAAGGCGCGGAATCGGGGAAGGGCGGGGAGGGGGGAATATGTCCGGTCGACGGGTTTGTGCGCACGGGGGAGGACCGCTGGAGACCCGCGGGGATTCGGAG
>JAYVTU010000104.1:0-4762 GCA_043788485.1 Planctomycetota bacterium
ATCGCCGGCTACCACCAGACCCGCAACGCCGCCGCTTACCTCAGCCGAAACAAACGAACCAACGCGGATTCAACATAGCGCTGTCGTATTAAGCGGGCCAAGGTCAAATATTCAAAACTAACCGTCTTGTCCGTGTTTTGCTGGAGCCATGATGTTCAGGTCGCGAAACAGAACAAACGGATTAACATCGGCCAACAAGGCTTGGAAGCGGCGGCGAAATATATTCAAGAATTTAAGCCTATGCACACCAAGGGGCAGTCTGGACAGAAAATTCGCGAAGTATTTGAACAATTTATGCTAGGAATGCCGAAAGAGTGTGTGATAGACTTGGACCCAAAGCGAGATTTTTCAGATGAGGATAAACGGCAAGTAAAGCTCGCCTGTAACGGTATATGCTCTCGTTGCAATAATCCTGTGTTTGATGGTGATGATGCTTATCACCACAAAGAGCCGTGGGCACGTGGCGGTAGGACTGTCGCCGATAACGGAACCCTTCTTCACCGAAAATGTCACGAGATTATTCATCAAGAAGATCCCGTGCGTGTTAATGTCTAATCGGAAAGTAAATATCAGAAACTCGGTGGGGAGCGAAAAAGGGGCGGATTCAAGTCTGAACCGCAACGCCGGCGTGGTCAGGATTTGACGGTGGATGCGACGTATATCTTCTCGACGACCATTGCCAGGGCGGCGTCAAACTGGGCGTCGTTAATTCAATGCCGGAAGTCGTCCCGGAGGGCGCATGAAAAGCTTGCGATCATGCCGTGGTTCTTCGCCAGACGCTGGCAGGCGTCGTCGAGGGCGTATGCGCCGGTCAGGGCCACGGCGCGGGGTCACATGCGTGGAACTTGGACTCCCGGCATGCGGGCTTATCATCTGCCCGGCTGCAGCCGATAAGGCTTATACGGCCCCGCAGCGGTCCAAACCGCCGAAAATGATTGCATTAACCCCGCAATTCGCGCATTGTCACTCTATGAGGAGATTCGCTCATCTTTGCGGTTGGGTGTTGAAGTTGGCCTTGGCGCTGGCGTGCGGTGGAGGTCTGTTGTGCCCCGCGACGGCGTCCGCCGAGGACCCGCACAAGGCGATCAAGACCCCGGCGGCGTGGAAGGCCGGGGAGGCGGTTCGGCCGACGGCGTGGGGGCTGACTCCCGTGACCAATCCCGCGGTGCCGGCGGTGAAGGATGCCGGCTGGCCGCGCACCGAACTGGACCGGTTCGTGCTGGCGACGATGGAAGCGCAGGGGCTCAAGCCCGTGGGCGATGCGGACCGCGCGGTGCTGCTGCGGCGGGTGAGCTACGACCTGGTCGGCCTGCCGCCGACGCCGCAGGAGATCGAGGCTTTCGTCGCCGACAAGTCGCCGCATGCGTTCGAGACGGTCGTCGATCGGCTTCTCGCTTCGCCGCAGTTCGGTGAGCGGTGGGGGAGGCACTGGCTGGACGTTGCGCGCTACGCCGAATCGACCGGCTCTTCCCGCAACTATCCGTATCACTACGCTTGGCGCTACCGCGACTGGGTCATCGATGCGCTCAACCGCGACAAGCCCTACGACCAATTCATCCGCGAGCAGATCGCCGGCGACCTGCTGCCCGCGCGCTCGCCGGCGCAGCGCGACCAGCAGCAGATCGCGACGGGGTTCCTGGCGGTGGGCGTCAAGGACCTCAACGAAAAGAACCACGCGCAGTATGTGATGGATGTCGTCGATGACCAGATCGACGTCACGAGCCGCGCGGTGCTCGGGCTGACCGTCGCCTGCGCCCGCTGCCACGACCACAAATTCGATCCCATCTCGCAAAGCGAATACTACGGCCTGGCGGGCATCTTCCGCAGCACGGATGTGCTGGCCGGCGTGACTCCCAAGAAGAAGGGCGGCAACAAGGATTACGGGGCGCCTGAGCAATTGATCGAGCTGGGCGTCGGCGGCGTCGGAAGCTCCGCAGTGAGCCGCGCCGTTCAACCGAAAGCCGAATTGAGCAAGCGCGAATTGCGCAAGGCCCGCAAGGCCGACCTGCCCGTCCCGCTCGCCACCGCAGCCCCGGCCGCCCCGATCACCCCGGTGCTCGCCGCGCCGGCAGCGACGGACCCCTTGAGCGCCGCGCTGGAACACGTCGCGGCCGACGTCGCCGACACCGGCCCGAGCAAGCTCAAGGGCCAGAAGGCGATGGGCGTGCGCGACGATTCGGCGCCCGGCGACGTGCGCCTCTGCATCCACGGCGACGTGGACACGCTCGGCGACACCGTGCCGCGCGGCTTCGTCCACGCCGTCACCCCCGTGCTGCAGAGCACCTTCAAAACCAGCGGCAGCGGCAGGCTCGAACTGGCGCACTGGCTCACACGCCCCGAGAATCCGCTCACCGCACGCGTCGAAGTCAACCGCATCTGGATGCACCTCTTCGGCCAGGGCATCGTGCCCACCACCGACAACTTCGGCGCCGCCGGCGAACCGCCCAGCGATCCGCGATTGCTCGATCATCTTGCGTCGCAATTCGTCGCCGACGGTTGGTCCGTCAAGAAGATGATCCGCACGATCGTCCTCAGCCGCGTCTACCAGCTCGGCAGCGAGATGTCGGTCGCCAATGCGCAGATCGACGGCGGCAACCGCTTCCTCTGGCGCTCGAACCAGCGCCGGCTCGACGCCGAGGCGATCCGCGATTCGATGCTCGCCGCCAGCGGTTCGCTGAGCCTTGCGCGGCCCGGTCCGTCGCCCGTGATGTTGCTGCCCAACCAGGAAATCAACGGCAAGAAGGGCCGCAACACCGTCGGCGAACTCGAGAACAGCTCGCGCTCCGTCTACCTGCCGATCCTGCGCGGCGACGTGCCCAAGACGCTGGACACCTTCGACTTCGGCGACCCCAGCAACCTCATCGCCCGGCGCGACGTGACGACCGTTCCGTCGCAGGCGCTGTTCATGATGAACTCGACGCGAGTGATGGACCAGTCGCGGCTGATGGCGCAGGCGCTCCTCGCCGTGCCGGGACTCGACGACGTCGGCCGCATCGAGCTCGGCTACCGCCGCGTCTTCGGCCGGTCGCCCAGCGAATCGGAGCGCGATCGTGGGGTCCAATTCATCTGCGAGGCGAATGGCCCCGTGCAGGAAGGGCAGCTCAAGAACAAGAAGGCCGACGGCCGCCTCACCGCATGGTCAGGCTTCTGTCAGGCCCTGCTCGGAAGCGCCGAGTTCCGCTACGTCCAATGAATCCCCGCATGCGGAGGTCAGCCATGGTCAGCAATCCCTTCCTGTCGCGCCGCTTCATGCTCAAGAGCACGATGTGCGGCTTCGGCTACACCGCGCTCGCCGGGCTCATGGCCGGTGAAAGCGCCCGCGCCGCCGCGACCGTCGCCGCCTTGTCGCCCGCCGCTCCGTTGCCAGGCCCCGCCGCCCGCACCGCCTACCGCAACCCGCTCGCCCCCAAATCTCCGCACTTCGCCGCACGCGCCAAGCGCGTCATCTTCCTCTTCATGCAGGGCGGCCCGTCGCACGTCGACACCTTCGACTACAAGCCCGCACTCATCCGCGACGCCGGCAAGGCCTCGCCGCGCGGCCCGCTCCTTCCGCCCCAATTCAAATTCAGCCAGCACGGCAAATCCGGCCTCTGGCTCAGCGAGCTCTTCCCCAATATCGCCCGTCACGCCGACGACCTCTGCCTGCTCAACGGCATGCACAGCGACAACCCGGCGCACCCCCAGGCCACCATCGCCCTCCACACCGGCAACGCGCAATTCGTCCGGCCCAGCATGGGCGCGTGGGTGCTCTACGGCCTGGGCACTTCAAATCAGAATCTCCCCGGCTTCATCACCATCAACCCCACCGGCCGCCTCGGCGGGGCGCAGAACTACGGCAGCTCCTTCCTCCCCGCCGCTTACCAGGGCACGCGCGTCGGCGGCGAAGACCGCAGCGAACAAAAGATCGACAACCTCGTCAACACGCAGATCGCGCCCGGCCTGCAGCGACGCCAGCTCGATTACGTGCAGTCCATGAACCGCGACCTCTACGACCGCCTCGGCGAGAATCCGGAGGTCGAGGGCGTCATCGAATCCTACGAGCTCGCCTTCCGAATGCAGTCCACCGTCCCGCAGATCATGGACATCTCCGGCGAATCCAAGGCGACGCTCGACCTCTACGGCATCGGCGACGGCAGCGGGAGCGACCGCTTCGCCACGCAATGCCTCCTCGCCCGCAAATTCGCCGAGGCCGGCGTCCGCTTCATCGAGGTCGGCCACGGCGGATGGGACCAGCACAACAGCCTCAAGGCGAAGCTCACCGCGAACGCGCTGGACATCGACCGCGCGATTGCCGGGCTCATCGCCGACCTCAAGATGCGCGGGCTCTTCGAGGACACGCTCATCGTCTGGGGCGGCGAGTTCGGGCGCACCCCCGGCGCCCAGGCCGGCAAGGACGGCCGCAACCACAACAACCGCGGGTACACCATGTGGATGGCCGGCGGCGGCGTGAAGGGCGGGCTCGCCTACGGCGCCACCGATCCGCACGGCTACGAAGCCGTCGACGGAAAGATGCACACCCACGACCTGCACGCGACGATCCTGCACCTCATGGGCCTCGACCACGAACGCCTGACCTACCGCTACTCCGGCCGCGACTTCCGCCTCACCGACGTGCGCGGCGAAGTCGCCACGCCGATCCTCGCGTGATTCAATTTTATGGCCCCGTTTACTGATTGCTGCGCAGAAAAAGTTATCCACATTTGCGCCCTCGTCGGGGTTGTGGTATCAACGGCGGCATGAGACCCAAAGGCACCGCGCAGGA
>JAYVTU010000105.1:0-15198 GCA_043788485.1 Planctomycetota bacterium
CGAAGGACGCGAAGATGAAAGAGGCATTTCGATGGTTCGACCCCAAAGTCTTTTTCTTCTTCGCGTCCTTCGCGCCTTCGCGGTTAAACTCCCCTCTTATCAGCGATCGGTCACCAAAAGAAAACCGTGCGCGGATAGTCCGCGCACGGCTGATGTTTTGAACCCGGTATAACTACTTCTTGGCTTCGACCGGAGCGGCGGCTTTCGCGTCGCCGGGCTTGGCCTTGCCGAAGTAGCTGCCGCCGAAACGCTTCTGGAACTTCTCGACGCGGCCGGCGGTGTCGATGAACTTCTGCTTGCCGGTGTAGAACGGATGGCACTGGCTGCAGATGTCGACGTGCAGCTCACCCTCGACGGTGCTGCCGGAGTCGAAGGCGTTGCCGCAGGCGCAGCTGATCTTGGTCGCGTAGTACTTGGGATGGATGCCGGTCTTCATGGCTGTAGTCTCGCCCGTTTAGGGCCAAGAATTATACCGGAAAACGATCGGGAGGCAAGAGTCCAAGGTCCAAAGTCCAAGGTCCAAGGTCAAGACAGCTGATTCCTGCCTTTTTCCGCGACATTGGACTTTGGACTTTGGACCTTGGACTCCCCTTTCCTTTGTATTATGGCCCCATGCCCCTTTCCTTCGATCCACCGACCGTCGCCCTGAACTTCAAGCCCGATCTCCACGCCGATCGGCCACCCGATTCGGCGCTCGAGCCCGAGTGGCTGCTCACCAACGGCCTGGGCGGTTTCGCCATGGGCACACCCATGGGCGTCAACACCCGCCGTTACCACGGCCTGCTCATCGCCGCCGCCAATCCGCCCGTCGCGCGGATGTGCACTCTCAGCAGCGTCATCGAAGGGGTCACCTTCGACGGGCAAACCGTCGAGCTGGCCAACCACGAATTCTATGCCCACGGCGGCGGCACCGTCTTTCATCCCAAGGGCTTCCACTACCTCCAGAAATTCGAGAAGGACCTCGCCGCCCGGTGGACGTTCAACGTCGGCCCTCTGATCGTCACCAAGGAGCTCCGCCTCGTCTGGCGCCGCCAGCTCGCTGTGCTCACCTACCGAATCGAACCCGCCTTCTCGCCGTCGGATGCGAGCACCGATCTGCCGCCCGAGGTGAAGCTCACGCTGACGCCGCTGCTGGCCATGCGCGATTTCCATCACCTGCGCCAGGGCTGGGCCAGCGAATCGCCGCGCGTCATCCCCGACGGCGCGAGCCACCGGATCGAAGTCAACGGCTGGCCCGCGCTCCACATGCTCAGCTCCACCGGCCAATTCATCGAGCACCACGACACCTGGCAGCGATTCGCGCACCGCGTCGAGAGCGCCCGGCACTCCGACGATTGCGGCGACCTCTTCGCACCGGGACGCTACGAGAAGACCTTCACCGACTGCGGCGACGCGGTCTGCGAGTTCAAGCTTTACTTCGGCATTGAGCCGATTGATGTTGCGGCCTGTGACAAGCCCGACGGCCGCGCGGGACATCTCGCGCTGCAAGTGGAGCACGTGCGGAAAGAGGCGGGGGAGAATGGTCCGTGGAATTATCTCGCCCTCGCGGCGGATGATTTCATCGTCGAGCGCCGCGTGGACAGCGCTTCGATGGCGACGATCCTTGCCGGCTATCCCTGGTTCGCCGACTGGGGTCGCGACACGATGATCAGCCTGCCGGGCCTGATGCTCGCCACCGGCCGCTTCGATGACGCCCGCACCACTTTGCACGCCTACGCCCGTCACATCCGGCGCGGCCTCGTGCCCAACCATTTCGACGACTACGGCGGCGAGCCGCACTACAACACCGTGGACGCCAGCCTCTGGTTCATCAACGCCGCGCTGAAGTATCGCGCCATGTCCGGCGACGAGGCGAGCTGGTGCGGCACCTTCGCCGACGCCTGCCGCCAGATCATCGACGCCTACCAGCACGGCACGGACGGCCCCGTGAAGATGGACCGCGACGGCCTGATCTACGCCGGCTCGATCGACACGCAGCTCACTTGGATGGACGCAAAGCGCGACGGCGTCGTCTTTACGCCGCGCTTCGGCAAATCCGTCGAGATCAACGCCCTCTGGTACAACGCACTCGTCGGCTGCGCCGAGGCGATGCACGATTGCGAGGTCTCCACCGCGGTTGGCGCGACCTATCGCAAGCTCGCCGCGAAGGTCAAGAAATCCTTCAACGCGACATTCTGGTGGGAGGATAAGGGCCACCTGCTCGACCATGTCAATGAGCACGGCACCGACTTCTCGCTCCGGCCCAATCAGGTGATCGCCGTGTCGCTGCCGCACTCGCCGCTGGTCGCATCGCGGAAGAAGAAGGTGATGCAGGCCGTCCGCGAGCAGTTGCTGACGCCGATGGGCCTGCGCACGCTGCCCGATCACGATTGGCACTACCACGGCCACTACGCCGGCTCGATGTTCGACCGCGACCGGTCGTATCACCAGGGGACCGTGTGGGCCTGGCTCATCGGCCCCTACGTCGAGGGCTGGCTGCGGGCGCACGACTTCTCACCGGCGGCAAAGAAGCATGCGCGGCAGGCGATCGCCCCACTGCTTAACCGTCTCATGGGCCCGGGTCTCGGCCAGCTCCACGAGATCTACGACGGCAACGCCCCCCACCGCCCGGATGGATGCCCAGCGCAGGCCTGGAGCGTCGCGGAAACGCTGCGTGCGGCAATGTTGATTGAATCAAGGCAGGATTAACCACAGAGGCGCAGAGGCACAGAGGAAGGCAAAGAAGAGAGAGATTTTTAGAGAAGAAACAAAAAAGACAGAGGTCACGGAAGAAGGCAAAAGAATGGATTTATCATTCCATTCCATTCCATGCCTTGCTCGGTGACCTCTGTTTTTGATTCTCTCTAAAAAAATTCTCTTCTTTGCCTTCCTCTGTGCCTCTGTGCCTCTGTGGTTATCTCTCCTTCAGGCCGCCGCGGCGTGGGGCTGGGCGGCGGCGAAGCGGATGGCGACGGTCGGGGCGGTGGCGTTGGTCGTGTCGACGCGGACGACGATCGCGGTGGACAGGTCATTGTGGCCGATGAGCGGGTGGGTCGTGGACCAGTCGATGGCGACGCCGAGTTCCTGACCGGCGCGGGCGTAGAGCGAGCCGTGCAGCTCGATGAGGGCGCCGCCGGCGGAGATGTTCTTCGTGACGCCCGCGCGGTATCGCCGGCCGATGGGATCGTACACCTTGACGGCGCAGCCGAGCGGCAGACGCGCGTGGTGCCGACGATCGGAGTAATCGATCTTGGCGAGGGCCTTGGCGGGGCTGGCGGCGACGGTGTTGGCGAAGGTGTGCATGGCGGGTCTCCATCAAAGCCTTGCGGCTCGATAACCCAACCATCGGAAATTTCGGGGGGTGACTTTTGTAGGGGCTGTGAGGAAGAGGCGAAATGGGAAAGCCTTGGCGGAGCGTCCAATAATATCGTGGCACTTCGGGCGAAGACTCAATCAAAATGACGAATGACGAAATTCGAATGACGAATCAAATTCCAATGATCAAATTCCAATGGGGAGAATCGCGTCGCATCTCCGTGTCCCTATTGGAATTTGGAATTTGATCATTCATTCGTCATTCGAATTTCGTCATTACGTCACGTCCACCGCTTTCCCACTCGCCGCCGACTCATACACCGCCTGAATGATCGCGACGGCCTTGCGCGATTCGTGACCGTCGATCGTCAGCTTCGATTCGCCGGCTAGGGCGCTGACGAACGCGGCGATGTTGCGCGTGTGGTGGCCGCAATCGATGGCCATCGGGTCGGAGGCGCCGCCCTGCGTTTTGCTGTCGGCGGCGAACTTGGCGCGGATGGCAATGTCCTCGGGCAGGTCGGTGCGGAACTGCCACGCCGTCACCTGCTCCTCGACGATCTCGACGGTGCCGTCCCGGCCGGACATCTGCAGGCGGCGGAGCGAGCCGGGGAACATCGAGGTCGCCGCGAGGATCTGGCCCATCGCGCCGTTGCGGAAGCGGAGCACGACGACGGCGGTATCTTCCACTTCGAGGCGCTGCGGATCGTGCGCCCGCTTGCCGGTGTAGGCGAATACCTGCTCGACGGGATTCAGCTCGGGCGCAAGCTCGGGCATCGCGGCGTGGGCGAGCCACTGCATGATGTCGACGCTGTGGATGGATTGGTTCATCAGGGCGCCGCCGCCGTCGAACTTGAGCGTGCCCTGCCAGCGGCCCGGGCCGTAGTAGGCGTCGTCGCGCCACCAGGGGACGTAGGCGTTGATGCAGGCGAGGTTGCCGAAGCGGCCGGCCTTCGCAGCGGCGAGCAGCGGAGCATTCGCGGGATTGAAACGCTGCGGGAAGATCCCGCCGAGCATGACGCCCGATTTTTTCGCGGCGGCGATCATCTGATCGACGCGGTCGAGGCGGATCTCGATGGGCTTTTCGCAGAGCACCGGGACGCCGCGCTCCAGCGCGGCGAGTGCCGGCTCGAGGTGCGCGCCGCTGGGCGTGCAGATCGTCACGAAGTCGGGCTTCTCCTTTTCGAGGAGCTCGACATAGTCGCCGTAGTAGTTGCAGCTATTGTCCGTGGCGAACTTCTTTCCCGCGGCTTCAACCATGGTGAACCCGGCGACGAGCTTGAGGTTCGGCACGTCACGCATCGCCCTGGCGTGCATCGACCCGATCGCCCCGACCCCGATGATGGCTGCGCGGAATGTTTTGCTCATAGCGCGCATCTATACCACAGAAAAAGCGGTGCCGCACGCGACCGATCCGGGTAAACTCCCATGATGAAGAAAAACGTGCTGGCCATCGACGTGGGCGGGACAAACGTGAAGTTTCTGCTGAGCGGCAAGCGGACGCCGATCAAGTTCCCGTCGGGCCACGAGCTGACGCCGGTGCAGATGGTGCGTGGCGTGCTTGCGATGCTCGGCGACTGGACGTTTGACGTGGTGAGCGTCGGCTTTCCGGGGCCCGTCGAGAAGGGCCGACCGAAGGACGAGCCGCGGCACTTGGGCGGCGGGTGGACGCGATTCGATTTTGAAAAAGCGCTGGGCAAGCCGACGAAGGTGATCAACGACGCCGCGATGCAGGCGCTGGGCAGCTATGACGGCGGGCGCATGCTTTTCCTCGGTCTGGGCACGGGCCTCGGCTCGGCGCTGATCACGGAGGAGGCGATCGTCGATCTGGAATTGGCGCATCTGCCTTACAAGCGGAAGAAGAGTTTCGAGGAGTATGTCGGGCTGGCGGGCCTGGAAAAACTGGGCCGCAAGAAGTGGCAGAAGGCGGTGCACGATGTCACGGAGCGGCTCCGCGCGGCGATGGTCGCCGATTACGTCGTGCTGGGCGGCGGCAACGCCAAGCGTCTGACCGAGCTGCCCGAGCACGCACGCCTCGGCGACAACGCGAATGCCTTCCTCGGCGGGTTCCGGCTGTGGCAAGACAATCCGTTGGGCGCGAAGTGAATCGCCGGATTGCGAAGCCGCAAGCGGCGGAAATTATTTGACCTCGATGCCGAAGAATGACGCGCGCCGATGCGGTTTGCTGTCGCTGGCGACGAGCGGGGATTCGGGGACTTCGACGTTGAGCTTGTGCATTGACTCTTCGAGCTTCGCGGTGAGGTCCTCGATCTTCATGCGCTGCGGATCGGTCGGCGGGTGGCGGATGATGAACTGCAGGTAGTAGTGATAGGAACGCTGGAGCATCGATCCGGCGACGGGCGGGGCAGCTTTGGCGGAGAGACCGCGGTACCACTCGCCGACGGCGAGGGCATCGGTGTCTTTCAGCTCCTTGTCGGGGCTGAGGACGATGTGGAGGCTCTTCGTCCACTCCGCATCGCCGGCGGCGTCGGCGTAGCCGGCGGCCTTGGCGGGGTTGTCGAAGTCGACGGTGTAGTAGCGCATCGCGGCGTGTGCCGCTTCCTTGTCCTGCGCGTTCGTCTTGAGCTTCGCGAGATGCGGCGCGAGAACGAGCGAGATTTTCTGGCGGTGCTGGAGGAGCTGCGACTGGGCGGTGATCTGGGCGGCACGCTCGCTCTTGAGGCCCGCGGCGGTCGTGCTCGCTCGCTTGAGTGCGACGGCTGCTTTCTCATATTCGCCGGAGTCGGACCAGAGGTCGGCCTGGGCGATGAGGATGTCGATGAGGCGGTCGCCGGCGACGGCCTTGTCGGCGGGACGCGCGGAGATGAACTGACGCTGGCCCATCGCCAGGGCCTTGTCGGCGCAGTCGGCGCGGGTCTCGGGCAGGATCGCGCCGCGGTAGCTCATGGCGTCGATCGCGGTGCTGAGGCCGGTCGGATCTTTGCCGGCGAGGGTGTAGGCCTGCTCACACATGTAACCGGCGAGGCCCGGCGCGACGCCGTTCTTGCGGGCGGCGTCGAGGATCTCGGTGGCGAGCTGCAGGTCGTCCTTGCCGCCCGGCGTGGCGGCGGCGGCTTTGACCTTGTCGCCCCAAGTCGCCTTGAAAGGCTCGGCGAATTCGGAGATGGCGGCGCGGGCGGAAGGCGCGAGCGCTGACGCGGCGATGAGGGCGACGAGGAGATGGCGTGGATGGATCATGGTTTGATTTTACAGCATCAGGAACGGGGATGAAGAGGCAGGGTGAAACCCTGCCCTACTTGAGCTTCCCGCGTTTCGCCTCGAGGTCGCTGAGATACGCGTCAGCTTCAGCAGGTGTGTAGGTCCGCGCGATGCCCAGGTCGGTCGCATCGCGGTCGAGCTGGCTGAGCAATTTCATGGCGAGGATGGAGCGGTCGAGATAGCCGACCGCCAGCGCGGCGGGATCGGGGGGCGGGGCGGGGATCTTGGCGGGTGTTTTCCAGTTGTAACGGCGGGAGTAGACGCCGTAGTCGCTGTTGACCGGATCGATATCCGCGGCCTTCTGCAGGAAGCGCTGGAGATAGCGATCGGCGATCTCGCGCTGACGGATGTTGTCGCGCACACGCCGCTCGAACTGCTGGCCCTTGGGAATGACGACGGCGTGGCGCGGATGCATCGCGACGGCGCGCACCATGGCGCGACGGCCGAATTCGCTCTCGGGTTTCCAGCTCGCGAATTTCAATTCCTCGCCGAGGTCCGCGGCGCTCCCCTTGAATGTCGGAAAGCCCAGCGCGGCGGCCTGCTCGGTCGTGAGCTGGATGGAGCTGCGCGGGTCGCGGTCGTCGAAGATGATGTCCTCGGGCTTGAGCTTGGGCGGGAGGCTGGCGCCGACGTTGATGCCGCCGGGCGCCGACGGGTCTTTCCACGCGGCGAAGGTGACGCGCGGATCGATCAGCGAGCGGACGATGTAGCCTTCGTTGGCGGTGCGGCCGGGCAGGGCGCCCAGCTCGTGTGCGATCTGACCGCGGAGGACCTGATTGGGCGGCGAGGCTTTTTCCTCGGCGATGAGTTCCGATCGCAGGCGGCCGCCGAGCTTCGCGCCGGGGCTCAGGTGGACGGTGCTGCACGACATCGCGATGACGATCGCCTCGCCGGCGCAGTTTCGCACGAGGGCGTGGCAGATGATGGATGGGTCGCGGTGCTGGAGGGCGGCGTGGACGGCGATGGTTTCGAAGAGGTCGCCGCCGGTGGAATCGATGGTGAAGACGACGTGATGGATCTTGCGTGCGGCGGCGTAGGAGAGCGCGGAGGCGATGCCCTCGGCGTAGACACTCTTGCCGATCGGGCCAGTGATGGGAACCTCGATATACGGCGTGTCGAGATCGGTGAGGGGCGCGGCGTCGGGCTCGGGAGCCATGGGCGGGGGATTGAAGAAATCGGGCGGGAACGGGGCTTCGTGGACGACGGCGAGGTCGGCGGTCTTGAGCGTGAGCTTGGCGCGGATGCCGGCGATGACGGTGTCGATCGTGATCCACGTCGGCGTCTTGGCGACGATCTTGCCCTCGAAGCTGCGGTCATCGGTGGTGCGCACGGTGTCGGCGCGGAGCGGGGAGATGAGCGCGAGCGCGAATAGAATCGCGACGAACAATGATGCGCCGCGATGGAGTCGATTGGGCACGACGGGCTCCGGGAAACACGGCCCGAGGGCCGTCGCTAAACGGGGAGTCACACGGCGGTATGCGGGGCGTGGGCCGCGGCGTGGGCGAGTTTGGCTTGTTTGTCGGCGTGGTAGGAGCTGCGGACCATCGGGCCGGATTCGACGTGGATGAAGCCCGCGGCCTCGCCGACCTGCTTGAAGGTGTCGAACACAGTGGGCTCGACGAATCGGCTGACGGGCAGATTCTCCGGCGAGGGCTGGAGGTACTGGCCGATCGTCAGGATGTCGCAGGAGCCGCGCGCGGTTTGCGTGAGCTGCTGCACTTCGGCCATGAGGTGATTCACTTCCTCATCGCGCTCGCCGATGCCGACCATGATGCCGGTCTTGGCGGCGAAGCCCTGCTCCTTGGCGCGGCGGAGCAGCTCGATTGAGCGGTAATATTTCGCCTGCGGACGCACGGCGGTGTAGAGCCGATTCACCGTCTCCAGATTGTGCGCGAGCACATCGGGCTTGGCATCGAGCACGACCTGCAGTGCATCCCAATCACCCTGGAAGTCGGGGATGAGCACCTCGATCTGCGTCTGCGGCGAAGCGGCCCGCGTCTGACGGATCGTCTCGGCCCACACGGCGGCGCCGCCATCGGGCAGCTCATCGCGGTCGACGCTGGTGAGCACGACATAGTTCAGGTTCATCAGGCGCACCGCATCGGCGACGCGGCGGGGCTCATCGAGATCGAGCGAAGGCGGGCGGCCGGTCTTGATGTGGCAGAATCCGCAGGATCGCGTGCAGGTGTCGCCGAGGATCATGAGCGTCGCGACGCCGGCCGACCAGCACTCGCCCATGTTGGGGCAGGCGGCTTCCTTGCAGACGGTGTGGAGCTTGTGCTCATCGATGAGTCGGCGGAGCTGGAAGTATTTGTCGCTGGTCGGCAGCTGCATGCGCAGCCACTTCGGCTTGCCGCGTCGCGTGAACTGCTCGGGCGACGGGCCGGGCGTGAGGATGCGGTCGGTGAGGCTGAAACGGTGCGTGGCCATGGGCTGGGAATGATAGACGATGGGGGTGGGGGAACGGAAATGGCTCCCGGCGGTCCGCATTCATAAATGCCTAAAAAATAGGCATGGCGTGCAACTTCGCAAACTTGTATACCCCGCTTTTCCTGCTACTCTTTTCACTTCCAAAATGACCACGCAAGTCACAACCGAGCCCGAGCCTAAGACCGTGACCGTATCGGCGCCCGCGACGGACCACAGCCACGACTCGACGATGTGGAAGCTTTCGCTTGCCGCGCTCGGCGTGGTTTACGGCGACATCGGCACGTCGCCGCTCTACGCGTTGGCCGAATCGCTCAAGCACATGGCGAGGATTCCGGGCGTCAAGCCCGAGGTCGCGATCCGGGCGCTGCACGATTGGGAGATGCTGGGCATGCTCTCGATTGCGGTGTGGACGCTGGTCATCGTCGTCGTCGTGAAGTATCTGACGATCGCGCTGCGGGCCGACAACGAGGGCGAAGGCGGCATCCTGGCTCTGCTGGCGCTGCTAACCGGCGGGTGGTCGGCGGGCCGCGAGGGCGATGAGCCCAGCAAACGCAAGAGGCGCAAGATCGTCGTGCTCGGGCTGCTGGCCGGAGCGCTTCTGCTGGCCGATGGCATGATCACGCCCGCCATCTCCGTGCTCTCGGCCGTCGAGGGCATCGAAAAAGTCGGCGGCGAGAGCCTGCAGTTCCTCGTCATCCCCGTCACGCTCGGCATCCTCGTCTTCCTGTTCCTCATCCAGAAACACGGCACCGGCAAGCTCGGCGGATACTTCGGGCCCATGATGGTCGTCTGGTTCGTGAGCATCGCCTTCTGCGGAACACTCGCCATCTTCCGCCACCCCGGCGTGCTCGTCGCGCTCAGCCCGCATTACGCCCTGCAACTCATCACCCACGACCCCAAGGAAGCCTTCTTCCTCCTGGCGGCGATCGTGCTCGTCGTCACCGGCGCCGAGGCCCTCTACGCCGACATGGGCCACTTCGGCCGCGCCCCCATACGCCGTGCCTGGTACCTCGTCGTGTTCCCCTGCCTCCTGCTCAACTACTTCGGGCAGGTCGCCTACGCCCTGAGCCTCTCGGAAAAAGACATTCTGAATCCCGAAAAGCTCGACACCTTCTGGAACATCGTGCCGCACGGCATGGGAATCGCGATGACCATCATCGCCACCCTCGCCACGATCATCGCGTCGCAGGCCCTGATCTCCGGCGCTTATTCGCTGGCCCAGCAGGCTGTCCAGCTCGGCTACGCCCCCCGTCTCCGCATCGTCCATACCTCCGCCGCCATGCGGGGCCAGATCTACGTCCCCTTCGTCAACACCATCCTCATGTTCGCCTGCCTCACGCTCGTCGTCAGCTTCCGAACGTCCTCGGCACTCGCGTCGATGTACGGCCTGTCCGTCACGGGCACGATGACGATCACGACGATCCTGCTCTACAAGGTTGCGCGGGAAAAGTGGAACTGGCCGATCATGGTCGCCCTGCCGATCATGGGCATCTTCCTGATCGTGGACCTGGCGTTCTTCACATCCAACCTCAACAAGCTCGCCGAGGGCGGCTGGGTGGCGCTGTGTGTCGCGTCGGTGTTCTTCGTCGTAATGCTCGACTGGTTCGAGGGCCGCAACATCCTCGCCCGCCCCATTTACTCCGTGAACCTGCCGCTGCAGATTTTCCTGGAAGACATGAAGCGCGAGCATCTCCACCGCGTGCCGGGCATGGCGGTGTTCATGACAAGCCGATCGGGCGTCGTGCCCATGGTGCTCATGCATCACATCAAGCACAACCGCGTGCTGCACGAGAAGGTGATCCTCCTGGCCGTCCAGACGCTCTCCATGCCCCACTGCCCGCCGGAGCGACGCCTCCGCCTCGACGACGTCGGCCAGGGGATCTGGGAACTGACCGTCTCCTACGGCTTCATGGAGGAGCCCGATGTGCCCAAGGCCCTGCGCGAGTGCGCAGCCATCGGGCTCACCGTCGATCCCGACATGGTCAGCTATTACCTGGGCCGCGTCAGCCTCCGCATCGTGCGCGGCGGACCGATGGGCAGGCTCGCCAAAGGCCTCTTCGGTTTCCTCTACCACAACGAACGCCCGGCGACCGAGTTCTTCAATCTCCCGGCCAACCGCGTGGTCGAACTCGGCAGGCAGCTCGAACTTTGACCCGTTGGGCGGGTGAAACCCCGCCCAACGGATCGCCGTTTGCCGTCTAACGCTCTTACTTCTTCATCCGCCGCATCCCGATCAGCAGCGCACCGAGACCCATCACCGCGGCGCCCGCGGGCTCGGGGACGATCGGATGGTTGTCACAGATCGGACCGCCATCGTGCTCGCCGTGGCGACGGCAGATGCTGTTGTCGTCATCCTGGCTGTGATCTTTGGGCTTGCAGTCCTGGATGTCGTGGATGAGTTTGGCGCAGTCCTCGCCGAACTCGTCCTTCTCATTGACGCCGTGCTTGTTCTTGTGGCCATCGGCCAGCACGGGCTGGTCGTCGCCGTGCTTGTTCTTGTCGGACTTGCCGCTCTTGTCGTTACCCTTGTCCTTGTTTTCGCCATCGTTGTGGCTGGCGTCGATGACGTGGTCCTCGCCGTCGTGATTGATCACGATGATCGGGTCGATGCGCAGGTCGCCCAACTCGTCATCGTGCTTGCCGCTGTCGCCCTTCTTGTCATCGTTGGCCTTGCCGTTGTCCTTGCCATGATCGCTGACGTCGTCGGTGACGGGCTTGTCCGACACGAGCGGGTGCGCAACGCGGTCGCCGTTGTCATCGTGGGACTTGTCGTTCTTGTCGTCCTTGGAGTTGTCTTTGTCTTTGGAGTCGCCCTTGGAATCATCCTTGGACAAGTCAGCCTTGCCGTGCGAGTCGTCGTTCTTGTCGGAATTGCCGGACTTGTCGTCGTTCTTGTCGCTCGACTTATCCTTCTTGTCGTTCTTATCGTCGGCCTTGCCGCTGGATTTGCCGTTGCCGAACTGATTGACCTTGAGCGAAACCGCCAGCGAAGGCGTCGCCGCCCCGCCGAGCAGACCCAGAGCCACAGCCGCCGCGGTGATCAGACGCTTGGAACTTGCCATTGATTTCCCCCTGTCCGAGATTGATAGCGGACGCGACCACCCCTTGCACGGGACGCATCGTCCGCTGTCAATCTCCAATTCATTCACTGCAGAACCAAACCGCGCCCGCCAAATTCCGCGGCCAAACCCGCACCCCGCGCCGCCGCTGACGTTTATTCCGTTTATCCCGCCGCTTGCGGCTTCGCGATGCTCGGCTCAATTGCCGCCGCGTGATTGTTCCAGCTTGAAATACCGCGTTGCCTGCTTGAAGCTAGAGCGAACGTTCGTGTTTAGGCACTTCGCCCATCGGGGTTTCGTTTCGCCTCGGGCGCGGGCAAACCATGCCAATGCATATCCGAAGGCCTCTTCAGTTAGATAGCCTGAACCGCGAATTCCATACCCTTGCCAGTTGCCATATGTCCACTGGGCGAACCGTACGGTCGCGTTTGCATTAAAAATCCCCAAACCGAAAAATACGGTCGTTAGGTCAGTTAGCGGCTCGTGATCATCTTCCTGGCCTGAGATTCGTTTGTCTCCCAACAAATGCACATGCGCCAATTCATGCGCCATCGTCGCTATGAGCGAGATGGGATCTTTCAGAGTAGAAACCTCGATCCCGATGCGCGACTTCTGTTCTCCTCCCGCATAGACGCCCGCCGTACCGGGATTGTCCGGATCAATTAAATGATCGGGCTTCTGCTTGTAAAACTGGACGTCCACGCGTTCCGGCGGAATCTGCATGTAAACACAAACGCGATTCAACAGCGTTCGGATTGCCGCTTCCTTGCCATCGTATGGTTCAGGAAAAAATTCTGAAATCGGAAGAACCACGCGAACTGCACGAAGTCGCTCAATCCCAAACTGCTCCGTGAGCCAAGTCATCCGTTTCTCGATCCATGCCTGCTCAACGGCATCGACCGGGCACTTTGGCGCAAACCAATTGAACATCGCGCGTTCCTGAATCGGTGTCGTCCGCTGCACCGCCCCCAAAGGGGTCGGCTATTTACAACCGCTCCCCGAACAATTCCTTCGCCGGCCTCGCGATCACCGCGGTCGCAACTAAGAGTCCCTTGTCGCGCACCACCGCGGCGCCGGCTTCGACGCCCGCTTTGCAGTCGGAGATCGTGCCGCTGAACATGATGAAGCCCTTGCCGCCCAGGGCCATCGCCAAATGAATGCGGAAGAGCTGGATGTTCGCCGCCTTGGCCGCGGCGTCCGCCGCTTCGATGGCGCTAGAGGCGCTGAACGTCTCGACAATGCCCAGCGACGGCACCGCGTCCCCGCGGTCGAGCGTCACCTGCACCATGTCGCCCAGCGCCTGGAACACGCTCGGGTGGATGTTGGCGATGGTGATGTGATCGATCACGCCATCCGGGGCCGCGGCCAGGCCCGCCTCGACGGACGCGCGGACCGGAGCCACCTGTCCGCCGACGAGCACGATGAACTTGCCCGAGCAGATCGTGCGTGCCATCAGGCACTGCACGTCGGCGGCCTTGAGCATCGCATCTTGCACCAGGTAGCCGATCGCCACACTGGTCAGTTCGATCATTCCGAGAGCTTCGCGGTCAGCAGCCATGTTCAAGCCTCAATCGTGATGTTCTGTGCATCGAGCCCGCGGACGGTCCCGGCGATGCTGGAGTGGATGACCGCGCCCAGCGCACCGGCGGCGGGCCTGGCGATCACATCGCCGACCTTCACGCGGTCGCCGACCTTCACCGTCGCCGCCGCGGGGCCGCCGACGTGCTGCTTGAGCGGCAGCACGATGCGCTTCGGCGTGAACGTCACGCCGCCTTCCAGCGGGCCCTTGTTGACGAACTGCGTGAGCCCCAGCTTCGTGATCAGCCGCGAGATCGGCACGCGGCGGTTGTCCAGGTTCATCTCCGCCCGGTTCGGCTCCGCCTCGACCGCCCACTTCGTCCCGCCCTTCATCAGCGTGTGCTTGTTGGTCGAGCAGACGTTCTTGGGATCGAGGTCCTCGGGGCACGCCATCATCGTGCAGAGGTTGCACTCGCAGCAGAAGAGCGTGCCGATCGTGTTGGCGTTGCCGCCCATGTTGAAGCCCAGCGAACGCATCGCCTTGTGCGGCTCGATGGGATGGCCCAGCAGATAACGCGGGCAGAAGTACGTGCAGAACCCGCACTGATCGCAGGCGCTGGCGCCGATGATCTTGATCGCCTTCCACGGCTGCGTGTACCGGCGCACCAGAGCATGATCGCGCCCCAGCACGATCAAGCCGCCAGTCGTCTTGGTGATCGGCTGCGACAGGTCCTCGGAGAACTTGCCCATCATCGTACCGCCGACCAGCACGACCGGATCGGCGATCGTCGCCCCGCCGGCCAGCGCGATCGCCTCGGCGTAGGTCGTGCCGATCGGCACCTCGATCGTCACCGGATTCTTCACCGCGCCGGCGACGGTCAGGAACTTCGTCGTCACGGGTTTCCCCCGCGCGATGTTCAGCGCCGTCTCGACATTGATCACGACGCAGCCCACGCTCAGCGGGATCTTGCCCGGCTGAATGATCTTGCCCGTCGTGTCGTAAACCAGGATGAACTCGTCGCCCGCCGGATAGGAATCCGACAGCTCCGTCACGCTCATGCCCGGCAGCAGCTTCTTCTCCAGCAGCGCGATCACGTCCGTGTACTTGTACTTGATGCCGATGATCGACGACTTGGCCCCGACGAGCTTCCGCGCCGCCTCGAGCCCCGCGATGACCTCATCGGGGTAGACGCGCAGCAGCTCCTTGTCCTTGTGCAGCAGCGGCTCGCACTCGGCGGCGTTGAGGATGATGGTGTCGGCCGTCGCCTTGAGCTTCACATGCGTCGGAAACCCCGCGCCGCCCGCGCCGACGACGCCGCACGACTCGATGAGCGAGAGCACCGACGCATCCATTGTCGCAGTCGCAGCCATGAGATCCCCTTGGCACCGGTAAACCAGCCCTACAAGTTACTTCCCCCACCAAAACCCGCAAGCGCGGCCAATGCCCAAGTCTCGCGTCTTGTGTCTCGGGTCTCGCGTTGAATCCCAAACGCAAGACCCTCAACGCAAGACGCAAGACCACGTCCGTGCGCACAAACCCGTCGACCGGACATTTTCACCCCCTCCCCCCACCCCCGTTTCTCACACCGCTCCCGCCGAACCTCCCGTCTTAACACCCCGCCGATTCCACACCTTAAGACTGCGAATCCCACACACACTCATCCCGCCTCCGGGAAACCAC